>JAPSIR010000062.1 GCA_031178625.1 Cellulomonas sp.
GTGACGGGCGTGCCGTTCTTCGTCGTCGACCGCCGGTACGCCGTCTCCGGCGCCCAGCCGGCCGAGGTCTTCGCCCAGCTGCTCGACGCCGGCTGGCGCGAGGCGAACCCGCTCGCCGCCGTCGCCGTCGGGGACGTCTGCGGCCCCGACGGCTGCTGACACCGCGACGGTGCGGTCGTACCGCGGTGCCGGTGGCCCGCCCCCTGAGGAGCCACCGGCACCGGATCAGGAGGCGGCGCCCCCGGCGGCCACCAGCGCGACGGCGCCGCGTCCCGTCGGGTCGCCCTGTCGCGCGCCGTCAGCCCGCCGCGCCGGGTCGGCCTGCTCCGCAGCGTCGACCTGGTCGAAGAACGCGACCTCGTGCTCGCACGAGCGGACGAACGCGGCGAGCATCCGCGCGCGGGTCGCGGCACCGACCTCGCGTGCGGCCGCGTCGCACAGCCGGCGTGCCTCGTCGGCCGCCGCCGCGAAGCCCGGGTCGCCGTAGGTGGCGACCCAGTCGCCGTACGGGTGCGCCGTGACGTCGCCGGCCCGGGCGAGGATGCGCGCGCCGATGTCGGCGTACAGCCAGTAGCACGGCAGCACGGCGGCCGTGAGCTCCGCGTACGAGCCCCGCGCGCCGACGGCCAGCAGGTGGTCCGTGTAGGCCGTCGTCACCGCGGACGCCGGACCGCCCCACGCCCGTCCCGCACGCGACAGCCGGTCGCGGTGCAGCTGCGCCTCGACGTCCAGGCAGCGGCTCGCGCCGCGCGCCCAGAACGCCTGCGCGGCACCGTCGGGCGCCAGCTCGCTCGCCCGCGCGAGCACCCGCGAGTACGCCGCCAGGTACAGCGCGTCCTGGTGCAGGTACGCCTCGAACTCATCGCTCGCCAGCGTGCCGTCTGCCAGCGCACGGACGAACGGGAGGTCGTCGCACGCCGCGCGCAGGTCGGCCACGGCGTCCCACGCCTCGTCGCCGAAGGGGCGCGCACCGAGGGTCGGCGCGTGGTGCAGGTGGTCCACCGGCCCGCGGCCGGAGCCGACGGCGAGCGCCTCCCCCGCCGCGATGGCCCCGGTGAGCCACGCCTTCGCCTCGCGGACCGCCGACACCCAGTCGGGTCGACGCGGGCGCAGGGCGGCGACCGCCGCCGACAGCGAGCAGCCGGTGCCGTGCGTGGAGGTCGTCACGACCCGCACGGCGTCCAGCTCGACGACGGTCGTCGCGTCGACGACCGCGTCGGGGCTCGCGTCGCCGTCGAGGTGCCCGCCCTTGAGCAGCACGGTGACGTCCGACGCCCGCGCGAGGCGGCGCGCCTGGTCGACGGCGTCGCGCCACGTGCGCGCGGCCGGCTCGCCGAGCAGCACACCGAGCTCGGGGAGGTTCGGCGTGACGAGGTCGGCGTGCGCCACGAGCCGACGCACGGCGTCCTCGGCGTCCTCGTCGAGCAGGCGGTCGCCGCTCGTCGCCACCATCACGGGGTCGAGCACCACGACCGGCGGGCGCGTGCGCACGAGCCATGCGGCCACCTCGTCCGCGACGGCCTGCGTGCCGAGCATGCCGATCTTCACGGCGTCGACCGTGACGTCGTCGCTCACCGCGTCGAGCTGCGCGCGCAGGAACCCGACGTCGGGCACGTGGACCGCCCGCACGCCGTGCGTGTTCTGCGCGACGAGCGCCGTCACGACGGCCATCCCGTACGCCCCGTGCGCCCCGAACGACTTGAGGTCCGCGTGGATGCCGGCGCCGCCCGTGGGGTCGGTACCCGCGACGGACAGCACACGGACGCGGTGCGCGCTCACCGGGCCACCGCCGGCACCGCGGCGCGGGCCCAGGCGTCGACGAGCGCCGCCGCGGCGCGGCCGGGGTCGGCCGCCGCGCACACGGCGCTCACCACGGCGACGGCGTGCGCGCCGGCCGCACGCAGCGCCGCCGTGTCCGCCGTCGTGATCCCGCCGATCGCCACGACGGGCAGCGCCGTCGCGTCGGCGACCGCACGCACGCCGTCCGGGCCGAGCGCCGGCCCGGCCTCGGGCTTGGTGGGCGTCAGGCGCACCGGTCCGCTGCCGACGTAGTCCGCCCCCGCGGCGGCGGACAGCAGGTCGGGCCGGCCGACCGACACGCCGATCACCGCGTCGGGTCCCAGCAGCGCGCGCGCGTCGGACACCTCCAGGTCGTGCTGCCCGACGTGCACGCCGTCGACGCGCGCACCGCGCGACCGGGCCGCGAGCGCCACGTCGGCGCGGTCGTCCACGAGCAGCACCGCGGGCGGCGCGTCCCGCAGCGCGTCCGCGACGGCCACCGCGAGCGCCACCTGGTCGCGCACGCCGGCACGCTTGGCGCGCAGCTGCACGGTGCGGACCCCGGCGCGCACGGCGGCAGCGGCCACCTCGGCGGTCCGGTGCCCCGCCGCGGCGCACACGTCGGTGTCGAGCACGAGGTACACCCCGCCGGGCAGCCGGCTCATGCGGGCACCGCCACGCGCGCCGCGACCGCGAGGCGGTCGGCCAGCGCGTCGCTCGTCAGGGCGTGCAGCTCGTCGAGCAGCGCCGGCACGAACGAGCCGGGCCCGCGCGCCACCTGCGCCGCACGCTCGGCCGCCGTCCCGAGGGCGGTGCTGGCGCCGACACCGGCCGTGAGCGGGTCCGTCACGGCGGCGAACGCCGCCACGAGCCCGCCGAGCGCGCACCCGGCGCCCGTGATCGCCGTGAGGAGGCGGTCGCCGACCGCGAGCCGCACGCGGGTGCGTCCGTCGGTCACGAGGTCCACCGGCCCGCTGACGGCGACGGCGCCGCCCGTGCGCCGGGCGAGCGCGTCGGCCGCGTCCGCGGCGGCGTCCACGTCGTCCCCCGCGTCCACGCCGCGCCCGGCGGTGGTCAGGCCCGCGAGCGCGCGCACCTCGCTCGCGTTGCCGCGCACGACCGCCGGTCGCTCCGCCACCAGGCGGGCCGCCAGGCGGGAGCGCACGGACAGCACGCCGACGGCCACGGGGTCGAGCACCCACGGCGTCCCGGCGCCGGCCGCCACGGCGACCGTCGGGGCGACCGCCGCCCGCTGGTCCGGTCCGAGCGTGCCGAGGTTGACGAGCACGGCGCCCGCCACCCCCGCCAGCTCCTCGGCCTCGCCGGGGGCCGATGCCATGGCCGGCGAGGCGCCGATCGCGAGCAGGGCGTTCGCCACGAGGTTCGTCGTCACCTCGTTGGTCAGGCACTGGACGAGCGGGGTCCGGGTCCGCAGGTCGTCGAGGGCGACCGCCGCTCGGGCGGCGAGGTCCTCGGGCGGGCAGGGGACGGCAGGCGTCGTCATCGCGACATCCCTTCGCTCGTGCTAACGAGATCAGGTTCGACGGGTGTGATCTCAGCCCTGCCTGGTGCAGGGCACCCCGTGTCGTCGGCCACCGTAGCGCAGCCCGGGGCGCAGGCGGACGTACCGGACCAGCCGGCGGACCGTGGGCGCCTGCACCGACGACGCTCCCGGGCGCGGGCACGACGACGGGGGCGGGCCGTGCGGCCCACCCCCGTCGTCGTGCCCCTCGTCGTGCGGTACGGCTCAGCGACGCACGGTCACCGTCCGGCTCGTGCTGCCCTCGACGTTCGCGGCGTCGTCGGGCACGAACAGCGCGGTGAGGCGGTGCGTCCCGCGGCCGAGGTCGCGCGGCAGCGTGCCGACCGCGATGCCGAGGACCACGTCGGCCCGCGCGACGACCCGGTCGCCCTCGCGCAGCTCGACCGTGCCCGAGGGCAGCCGCAGCGTGTCCAGGCGGACCGTGGCCACCCACGGCGACGGCAGGAACCCGAACGGGGAGGAGAGGACGTTCAGCGTCGTGCTGCTGCCGACCTTCTCGACCGTCACCGTCACGGGCGCCGACTCGGAGCCGCCGACCGTGTCCGTGCCCGCGTACCGGGCGACGACCTCGTACGTGCCGGCCGGCGTCCCCGCCGGCAGGGTCAGCCGTGCCTGCCCGCCGCGCAGGGACGCCGTGCCGAGCACCGTCTCCCCCGCGACGAACGTGACGTCCCCGGTGACCGCGACGTCGGCCGTCACGCGCGCCGTCAGGCGCACGCGCGGCGCGAGGTCGCCGTGCACCTGGCTGTCGGGCCGGGCCGTGAGCGTCGTCGTGGACGAGGGCAGGCCGGCCTCGACGACCAGCGGGACCGTCACCGTCGTGCCGCTGGGCTGCGCGACGAGGGTGAGCGTCCGCGTGCCCGGCTCGGTGCCGGCCGGCACGGTGAGCGTGACCGTGCCCGAGGCGTCCGGACCCTCGCCCCGCGTCAGCGTGGCGGTCCCCACGGCGACGTCGTCGAGGCGCACCTCGAGCGACGTGTTGTCGGGTGCGCCGAGGCTGGTCAGGTTGAGGCCGGTGACCGGGAAGGTCAGCTCGGCGCCCGCCTCGACCGGCGCGAGCGCCGGCACGCCGACGGCCCGCTCGCGGAAGTCCGGCGTGAGGCCGGGGTTCGCCTGCAGGTACGCGATCCACGCGTCCCGGTCGACGAGACCCGAGTCGGCCGTGTCCTGGCCCTCCTCGAACACGCGGAAGTTGTCGCCGCCCTGCGCGAGGAACGAGAACGTGCCGATCCGGTACCCGGCCTCCGGGTCGAGCGGCGCGCCGTCGACCGTCACGGACGTGATCCGGTCGCCCTGCGGGCGCGACGCGTCGTAGGTGTACGACACGTTGTCGGACAGGCCGAGCTGCAGGTACGGCCGGCTCGGGACGTTGCCGTCCTCGTCCGTCTGCCACTGCTGCTCGAGCATCGTCTCCACCTGGGCACCCGTGAGGGTGGTGGTCCAGAGGTTGTTGACGAACGGCAGGACCGCGTTGGCCTCGGCGTAGGTGAGGGTGCCGTCGGGGGCGAAGAAGAGCTCGTTGCGCAGGCCGCCCGGGTTCACGACGCCGATCTGCGCGCCGCCCCGCTCAGGAGCGTCGAGCGTGTCCAGCAGCGCGTCGGCGACGAGGTTGCCGAGCGTCGACTCGCGGCTGCGGTCGTCGCGGCCGGTGGTCGGCAGCGGGCCGGGGCCGACGTAGCGACCGTCGACGTACGAGCCGCCGGCGAACGCCGTCGTGATGTCCGCCGTCACCGAGCCGACCGGCTGGTTCCCGACCTCGGCCGCGTACGCGAGCGCCGCGGTGACGATCCCCTGCACCTCGGCCACGCGCGGGAACGCCGCGACGAGCTCGGCGTCCGTCGTGGTCGTGCGCGCGACGTTCTCGGCCGTGGACGCCGTGACCTCGCCCGACCCACGGTCGTACGTGAGGACGACCTTGCCGAGGAACTCGCCGTACGAGCCGGTCTGCAGCACCGGCCGCGTCGCGTCCTCGCCCGGCACGGGCGCCTGCCACGCGTACTGCTTGTGCGTGTGGCCGGTGAAGATGACGTCCACCGCGGCGGACGTCTGCGTGACGATGTCGGCGAAGGCGCCGCCCGCGGCGACCTCCTCCTCGAGCGTCGCGCCGTCGGGCGTGCCGGCACCGGCGCCCTCGTGGTACTCGACCACGATCACGTCCGCCTCGCCGTTGGACTCGTCGCCGTCGGTCAGCTGCGCCGCGACGCGGTTGACCGCCTCGACGGGGTCGCCGAACTCGAGCGACGCCACGCCGCCCGGGCTCACCAGCGTCGGCGTCTCCTGCGTGACGGCGCCGATGACGCCGACCGTGACGCCGGCCATGTCGAGCAGCGCGTACTCGTCGAGCGCCGGCGTGGTCGTGCCCGCACGGTAGACGTTCGCGCCCAGGTACGGGAACTCGGCGTTCTCTCCGCCCGCGATCACGCGGTCGACCAGGTCGTCGTACCCGCCGTCGAACTCGTGGTTGCCCACGGCCGACGCGGCGAGGTCGAGCGCGTTCAGCACGTCGATCGTCGGCTGGTCCCGCTGGACGGACGACGCGAACAGGGAGGCGCCGATGTTGTCGCCCGCGGAGAGGAACGCCGCGGCGCCGCCGGCCGCCTCCGCCGCCGCGCGCTGCTGCTCGACCGTCCCCGCGACCTTGACGGTGTTGGCGTCGATGCGGCCGTGGAAGTCGTTGACGTTGAGGAACGTCAGGTCGACCGGGCCGGTGTTGTCGGTGCCCGCCGTGAGGCCGACCTTCACGGGGTCGTGGTCCGAGGACCGGTACGGGCCCGGGTCGTGGTAGGTCGTGCCGTGGTAGCCGTAGCGGCTGTACTCGAGGGCGATGGACTCGCCGGCGTTGATCTCCCAGACGTCGGCGCCCGTCGCGCGGCCGGCGGCCGCCTCGTTGAGCAGCACGTGGTCGAGCGAGCCGGACAGGCCCTGGAACGAGTAGCTCCACTGCCCCGGGGCGAGCGTGCTGACGGCGTCGACGTAGCCGGCGTCGTACAGCACCTGCAGCGGGTCCTCCTGCGTGTACGCGTTGAAGTCCCCGACCAGCGCCACCGCCTCGACGTCGCCCTGCACCGTCGGCACCCAGTCGCGCAGGGCCGTGGCCTGCCGCACCCGCGACTCGTTCGACGCGCCCTGGCCGTCGCCCGCGTCCGCGTCACCCGGCCACGGACCGGCCGAGCCCTTCGACTTGAAGTGGTTCACCACGACGAGGACCGCCTCGCCGCCGCCCACGGGCGTGAACGCCTGCGCGATCGGCTCGCGCGCGTTCTGGAACGCCTCGCCGGCGTCGCCCTGGTCACCGAGCGCGCGCGACGCGCCCGTCGGCTCGACCGCGCCACGCTGGTAGATCAGCGCGTTCGTGATGACGTCCTGGCCGGACGGGTCCGGCAGCTCGTCGGACGACGGCACGAACGCCCACCGCTCCTCGCCCGCCGCGGCGTTGAGCGCCTCGACGAGCGTGCCGAGCGCCTCGTCCGCCACGCCGTCGACGCGCGCCGAGTTCTCGATCTCCATGAGCCCGACGACGTCGGCGTCGAGGGCGTTGATCGCCGCGACCAGCTTCTCCTGCTGACGCGCCAGGTCGGCCGCGTCCCACGCACCGCGCTGGTCGCAGCCCTCGCGCACCGTGACGGGCTCACCGGACGGGTCGCGGTAGGGCACGCACGACGCGCGCTCGCTGCCCAGCGTCGTGAAGTAGTTGAGCACGTTGAAGGAGGCGACCGAGACGTCGCCGCCCACCGGCGCCGGCGCGTCGGTGCGCGTGTCCTCGAACGTCACCGGGCCCTCGTCGCCCGCCTCGACCTGGCGCGTCGGGTTCAGCTTCCAGGCGTTGTTGCGGTAGTCGACGAGCACGGGCTCGACGAACTGGACGGCCGCACCGACCCGCACCGGGTTCTCGTCCGACACGTACGGCGGCGTGAGGGCTCCGTTCCCCGTGCCGAGGAAGTTGGTGGAGGCGCCGTCGTCCAGCGTGACGCCGCGCGCGGCGTTGTCCGCCGCCACGGCGGCCGCCTCGGGGGTCCCCGGGCGCGCGACCTCGGTCGGCTGGAGCAGCGGCGTGGTGCCCGTCGCCAGGCCGACCTCGCCGTACTGGTTGGTGGAGTAGGTGTTGGACACCGTCATGTCACCCGTGGGCAGGAAGAGCATCGACTCGAGCGCCTCGCGCGTCGCGTCGTCGGCGGGCCAGACGCCCTCGACCGGCGCCGGGGCGGGAGCAGGGTCGAGGACCGCGACGTCCGCGGCCGCGGCGACCGCGAGCTGCGTGAGCCCGTTGAACTCGGCCACCTCGCCCGTGACCTGCAGGTGCTGACCGACCTCCACGCCCGCGACCGTGGCCGCGGAGTACACGAAGATCGCGTCCGAGGCCGTGCGACCGGCGGGGGCGCCGCCGCCCGTGCCCGGGGTCTGCAGCACGTAGCCGCGGTAGCCACCCGTCGGGTACGCCGCCGTGACGACGCCCGTCGTGGTCACGCGCGCCCCGACGAGCGGGGACGACGCGCCCGTGCCCTGGATCTCCGCGATCGTGCGCTCGGCCGGGCCGGCGGGGTCGCTCGGCGTGGGCTGCGGCGTCGGCTCGGGGGTGGGCTGCTGCCCCGCGGCCGTCGGCGTCGGGGCGCCGACCGTGAAGTCCGCCGCGTTGTCCGCCGTGTTCGTTCCGGCCGCGTCCCGCGACACGGACGTCGCGTTGGACGTACCGGGCGCGGGGCCGGAGCCCGCGAAGGACGAGGCCGCGCCGTAGCCGACCAGGTCGACGACGGCCGGCACGTCGGCGCAGCCCGTGCCGCAGGACAGCGCCTGCGGGGTGGACGTCAGCGCGACCTTGCCCGTCGACCCGCTCATCGCGGTCGTGCCCGTCACGTCGGGGGTGATGTCGACGCTGCCGCCGGTGCCGCGCGCCTGCCCGACCAGCAGGTGCCCGCCCGCCGGGACGCTCGCGCCCGTCAGCCGCGTGACCTGCCACGTCGAGCCGCCCGCCGACGCGTACTGCACCGCCCAGCCGGACACGTCGACGGGCGCGTCGCCCGGGTTGTAGAGCTCGACGAAGTCCTGCTTCAGGGTGGCGCCGTTGTTGCCGCCGCCCCCGTAGACCTCGGAGATGACCACCGGGGCGTCCGGTGAGACGGCGGCCTGGGCCGCCCCTGCCGTGACGACGCCACCGGTGAGCATCAGCCCGAGCGCGGTCAGCGCCCCGGTGGTCGTCCGTCCTCGTGCCTGCACGCGGGTCTCCTTCGTCGGGGCGCGGTCGCGCGGTGCTGCGTCGTGCGGGGTCGTGCGGTCGTCGTGCGGTGCGGCGGCGACGCCGCGGCCGGTGAGGTGCTGCGCGACGCTGCGCAGCGAAACGGCCGCTCGTGGCGGCCGGGACCACCCTGCGTGGTTCGTCCGGTCCGCCGCAACTACCCGACAGTAACCATTCGGTGAACTCGTCCCATGGGTCGGCTTCGTCGGGTCGCGACGTCGACCGCGCATGCACCGGGTACGACGACGGCGGCGGCCGGGGATCGTCCCCGGCCGCCGCCGTCACGCCGTGCGTCCCGCTCGTCAGGCCCGCAGCTGCGCCCCCACGCGGGCGTGCGCCTCCGCGACGACCGCCGCACGCACCGCCGCCGTCTCGTCCGCCGTCAACGTGCGGTCCGCCGCCCGCAGACGCAGCGCGAACGCGAGCGACTTGCGTCCCTCGCCGAGCTGGTCCCCCGTGTACACGTCGAACAGCCGCACGTCCTCCAGCACGTCGCCCGCCGGGCCCTGCGCAGCCCCGGCCCGCACGGCGGCGAGCACGTCCGCCGCCGGCACGTCGGCGTCGACCACGAGCGCGACGTCCTCCTTCGCGACCGGGAACGTCGACACGGGCACCGCCTCGACGGGGTCCGCCGGGGACGCCGCCAGCAGCGCGTCGAGGTCGAGCTCGAACGCGACGGCCCGCGCAGGCAGGCCCAGCGCCGCGAGGACCTGCGGGTGCAGCTCGCCGGCGTGGCCCACGGGCGCACCGTCCGCCGTCGCGAGGCGCGCGCACCGCCCGGGGTGGAACGGCGCCCGGTCGGCGTCCGCGGTCGCGACGAGCTCCACGCCGACCACCTCGCCGACGCGCCGCGCGAGCGCGAGCGCGTCGGTGTGGTCCGCGCGACGGCCCGCGCCCCACCAGCCGGCCCGCTCGACCTGCCCGGCGAGGACGCCCGCGACGTGCAGCGGCTGCGCGGGCACGGCCGCCTCGAGGGCGGCGAGGTCCGCGTCCGAGGGACGCACGCCGCCCGGCAGCCGCGGCGCGACGCCGGGCCCCGCGGCGGGCAGCGTCACGAGACCCGCCTCGAACACCGCGAGGTCGGTCGTGCCGCGGCTCACGTTGCGGCGCGCCGTGTCGAGGAGCGTCACCAGGAGGTCCGTGCGCATGAGCGGCTCGGAGTCCGCGAGCGGGTTGACGAGCCGCACGGCACGGCGCCGCTCGTCCTCCTCCGGCAGGCCGAGCGCGTCCACCTGCGCCGCCCCGACGAACGGGTAGCTGAGGACCTCGACCAGGCCCGCGGCCGCCAGCGCGTCCGCCACGGCACGCCGCAGCCGCTGGTCGCGGGTCAGGCCGCGACCGGTCGGGGCCGGCGGGACGACCGACGGGATCGCGTCGTAGCCCCGCAGGCGCGCGACCTCCTCGACCAGGTCGACGCCGGACCGCAGGTCCGGCCGCCAGGTGGGCACGTGCACCGTCCACGTGACCCGGGCCCCGTCATCGCCGGACAGGTCCTCGACGGGCACCTCGACCGTGCAGCCGACCGCCTCGAGGGTCGCGCGCACCTCGTCGGCGGTGTACGGCACGCCCACGAGGCGCGCCGGGTGGGTCGGGTCGAACGTGACGGGCGCCGGCGGCGCGGTCGTGTCGACGTCCGTCAGCGCGTCCTCGACCGTCCCGCCGCCGTACTGCACGAGCAGCGCCGCCGCGCGGGCCGCGGCGACCCGCGGCAGCTGCGGGTCGACGCCCCGCTCGAACCGCTTGGACGCCTCGGACGAGAGCCGGTGCCGCCGCGACGAGCGCGCGACGGACACCGGGTCGAAGTGCGCGGCCTCGAGCAGCAGGTCCGTCGTCGCCGGGCCGACCTCCGTCTCGGCGCCGCCCATGACGCCCGCGATGCCGAGCACACGCGCACCCCGCCCGCCGGTGGAGTCGGTGACGAGCAGGTCCTCGGGGTCCAGCGCACGGTCCACGTCGTCGAGCGTCGTGAGCCGCTCGCCCGCCCGCGCCCGCCGCACGACGACGGGCGCCGTGAGCGTCGCGAGGTCGTACGCGTGCATGGGCTGGCCCAGGTCGAGCATCACGTAGTTCGTGACGTCCACCGCGAGGCTGATCGGCCGCATCCCGGCACGCGTGAGGCGCTGCTGCATCCACGCCGGCGCCGGGCCGTGCGCGGCGACGCCCCGCACGACCTGCGCGACGAACCGGTCGGCCCCGGGGACGCCCTGCACGGGCCGCTCGTCGTCGACCTCGACCGCGAAGCCCGCCGGGCGTGCCGCGCCTTCGTCGCCCGCCGGCAGACCGGGGTCGGTGAAGACCGCGCCGGTGGCGTGGCCGTACTCGCGCGCGACGCCCCGCATCGAGAAGCAGTAGCCCCGGTCGGGCGTCACGTTGATCTCGAGGACCTCCTCGCCGAGGCCGAGCAGGTCGAGCGCGTCCGTGCCGGGTGCCGTGACGTCCGCGCCGTAGCCGAGGCGCTCGAGCACGATGATGCCCTCGTGGTCGTCGCCGAGCCCGAGCTCGCGCGCCGAGCAGATCATGCCGTCGGACACGTGCCCGTACGTCTTGCGCGCGGAGATCGGGAACGGCCCGGGCAGCACGGCGCCGGGCAGCGCGACGACGACGCGGTCGCCGGCGCCGAAGTTGTGCGCGCCGCACACGATGCCGCGCGGGACCGTCGGCCGGCCGTCGCCGTCGAGCTCGTTGTGCGCGCCGACGTCGACGCGGCACCAGTTGATCGTCTTGCCGTTCTTCTGCGGCTCTGGCGTCAGGTCGACGACCCGCCCGACGACGACGGGCCCCGTGACGCCCGACGTGTGGACCGCCTCCTCCTCGAGCCCGACGCGCACGAGGTCGGCGGCGAGCTGCTCGGCGGCGAGACCGGCGGGCAGGGCGACGTGCTCGCCCAGCCAGCCCAGCGGGATGCGCGGCACCTCAGACCACCGCCCGGAACTGCGTGGAGAAGCGGACGTCGCCCTCGACCATGTCGCGCATGTCGGCGATGCCGTGACGCAGCATCAGCGTGCGCTCGATGCCCATGCCGAACGCGAAGCCGGAGTACCGCTCCGGGTCCACGCCGCACGCGCGCAGCACGTTCGGGTTCACCATCCCGCACCCTCCCCACTCGATCCAGCCCGGCCCGCCCTTCTTCTGCGGGAACCACAGGTCCATCTCCGCGCTCGGCTCCGTGAACGGGAAGAACGACGGCCGCAGGCGCGTGCGCGCCTCCGGGCCGAACATCGCCCGCGCGAAGTGGTCGAGCGTGCCCTTGAGATGCGCCATGGTCAGGCCCTCGTCGATCGCGAGACCCTCGACCTGGTGGAACACCGGCGTGTGCGTCGCGTCCAGCGCGTCCGTGCGGAAGACCTTGCCGGGGCACGCGATGTAGACCGGCACGCCCCGCTCGAGGAGGGTGCGCGCCTGGACGGGCGACGTGTGCGTGCGCAGCACGAGGCCCGACGCGTCCGCAGGCACGTCCGGGTCCTGCGGCGCCACGAAGAAGGTGTCCTGCATCTGCCGCGCCGGGTGGTCGACGCCGAAGTTCAGCGCGTCGAAGTTGAACCACTCCGCCTCGAGCTCCGGACCCTCGGCGATCTCCCAGCCCATCGCCACGAAGACGTCGGCGATGCGCTCGGACAGCGTCGTCAGCGGGTGACGGGCGCCCGCGGGGCGACGGTCGGCGGGCAGCGTGACGTCCACCGCCTCCTCGACGAGGACGCGGGCGTCGCGCTCCGCCTCGAGCTCGGCCGTGCGAGCGGTGACCGCGGCGTTGACGCGGCCGCGGGCCTGGCCGAGCAGCTTGCCGGCGGTCGCCTTGTCGGCACCCGGCAGGCCGCCGATGGCACGGTTGGCGCGGGCGAGCGCGCTCTGCTCGCCGGTGTGGGCCAGCCGCGCCGTCTTCAGCGCGTCGAGGTCGCCGGCGGCGGCGACGTCGGCCAGCGCGGCCTCCACCGCGGCGGCGACGCCCTCGGCGTCGAGCGGGGACAGGGGTGTGTCGTCGGTCATCAGGACCTTCCAGGACGGTTCCGGGCGGCCACCACCCGCGCGTGCGGTGCGTGGCCGGCGGTCGGGCCGCGCCGCCCGAGGGGGCGCGGGTCGACCGGTCGGGAAGTCTAGTGCGCACCCCGCCCGGCACACGGGCGCGTCCGGCCCGCCGGTCCGCACGCCGGTGTCAGCGGGCCGCGGAGGGCTGCGCGAGGAGCGCGCGTGCCGCCGTGCCGATCACGGCGCTGTAGGTCGGGTAGGCGAACTCGACCTTCGCGAGCGTCGCGACGTCGACGCCGGCCGCCATCGCGGTCGTCACCGCCTGGATGACCTCCACGGCGTTCTCGCCGACCGCGTGGGCGCCGAGCAGCAGCTCGCGACGGCGGTCGGCGATCAGCTTGAGGAAGCCGCGGGGACGGTCGTCGATGATCGGGCGCTCCATCGTGTCGAACGGGACGTGCGCGACCAGGCAGTCGCGGTCGCGCTCGCGCGCCTGGTCCTCCGTCAGGCCGACGCCGGCGTAGTCCGGGTCGGTGAACCCGCCGGACGGCAGCAGGTGGTGCGGCGTGCGGCGAGTGGCGCCCAGCACCGCGTTGCGCGCCGCCGCCTCCGCCTCGAAGTGGGCGGCCTGCACGAGCATCGCCTGCCCGTTGGCGTCCCCCGCCACGAGGACGTGGGGCACGTTGGAGCGCAGGTACTCGTCCACGGGGATCCGCCCGCGCTCGGCCCGCACGCCCGCGGCCTCCAGGCCGAGGTCCTCGATCGCCGCGGGCCAGCCGGTGGCCATGAGCACGGTGTCGAACGTCGCACGCTCCTGCGCGCCGTCGCCCTGCCACGTCAGGACGATCCCGTCGTCCGCGGGCTCGAGGGAGGTCACCTCCTCCACGCCGGTGAGCACGCGCACGCCCTGCTCGCGGAACGCACGCTCGACGTCGGCGGACACGGCCGCGTCGGCGCCGGCGAGGATGCGCGGGGCGACCTCGAGCAGCGTGACCTCGCTGCCGAAGGCGTTGAAGATCGTCACCAGCTGCGCGCCCGTGTTCCCCGCCCCGATGATCGCGATGCGCCGCGGGAGCGCCGGCAGGTCGAGCACGTCCTCCGCGACGACCGCCAGCTCCGCGCCCGGGACGGGCAGGCGCCGGGAGTGCCCGCCGACGCACAGGATGATCGAGGACGCGGTGAGGCGGCGCCCTGATCCCTCGAGCTCCACCTCGTGCGGGCCGACGAGACGCGCCCGGCCCTCGAGCAGCAGCTCGACGCCCGCGGCCTCGAGCCTGCCGGGGTCCGCCTTCGCGGCGCGCACTCGGTCGACCGTCGCCCGCACGCGCTCCACGGTCGTGCGCCAGTCGATGGCCTGCTCGGTGACGGTGATGCCGTAGGCGTCCGCCGAGCGCACCTCCCGCATGAGACGTGCCGTCTTCGCGAGGACGCGGGTGGGCACGCAGCCCGTGTTCACGCAGGTGCCGCCCGTGCGCTCGGCATCGACGACCGCGACGCGCGCCCCGAGCTCGGCGGCACGCAGCGCGGCGGAGGTTCCGGCGGGGCCGGCACCGATGACCAGGACGTCCAGGGGCTCGCTCACGGGCCCACTCTGTCGGGTCCGGGCCCGCTCGCGCGCGCCGGACAGGCCTCACGTGCATCGCGGCGCGCCGGCCCCCGCTCATCCCGGCCCGGCGAGCGGGCAGGTCCGGAGCACGCGGTAGAGCGGGCCGCCGCCGCGCCCCTCACCCGGTCGCGACTCGACCAGCGTGACCTCCTGGACCGACCACGACGGCCCGTCGTAGACGGCGAGCGCCTGCGCGAGGACGTCGACCGGGTCCGCCTGCGCCGCCGCCGCGCGCTCCCCCGGGCCGCGTGCGCCCCGGGGCGACCCGCGCCGCCGGGGCGGGCGCGCGCCCGGCCGTGCCCGGCCGACCGTCAGGTGCGGGCGGTGCCGCTCACGCACGTCCGGGTACGCCCCGAGGGCCTCGCCCACGTCGCGGGCACGGGCCGAGAGCCGCGCCATCGCCGCCACGTCGCCGGACACCCCCACCCACAACGTGCGGTGCGCGAAGACCCCGGCCCCGCGCAGCGCGAGATCGAAGGGCGCCGTGGCGTCCGCGACCGCGGCGAGGTCGGCCGCCAGGTCGTCGACGACGGCGTCGGGCAGGGCGCCGTAGAACGCCACGGTGAGGTGCCACGCGTCGCGCGCCGTCCAGCGGACGGGCTCCTCGCCGGCGTGGCCGCGCGGACGGACCGCGGCCAGCGCGAGGTCGAGGTGGTCGAGGACGTCGGCCGGTGGCCACACCGCGGCGAACAGACGCATGCCGTCAGCCTGCCAGGTCCGTCCCGGACGGCTCCGCCCGGGCCCGTGACCGGACGTCAGCGCTGCGCGCGCGCCGACGCGAAGAGGCACACGGCCGCGGCCGTCGCGAGGTTGAGCGACTCGGCGCGGCCCCGGATCGGGACGCGGACGACCCCGTCGGCGAGCGCCCGGTCCGCGTCGCTCATCCCCCACGCCTCGTTCCCGAACACCCACGCCGTCGGCGCCGCGAGGTCCGGCACGCCGGCGGGTGCTCGACCGGCGACGTCGAGCAGGTCGTCGAGGTCGTGCTCGCCGCGGCCGTCCGCGGCCAGGACGGCGAGCCCGGCCGCGCGCAGGTCGGCGACCACGGCCCCGAGCTCGCCCCCGGTCGCGACGGGCAGGTGGAAGAGGGAGCCCGCGGTGGAGCGGACGACCTTGGGGTTGTGCAGGTCGACGCTGGCGCCCGACAGCACGACGCCGTCGGCACCGGCGGCGTCGGCCGCGCGGACGACCGTGCCGGCGTTCCCCGGGTCGCGCACCTGCGCGAGCACGGCGACGAGCCGCGGCCGGCGCGCGAGGACGTCCGCGCGCGTCGGGACGTCCCCCTCGACGACCGCGACGAGCTGCTGCGCGTCCGGGCTCATGGCGTCGAGGACCTCGGCGGTGCCGACGCGCACGCGGACGCCGGCGTCGCGCGCTGCGGCAACGACGTCGGCGTACCGGGCGCCGGCGTCGGGCCCGACGTACAGCTCGCGGACCCGTCCGGGCACCTCGGCGACGGCCTCGCGCACCGACTGCGGACCCTCGACGAGGAACGCGCCGGCCCGGCGCCGCACCGAGCGCTGCGCGAGCGCGCGGACCTGCTTGACGCGCTCCGCGCGGGGGTTGGTCATGGTCTCGTCCGACATCGCGACCATTGTGGTGCCTCCCTGCGGCCGGCGGGGACGCGCGCCGCCGCCGCCCCACCCGCGCCGTCCCGGCTGCACCGTGCGGCGGCACCGGCCGGGGACGACACCGCCCCCGTCACCACGAGGGCGACGGGGGCGGTACGAGGGATGCGACGCCTCAGGCGGCAGCCGGCGCGTTGACGTCCTCGGGGAGGGCGTCCTTGGCGACCTGCACCAGAGCGGCGAAGGCGGCGGCGTCGTTGACGGCCAGGTCGGCCAGGACACGACGGTCCACCTCGACACCCGCGGCCTTGAGGCCCTGGATGAGGCGGTTGTAGGTCAGGCCGTTCTCGCGCGACGCCGCGTTGATGCGCTGGATCCACAGCTTGCGGAAGTCGCCCTTGCGCGCCTTGCGGTCGCGGTAGGCGTAGACGAGGGAGTGGGTGACCTGCTCCTTCGCCTTGC
>JAPSIR010000063.1 GCA_031178625.1 Cellulomonas sp.
GACCACCGACATCCCGGCCGGACGCCCCGTGACCCGTGGACGGCGGTGGTGCCGCGCGGGGCTGGGGACGGCTCGGTCGTCGTCACCTGCGACCACCATAGCCGAACAGGTGTTCGATCGGACGCCGCGACACGCGGCGCGTCGTGGCGGCCGGCTGCGCGCGCCCGGGCGTCAGCGCCGGCGCGGCGGGGCCTGCCGGTGGGGGTCGCCCCCCCACCGGCGCGACTCGGGCACGTCGAGCGCGTCGCACAGCGCGTGCCACACCGCCCGCGGCTCGACGCCGTCGGCGAGCGCCCGCGCTCCGGTGCGGTTGCCGAGCGCGTCGAGGACGAGCTCGTCCATCATCAGGCGTCCCTGCACGGGCCCCAGGACGTCGTCGACCAGGTCGGTCAGCTCGCGGTACCTCACCCCACCAGCCTGCCACCGCCCGCGGGCGGTGGCGGCACCGGACGGCGCGGCCGTCGGCCGCACCGCACAGCGCCCCGCGCGGTTGTCAGACCCTGCCACCACAATGGCCCGGTGGTGCTCGACCGCTTCTCCGCCCCCACGCGCGACTGGTTCACCGGCGCGTTCGCGGCACCGACCGCGGCGCAGGCGGGCGCGTGGGAGGCCGTCGCGGGCGGCGACCACGCGCTCGTCGTCGCACCCACGGGCTCCGGCAAGACGCTGGCGGCGTTCCTCTGGGCGCTCGACGGCCTGCTGACGGGCGACCCGCCCGAGGACCCGGTGCAGCGCTGCCGGGTGCTGTACGTCTCGCCGCTCAAGGCCCTCGCCACCGACGTCGAGCGCAACCTGCGCTCACCGCTCGTCGGCATCCGGCAGGCGGCGACCCGCCGCGGCCGCGACCTGCCGGACGTCACCGTCGGCATCCGCACCGGCGACACGCCGCCGTCCGAGCGCCGCGCCTTCGCCACGACGCCGCCCGACATCCTCATCACGACGCCCGAGTCGCTGTACCTGGTGCTGACGTCGGCGGCGCGCGCGGGCCTCGCCGGCGTGCGGACGGTCGTGCTCGACGAGATCCACGCCGTCGCGGGCACCAAGCGCGGCGCGCACCTCGCCCTGTCCCTGGAGCGCCTCGACGCGCTGCTCGAGCGCGAGGGCGGGCCCGGGCCGGCGCAGCGCGTCGGGCTGTCGGCCACCGTGCGCCCCGTCGACGCGGTCGCGTCGTTCCTCGGCGGCGCGCGGACGCCCGCCGACGGCGGCCGCCGCGTCACGGTCGTGCAGCCGCCGTCCCAGAAGGTCATCGAGGTCGACGTCGTCGTGCCGGTGCCCGACCTCGGCGACCTCGCGTCGGCCGCGCGCGGCAGCGGCCCGGCGCCCGGCGCGTCCGGCCCGACGGACGACGGCGGGTTCGGCGAGGGCGACCTCAGCGGGCGGGCCGACGGCACGCCGCGCGCCTCCATCTGGCCGCACGTCGAGGAACGCGTCGTCGACCTCGTCGCCGCGCACCGCTCGACCCTCGTCTTCACCAACTCGCGCCGCGGCGCCGAGCGGCTCACCGCACGCATCAACGAGGTCTGGACCGAGCGCCAGGGCGTCGAGCTGCCGGACCCGGGATCGCTGCAGCCGGCGGCCGCGCCGGCGCAGAGCGGCACGGCGGTGGGCGTCGACACGCGCGACGCCTCCGCGATCGTCGCCCGCGCGCACCACGGGTCGATGAGCCGGGCGGAGCGCACGCGCACGGAGTCGGAGCTGAAGGCCGGACGGTTGCCGGCGGTCGTCGCGACGAGCTCGCTCGAGCTCGGCATCGACATGGGCGCCCTCGACCTCGTGGTCCAGGTCGGCTCGCCGCCGTCCGTGGCGAGCGGGCTGCAGCGCATCGGGCGCGCCGGCCACCAGGTCGGCGCGGTGTCGCACGGCGTGGTGTTCCCCACGTACCGGGGCGAGCTGGTGCCGGCGGCCGTGACGGCGCTGCGGATGCGGTCGGGCGAGCTCGAGGCGCTGCACGTGCCGACCAACCCGCTCGACGTCCTCGCGCAGCAGGTCGTCGCGATGGTCGCGGTCGAGGACTGGACGGTCGACGACCTGGCCCGGGTCGTGCGCCGCGCGGCGCCGTTCGCGACGCTCGGCGAGGCGACGCTGCGGGCCGTCCTCGACATGCTGGCCGGCCGGTACCCCTCGGAGGAGTTCGCCGAGCTGCGCCCGCGCGTCGTCTGGGACCGGGTGCAGGACGTGCTCAGCGGCCGGCCGGGCGCGCTGCGCCTCGCGGTCACGAGCGGGGGCACGATCCCGGACCGCGGCCTGTTCGGCGTGTTCCTCGCCGGCGACGGCGGCGCGTCGGACGTGCCCGCGGACGCCGAGCGCACGGGCGGCCGGCTGCGCGGCGGCAAGCGCGTCGGCGAGCTCGACGAGGAGATGGTCTACGAGTCGCGGGTCGGCGACACGTTCACGCTCGGGTCGAGCACGTGGCGCATCGAGGACATCACGCCCGACCGCGTGCTCGTCACCCCGGCGCCCGGCGTGCCGGGGCGCCTGCCGTTCTGGAAGGGCGACGCGCCCGGGCGTCCCGCCGAGCTGGGCCGGGCCGTCGGCGCCTGGGTGCGTGACGTGCTGGCGCTGCCGCCCGCGGGCGCCCGCGCGCGCGTCGAGGGCGCCGGCCTGGACCCGTGGGCGGCGGACAACCTGCTCGCGTACCTGCGCGAGCAGCAGGAGGCGACCGGGCAGGTCCCGAGCGACACCGTGCTGGTCGTCGAGCGGTTCCGCGACGAGCTCGGCGACTGGCGGATCGTGCTGCACTCGCCGTACGGCGCGCGCGTGCACGCGCCCTGGGCCCTGGTGCTCGGTGCCCGCCTGCGCGAGCGGTACGGCGTCGACGCGGCGGTCATGCACGCCGACGACGGCATCGTGCTGCGCCTGCCCGACCTGCTGGACGGCGCCGGCGACCCGTGGGGCGACGCGCCGGCGGCCCCCGACGGGCCGGCCGTGCGCCTCGACGACCTGCTGCTCGACCCCGACGAGGTCGTCGCGTCCGTGCGGGACGAGCTCGGCGCGTCCGCCATGTTCGCGGCGCGCTTCCGCGAGGCCGCCGGGCGCGCGCTGCTCCTGCCGCGGCGCCGCCCCGACCGCCGGCAGCCGCTGTGGCAGCAGCGGCAGCGTTCGGCGCAGCTGCTCGGGGTCGCGTCGCGCTACCCGGACTTCCCCATCCTGCTCGAGGCGGTACGGGAGTGCCTGCAGGACGACTTCGACACCGACGCGCTCGCGACGCTCATGCGCGACGTCGGCTCCGGGCGCGTGCGCGTCGTCGAGGTGACGACGCCGCACCCGAGCCCGTTCGCGCAGTCGCTGCTGTTCGGCTACACCGCGCAGTTCCTCTACGAGGGCGACGCCCCGCTCGCCGAGCGGCGTGCGGCGGCGCTCACGCTCGACCCGACGCTGCTGGCGGAGCTGCTGGGGCAGGGCGGCGAGTCGCAGCTGGCGGACCTGCTCGACCCCGAGGCGGTCGAGCGGACGGAGGCCGAGCTGTCGGGCACGGCGCCCGACCGCCAGGCCGGCACGCTCGAGCAGGTGGCGGACGTGCTGCGCCGGCACGGCCCGCTGACCGCCGACGGGGTCGCGGCACGCACCCGGCCGGAGGTGCGCGCCGAGGTGCCGGCGTGGCTGGACGAGCTCGCGGCGGCCCGCCGCGCGATCCGGGTGCGCGTCGGCGGCCTGCCGCCCGATCGCGCCGACCAGTGGGCCGCCGTCGAGGACGCGGGCCGCCTGCGGGACGCGCTGGGCGTGGCCCTGCCCGTCGGCGTCCCCGAGGTGTTCACGGAGGTGCTGCCCGACCCGCTCGGCGACCTGCTGCGCCGGCACGCCCGCACGCACGGCCCGTTCCCCGCGGCCGCTGTCGCGGCCCGGTTCGGCCTGGGCGTCGCGGTCGTCACGGAGACCCTGCGACGGCTGGAGTCGCAGGGGGTCCTCGTGCAGGGCCGGCTGCGGCCCGACGTGCTCGGCGGCACGGGCGACGAGTTCTGCGACGCGGACGTGCTGCGCACCCTGCGGCGGCGCTCGCTGGCCGCGCTGCGCGCCCAGGTGGAGCCGGTGGACCCGCAGGCCGTCGGCGTGTTCCTGCCGCGCTGGCAGGGCGTGCAGCCCAGCGGCCGCCGCGCGGGCGGTGGCTCGGGGCTGCGCGGGGTCGACGCGGTGGCGCGCGCCGTCGAGCAGCTCGCCGGGTTCGCCGTGCCGGCGTCGGCGCTCGAGACGCACGTCCTGCCGGCGCGCGTCCCCGACTACGTCCCGGCGATGCTCGACGAGCTGACCGCGGCCGGCGAGGTCCTCTGGGCGGGCCACGCGGCGCTGGCCGGCCACGACGGGCTCCTGTCCCTGCACCCGACGTCGGTGGCCGACCTCACGCTGGCGCCGGCGACCGACCTCGACGACCCCGACGCGCCCGCGTCCGGCCCGGTGCACCGCGGCGTCCTCGCCGCGCTCGAGGGCGGCGGTGCCTGGTTCCTCGGCCCCCTGGTGGAGCGTGTCACGGCGCTGTGGCTGCCGGCGGACGACGACGACGCCCCGCCCGCGGCGGCCGCCGTTCTGGACGCCCTGTGGGACCTCGTCTGGGCCGGCCGCGTCACCAACGACGGCCTGGGACCGCTCCGCGCGTGGCTCGGCGCGGGCAGCACGGCGCACCGGACGCGGACGGCTCCTGCGCGGGGGCGCCCGCTGCGACCGCGGCTCGGGCTGCGCGCCGGCGCACGGCTCGGCATGGCGGGCACGACCGCCGGGGCGGGCGCCGGCGGCGTCCGTGCGCTCGGCGCGACGGCCGTGCAGGGGTCCGGCGCCGGTCGCTGGTCGCTGCTGCCGGCGCGGGAGCCAGACCCCACCGTGCGCGCGCACGCGCTGGCCGCCCAGCTCCTCGACCGGCACGGCGTCCTGACGCGCGCCGTCGCGCCCGCGGAGCAGGTCGCCGGCCGGTTCGCCGACGTGTACCGGGTGCTGTCCGCGCTCGAGCAGTCCGGGCAGGTGCGCCGCGGCTACTTCGTGGAGCGTCTCGGCGGCTCGCAGTTCGCGCTGCCCGGGGCCGTGGACCGGCTGCGCGTCGACGCCGAGGTGGTCGACCGGGCGCGCGAGCGTGCGACGCTGCGGCGCGAGCGGAGCACGAGCGAGCTCGGCGCGCTCCTCCCCTGGCAGGAGGTGCCCGCCCCGGCATGGTCGGCACCCGCGGGCCCGGACGTGTGGGACCCCTCCGGCCAGGACGCCGCGCCGACGTCCGAGGGGCCCGGTCCCTGGGTGGTCGTCCTCGCGGCGACCGACCCCGCGAACCCGTACGGCGCCGCGCTGGCGTGGCCGGACCCGCCCGAGCAGGTCACGGTCCGGCACCGGCCCGGCCGCAAGGCAGGTGCGCTCGTCGTCCTCGTGGACGGCGCGCTGGTGCTGTACCTCGAGCGCGGCGGCCGCACCCTCCTGACGTTCGCGGACGACGCGGCGGTGCTCGCCGCGGCTGCGGACGCGCTCGTCGAGGCCGCCCGTCGCCGGCACGCCGGCCGCCTCACGGTCGGTCGGATCGACGGCGCGGAGGTCCTCTCCGGGGACGTGCTCTCCTCCCCCGCGGCGACGGCGCTCAGCGGGGCCGGGTTCGTCACGACCCCGCGCGGCCTGCGCCTGCAGGCGTCGTGAGGCCCGGCCCGGCCCGCACGGGGGTGCGTCGTGCCCGAGGGTGACGTGCTCCGCAGGACGGCGGCGCGCCTCGACCAGGCGCTGGCCGGGCAGCGGCTGGTCCGGTCGGACCTGCGCTGGCCGACGGCCGCGACGGTCGACCTGCGCGGCCGGACCGTGCTCGGCACGCGCCCGTACGGCAAGCACCTGCTGACCCGGTTCGACGACGGCACCACGCTGCACACGCACCTGCGCATGGACGGCTACTGGCGGGTCGCGCCGTCGGGCGACCCCCGCGCCGCCGGGCGGTCGCCGTACGTGCGGGCCGTGCTGGCGGACGCCCGGTGGACGGCGCTCGGTCACCACATCGGCATGCTCGACGTCGTGCGCACGCGCGACGAGCACACGCTCGTCGGCCACCTGGGTCCCGACGTCCTCGACGAGGACTTCGACGACACCCCTGGCGTGCCGGTCGGCGGCCGGCCGGTGCACGACCTGCCGACGCCGGGCATCGAGGAGGCGCTGCGTCGGTGGGCGGCGCAGGGCGACCGTCCGGTGGGCGAGCTGCTGCTCGACCAGCGGGTGGTCGCGGGGATCGGCACGATCTTCATGGCCGAGTCGCTCTTCGTCGAGCGGTGGTGGCCGTTCACGCCGGCCGACGCGGTGGACGACCCCGCGCGGGTCCTGCGCACGGCGCGCGAGCTCATGCGCCGTTCGGTGGTGACGGGTCGCCCGGTCGAGGCCGTGCACGGCCGCGACCGGCGACCCTGCGTGCGCTGCGGCACACCGGTCCGCCGCGACGAGGTGGGGGTGCCGCCGATGCAGCGGCCCGTGTTCTGGTGCCCGCGGTGTCAGGCGCGCGGGCGCGCGGTGCAGGCCCCGGGACGCCCCGGGGCCTGAGTACCCACGTCAGCCGACGGGGGTCAGCTCCGACCGGGACAGCGCCCAGCCGGCGTCCGACGGCCCGTCGACCGCGGCGGCCAGGTCGGCCGGCACCGTGTCGGGGACCAGCAGGCCCTCGGCGACGGCGACGCGGTCGCTGACCTCGCGCAGGACGAGGGACAGCGGGACGTCGAGCGCGTCGCAGATGCTGCTCAGCAGCTCCGACGACGCCTCCTTCTGCCCGCGCTCGACCTCGCTCAGGTACCCGAGCGAGACACGGGCGGCCGAGGAGACCTCACGCAGGGTGCGGCCCTGGCGCTGGCGCGCGTCCCGCAGGACGTCACCGATCTCTCGTCGCAGGACGACCATCTGGGCTCCCCCCTTCACGTCACGTCCTCGGTCACCGGACGGGCGTGCCGTGGGCATCCCCGTCCCTCTGCCGGCGGCGGCCGGAGCCACCGCCCTTGCTGCCGCTCCCGGTCGGCGCGCGGCCGGAAGACGACCACCGTACCGCGCACCGCCGACGAGCGCGTCGGCTCCGCGCACAGGCGGTCGAGTGCTCATCACGTCCTGCCCAACGCACGAGGCAGGCGTCGTTGTTCCCGGCGGCGGCGTGGCGGCGCCCCTCTCAGGGGTCTCTCAGGCGGTGCACCCGCCGAGCGCCTCGACCGCCAGCGCGAGCACGGCGGCGGTGGCACCGGTCCGGACCGCCGCACGGTCCCCGGGCAGGCGCAGCGCGCGCGTGCGCGTCCCCGCCGGACCGGCCACGGCGACGTGCACGGTGCCCGCCGGGTGCCGGTCCTGCGGGCCTGGGCCCGCCACACCGGTGGTCGCCAGGCCGACGTCCGCGCGGAGCCGGGCTCGTACCCCGTCGGCCATCGCGCACGCGACGTCCGCGTCGACGGGTCCGCGCGCGGCCAGGAGGTCCCGGTCGACGCCGAGCACCGACGCCTTGAGGTCGGTCGCGTACGCGACCACCCCGCCGCGCAGGACCGCCGACGCACCCGGTACGTCGACGAGCGTCGCGGTGACCTGCCCGCCGGTGAGCGACTCGGCGACGGCGAGCGACCAGCCGCGCGCGGCCAGCAGCGCGAGCAGGTCCCGCGCCGCGCGCGGCGGCTCCGGCGTCGGCGCGGCGGACGACGCGGGGGCGTCGCTCACAGGCCGGCCGCGGGCGGCACGCCCGCCGCGCGGCGGATGCGCACGGCGGTGCGCACGTAGTCGAGCCCGGTGACGAGCGTGACGGCGACCGCGGCGGCCATGACGAGGGCGGCCAGCCACCCGACCGCCGCCGGGAGCGCGTCGAGCGGCAGCAGGTAGATGCCGATCGCGACGGACTGCAGCACCGTCTTCAGCTTGCCGCCGCGGGACGCGGGCAGGACGACGTACCGCAGCAGGAAGAAGCGCATGACGGTGATGCCGAGCTCGCGCACGAGGATCACGGCCGTGACGGCCCACCACAGCTCGCCGAGCCAGGACAGCAGCACGAGCGCCGTCCCGACCAGCAGCTTGTCCGCGATCGGGTCGAGCAGCTTGCCGAGGTCGGTCACCTGCCCGGAGCGGCGCGCGAGCCAGCCGTCGAGGCGGTCGGTGAGCGCGGCGGCCGCGAACAGGCCCGCAGCCAGCAGCCGCCCGCCGACGGTGTGCCCGCCGTCGAGCAGCAGCACCACGGCGAACACCGGCACGACGGCGATGCGCAGCATCGTGACGACGTTCGCCGGCGTCCACACGGAGGCAGCGACGTCGACCACGGGTGACAGCCTAGGGCCGAGCGCGCGGTGCCCCCGCCCGGGAGGCGAGTCCCGCGGCGGGGCGCGTCCCGCTGCCGGCGAGGCGTCACACCGGCGGCTGCGCCGCGCCGTACAGCCACCCCTGCCCGTACCGCCAGCCGCTGCGGCGCAGGTGCGTCGCCTGCTCCTCGTGCTCGATCCCCTCGGCGATCGTCACCATCGCGAGCTCCCGCGCGAGCGCGCCGAGGGCGCGCACGACCTTGCCGGCCGTCGGGTCGTGCGGGATGCCGGACGTGAACGACATGTCGAGCTTCACGCCGGCCACCGGCAGGTCCCGCAGGTAGGACAGCGGCGACACGCCCGTGCCGAAGTCGTCGAGCAGGATCGGCACGCCGGCGGCCGACAGCTGCGTCAGCTCGTGCCGGATCCGCGTGCCCGACGCGACGAGGCTCGACTCGGTCAGCTCGAGCACGAGACGGCCGGGGACGACACGGTGGCGCGAGAGCTCGGCGAGCAGCCGCGTGGCGAGCTCACCGTCGCCCAGCTGGTCCGCGGACACGTTGACGGACACCCACCGGCCGTCGTCGGCGGTCCCCGCGAGGTGCTCGACGACGCGCGTCGCGACGAGCTGGCCGAGCAGCACGGACACCCCGGCCTCCTGCGCGTGCGGCAGGAACGCACCCGGCAGCAGGAGTCCGCGGTAGGGGTGCTGCCAGCGCACCAGCGCCTCGTACCCGACGACGTGCCCGTCGGACAGGTCGACGATCGGCTGGTAGTGCACGACGAGCTCGTCCTCCTCGACCGCCCGCACGAGCTCGCGGTGCAGCGTCGTGGTGGTCGACAGGCCCATCGACGGGTCGTACACCTCGGTGCGGCCGCGCCCGCCGGCCTTCGCCCGGTAGAGCGCGGTGTCGGCGGCCGCGAGCAGCGTGGGCGCGCCCGCCTCGACGAGGGCCGCGTCGGCCAGCGCCACGCCGACGCTGGCGGCGACGGGCGTGCGCCGCCGCCCCACGCGCAGCGGCTCCCGCAGGCCCGCGTGGATCTGGTTGGCGACCTCGAAGACGGCCTCCGCGGCGTCCTGCTCCTGCACGACCACGACGAACTCGTCGCCGCCCAGCCGCGCGACCGTGCCGCTCGTCCCGGTCGCGGCCCGCAGGACACCCGCGACGTGCACGAGCAGCTCGTCGCCCGTCGCGTGCCCGTACCGGTCGTTGATCTCCTTGAACCCGTCGAGGTCGCACGCCAGGACCGCCGTCCGGTCGACGGCGCCCGGCTGCTCGAGCGCCGCCTGCAGGACCTCCTGCAGCAGCGTGCGGTTGGCGAGCCCGGTGAGCGGGTCGTGCATGGCGCGGTGCGTGAGCATCTCGGCCTGCAGGCGCGACTCCGTGGCGTCGCGGACCTGCACGACGACGTGGTCGGGCCGGCCGTCGGGCTCGCGCACGAGCGCCGCGTCGAGGACCACCCACACCAGGTGCCCGTCCGCGCGACGGCACCGCATCTCGAGCGAGAAGCGGTGCTGCTCCCCGCCGAGCAGGCGGTCGAGCTGCTGCCGCTGTGCCGCGCGGTCCTCCGGCGCCGTGAGCTCGTCGACGCGGTACCCGCGCAGGGCGGACGCGTGGGTACCGAGCAGCTCGGCGAGCGCCACGTTCGCCTCCGTGACACGCCAGTCGAGGTCGACGAGCGCCATGCCGATCGGCGCGTTCTCCATCGCGACGCGGAACTGCGTCTCGCTGCGCGACAGCGCCACCTCGACCTCGCGACGCACCGTGACGTCGACGAGCGTGGTGAGGACCGTCGGTGGCGCACCCGGGCCCTCGCGCACGACCTGGGCCGCGACGCGCACGAGGCGGGGCCGCTCGTCGTGCCCGGGGCGCGCGACGCCGACCACGAGCGGCTCGGCGTCCTCGCCGCGCAGGCCGAGGACCGACACCGGGCTGACGGCGAGCCCGCGCTCGTCGACGAGCGCGAGCGGCAGCTCCGCGACGCGCCGCCCCACCGCGTCGGCACGCCCGACGCCGAGGATGGCGGCCGCGCGGTCCGACAGGTCGAGCACCCGTCCGTCGGCGGACTGGACGAGCACGCCCTCGCGGGTCACGGTCTGCAGCGCGTCGTAGCGACGACGCAGCTCCTGGGCGGTGCCGAGCAGCCCGGTCGCGCGCCGGCGCTGCGCCCGTTCACGGTGCAGCAGCACGAGGACGGCCACGAGCGCGGCCACAGCGACGGCCGCGATGACGGTGCTCACGACGCCGAGGGGCGCCAACGACCCGGTGCCCACGCCGGGTCAGTCGGCGCCGGGACCGTGCCCGGCGTCGTCCTCCTCGAGGTCGTCCGGCACGTCCGCGTCGCCCCCGCCGGGCTCGCCGCGCAGCAGCGCGAGCGTCCCCGGCAGGTCGTCCGGCTGCACGAGCACCTCGCGCGCCTTCGACCCCTCGGACGGCCCGACGATCTCCCGCGACTCGAGCAGGTCCATGAGCCGGCCCGCCTTCGCGAAGCCGACCCGGAGCTTGCGCTGCAGCATCGACGTCGACCCGAACTGCGTCGTCACGACGAGCTCCGCCGCCTGCAGCAGCAGGTCGAGGTCGTCGCCGATGTCGTCGTCCACCTGCTTCTTGGCCGCCTGCACCGTGACGTCCTCGCGGTACGCCGGCTTGAGCTGGCCCTTGACGTGCTCGACGACGGCGTGGATCTCGGACTCCGAGACCCACGCACCCTGCGTGCGCATCGGCTTCGCCGCGCCCATCGGGAGGAACAGGGCGTCACCCTGGCCGATCAGCTTCTCCGCACCGGGCTGGTCGAGGACGACCCGGGAGTCCGTGAGCGAGCTCGTCGCGAACGCGAGGCGCGAGGGCACGTTGGCCTTGATGAGACCGGTGACGACGTCCACGGACGGCCGCTGCGTCGCGAGCACGAGGTGGATGCCGGCGGCGCGCGCGAGCTGCGTGATCCGCTGGATCGAGGCCTCGACGTCGCGCGGCGCCACCATCATGAGGTCGGCGAGCTCGTCGACGATCACCAGCAGGTACGGGTACGTCGCGATCTTGCGCTCGGACCCCGGCAGCGGCTTCACCTTGCCGATGCGCACCGCGGCGTTGAAGTCGTCGATGTGCTTGTACCCGAACATCGCGAGGTCGTCGTACCGCGCCTCCATCTCCTTGACGACCCACTCGAGGGCCTCGGCGGCCTTCTTGGGATTCGTGATGATGGGCGTGATGAGGTGCGGGATGCCCTCGTACAGGGTGAGCTCGACGCGCTTGGGGTCGACGAGGATCATGCGGACCTCGTCGGGCGTCGAGCGCATGAGGATCGACACGATCATCGAGTTGACGAACGACGACTTGCCCGCGCCGGTGGCGCCCGCGACCAGCAGGTGCGGCATCTTCGCGAGGTTCGCGACGACGTACCCGCCCTCGACGTCCTTGCCGACGCCGATGACCATCGGGTGCTCGGTGCGCTTCGCGGCGCTCGAGCGCAGCACGTCGCCGAGGGCGACCGTCTCGCGGTCGGTGTTGGGGATCTCGATGCCGATCGCCGACTTGCCGGGGATCGGCGACAGGATGCGCACGTCGGCGCTCGCGACGGCGTAGGCGATGTTCTTGCTCAGCGCCGTCACGCGCTCGACCTTGACGCCCTGACCGAGCTCGACCTCGTACCGCGTGACGGTGGGCCCGCGCGTGAAGCCCGTGACCTGCGCGTCGATCTGGAACTGCTCGAGCACGTTGGTGAGCGAGTCGACGACCCGGTCGTTCGCTGCCGAGCGGACCTTGTGCGGCGCGCCCTTGGCGAGCGCGTCCTCGGTGGGGAGCACGTAGACGACGTCGCCCTCGAGCATCGGCTGCTCGCCGCGCGGCACGCCCGTGGGGCGCGGGGCCGCGAGCTCGGTGCCGACGTCGGTGCCGGCGGAGGTGCCGACGGCGGCGACGGCCGCGGTGGGCGCCGTAGGGGGCGCCGGGTCGAGGCGCGCCGTCGGGGCGTCGTCGTCGAGGTCGTCCGCGGCGGCGGCGCCGACGGTGCGGTCCACGACGGCCGCGCGCTCGAACGCCTCGTCGCCGACGTACTCGTCGAGGCGGTCGTCGTCGGGCTCCGGCGGCTCCTGGGCGCGGGGCTTGCGGGCGAGCAGGCGGGGCTTGCGCCGCGGCTTCTCGACCGGCTCCGGGCGGGCGCTGTGCAGCGCCTCGATGACGAGCGGGGCGTCGTCGTCCTCGTCCTGCGCGGCGACCTCGTCGGGCTGGCCGGTGAGGCGGCGGTACAGCGCGGCGAGCCGCGGGCCGATCTGGTGCACCGGCGTCGCCGTGACCACGAGGACGCCGAAGAAGGCGAGGATGCCGAGCAGCAGCCCCGCGACGACGGGCGTCAGCAGCGTCGCGAGCGGCGTGCCGACGCCGAAGCCGACGATGCCGCCGGCGTCGCGCAGCGCCGCCATGTCGTCGGTGCCGGGGCGCCCGTGCGCGATGTGCACGATCGAGCAGACCGCGACCGTGATGGCGGTGAGCCCGATGCCGATGCGCGAGTTCGCCTGCGCCCGCTCGGGGTGGCGCATGAGCCGGACCGCGACGCCCAGCAGGACGACGGGCACGACCACGCCGACGACGCCGAACGTGCCGGCCACGACGTTGTGCACGACGTCGCCCGCGGTGCCCGAGAGGTCCCACCACTCGCGCGCCGCCACGACCACGGCCAGCGCGAGCAGCGTGAACGCGACGCCGTCCCGGCGGTGCGCCGGGTCGAGGTCGCGGGCGCCCCGGCCGATGCGGCGGGCGGTGCCGCCCACGAGGTGCGCGCCGCCCATCCAGATGCCGCGCACGATGCGCACCGGGAGGGCGGGCTGTCGCGGCGGGGCCGGTGCACGACCGGCGGGTCGCGTCGAGCCGCCGCGCGTGGTGCCCCGCGACGACGTCGAGCCGCCGGCGCGCGTCGAGCGCGCGGGGGTCGGGGTCGTACGGGTCGCCATGGTCCTCACGGTAGCCGCCCGGGCAGCGCTCCCCCGGCTGCCGGGGGCCGTGTCGCCCGCCGACCTCGTCGCGCGGCCCGCCGTCGGCCGCGCCGACGGCCGTCCCGTCACCCGCGCAGCAGCCCGACGCCGAGGGTGACGACGCCGCCCGCGAGCACGAGCGCGCCGAGCGGCAGCAGCACGACGAGCCGGTTGGGGCGCGTGCGACCGGCTCCCGCCGCGGAGAGGAAGAAGCCGGCGGGCAGGAGCACCGCGGCCACGAGCACGCCCGTCTGCGCGAGCCAGCGCCAGCCGCCCGTGAGCGACGTCGCCTCGGCGAGCAGCAGGCACACGAGCCCGAGCGTCACGAGGACGCCCGCGTGCGCGTGACCGGCGCGGAAGAACGAGCGCTGGAAGTCGGTCGCGGGCACGCGCCCTATGACGACCCGGAGGAGGAACCAGCCCCCCGACTCGATCGCGACGACGGTGAGGGCGACGACCCCGGCGGTGGTGCGCGCGGCCTCGGTCAGCTCGAGCATGGCGGCCTCCATTTGGTAACGCTGTTATGGAACACCGTCACGGACCGCGCCGTCAAGACGTACGCTCGCCCCATGGCCCGCCCCCGCGTGCACGACGACGCCCTGCGCGAGCGCCTGCTGGCCGAGTCGACGCGCGTGGTCGCGGAAGCCGGTCCCGCAGCGCTCACCGTGCGGGACGTCGCGGGCCGCGCGGGGACCTCGTCGAGCGCCGTGTACGCCTTGTTCGGGAGCCGCGACGCCCTGCTGCGCGCCGTCGGCGACCACGCGGCCGACCGCTTCGCGGCCCACCTGCGCGCCGCGACGCGCACGGGCGACCCCGACCGCGACCTGCTCGCGCTCGGCGTCGCCTACCGCGGGTTCGCCCTGGCCGAGCCGCACACGTACCGCGTCATGTTCGCCCGGGCGGGCGTCGGCGCGAGCGGGCCCGGCAGCGCAGCCGTCACCGCGGCGCCCACCTTCCGCGTCCTGCACGACGCCGTGCACGACGCCCTGCGGTCGGGGGCGGCCGCCGGCGCGTACCCCGCCACGGCGCGGCCCGAGGACGCGACGCGCGGTGCGACGCACGTGTGGGCGCTCGCGCACGGGTGGGTGACGCTCGAGCTCGACGGCCTGCTGCCGTGGCCGGCGGACGAGCGCGACGCGCGGTACGTCGCGGCGCTGCGCGCGGCCGGTCCCGGGCTGCTCGGCCCGCCACCCGCGTGAGGCCGCCGTACCGCCCGGCCCCGCCTGCCGCCGCCGCACCGCCCGCCCGTCGTCACGGGCGCGCGGCGTCGGGGGTCGGTGGCACGATCACCCCATGGCCGCCCGTGCCCACCGCGCCTCCCGGTCCGCCGTGCTCCGGCACCGCGTGCGCGTGCAGCAGCTCGACCGCGCGCCGGGCGCCGCGGCGGGCTCCGGCGACGTGGCGCTGCTCGACGCCGGCGTGCAGGACACGGGTCCGGACGGCGCCCTGTGGGCGCTCGCGCTCCGCGGGCTCGACGTCCGCCGCGGCACGTGGCCGGAGGCGCTGACCCTCGCGTGGACGGTGCGCGGCGCGCCGCACGCCTACCGCCGCGACGACCTGCCCGCCGTGGAGCGCGCCCTGCGGCCGTGGTCCTCCGCCGACGCGGCGACGCGCGTGTTCGACGCCGCGCGCCCGCTGCGGGCGGCCGGCGTCGACCCCCGCGACGCGCTCGTCACCGCGGCCCGCACCATGCGCGACGTGGTCACGCGGCCGCTGCCGAAGGGTGACGTCTCGACCGCGATGACCGCGCGCCTGCCCGAGCCGTACCTGCGACCGTGCCGGCCGTGCGGGACCACCCACATGTACGAGCAGACGTTCCGGCTGGCCGCGCTGCACGGCGGGCTGGAGCTCGAGCCCGGCACGTCTCCCCCGGTCCTGCGCCGCGTACCCGGGTGGCCCGAGGACGCGGTCGGCCGGACCGACGCGCCCGCACCCGGTGGCCGCCACGACCTCGTGCGGACCACGCTGCACCTGCTCGGGCCCGCGACGCCGCGCCTCGTCGCCACGTTCCTCGACGCGCCGGTCGGCGACGTGCGGGCGCGCTGACCGGACGACGTGGTCGACGTCGACGTGGACGGCGACGCGCGCAGCGTCCTCGCCGCGGACGCCGACGCGCTCGACGCCGCGCAGGAGCCGCGCGCGGACCCGGTCGTCCGCCTCCTCGGCCCCTTCGACCTGTTCCTCCAGGCCCGCGACCGCGACCTCCTCGTCCCGGACGCCGCGCACCGCGCCGCGCTGTGGCCGACCCTGGGGCGACCGGGCGCCGTCCTGCGCGACGGCGAGGTCGTCGGCACGTGGCGACCACGCACCCGCGGACGCCGCCTCGCGCTCGAGCTCGAGCCGTGGCGGACCTGGGACGCCGCGACGCGCCGCGCCGTGGCCGACGCGCACGCGCGGCTCGCGACGTTCCGCGGCCTCGCACCCGCCTGAGGCGCGCGGAGGGCGCGGGTCGACGGACCCGCGCCCTCCGTCGCACCGTCGTCCGGCCGTGCAGCCGGAGACGGGCGGCCGCTACGCCTCGACGACCACCGGGATGATCATCGGACGGCGGCGCAGCTTGCCGGAGACCCAGCGGCCGACGACGCGGCGCATGACCTGCTGCAGCTGGTGGGTGTCCGTCGCACCGGTGCGGACGGCGTCCTCGAGCGCCGCCGTCACCTGCGGCAGGATCTCCTCGAACACGTCGTCCTGCTCCGCGACGCCGCGCGCGTGGATCTGCGGCCCCGCGAGCACCTTGCCGTCCTGCGAGGACACGACCGCGAAGATCGACACGAAGCCCTCGTCGCCGAGGATGCGGCGGTCCTTGAGCTCGGCGTCGGTGAGCTCGCCGACGCTCGAGCCGTCGACGTACACGTACCCGCACGGCACCGCGCCGACGACGCTGGCCCGGCCGTCGACCAGGTCGACGACGACGCCGTCCTCCGCGAGCACGACCCGGTCGGCCGGCACACCGGTCTTCACGGCGAGCGCGGCGTTCG
>JAPSIR010000064.1 GCA_031178625.1 Cellulomonas sp.
AGCGGGGCGAGGCCGGCCTCTCCGACCCGCAGTTCAACGTGCTCGCGATCCTCGTGCGCGAGGGCCCCATGTCGCCCGGCGGGCTCGCGGACCTCGAGCGCATCCAGCCGCCGGCCATGACGCGCACGGTCAACTGCCTCGTCGAGCGGGGGCTCGTCCGCAAGGAGGAGCACCCCACCGACGGGCGCCAGGTCGTCGTCACCCTCACCGAGGCGGGGGAGGCGGAGGTCGTCGAGACCCGCCGCCGCCGCGACGCGTGGCTGTCCGCCCGCCTCGCCGACCTCACCGACGACGAGCGCGCCGCCCTCGTCCACGCCGCCGAGATCCTCCGGAGGATCGCCGCCTCGTGAGCGCCACCTTCTCGTCCCTCACCTTCCGCAACTACCGCCTGTGGTTCGCCGGTGCCCTCGTCGCCAACGTCGGCACGTGGATGCAGCGCGTCGCCCAGGACTGGCTCGTCCTCACCCAGCTGACCGACGACTCGGGCGTCGCCGTCGGCGTCACCACGGCGCTGCAGTTCGGGCCGACGCTGCTGCTCTCCGCGTGGGCCGGCCTGCTCGCGGACCGCTTCGACCGCCGCAAGCTCCTCGTGATCACCCAGGTGCTGCAGGGCGTGCTCGCCGCCGGTCTCGGCGTGCTCGTGCTCGGCGGGCACGCGCAGCTGTGGCACGTCTACGTGTTCGCCGGCCTGCTCGGCTGCGTCACCGCGGTCGACGGGCCCGTGCGGCAGACGTTCGTCGCGGAGCTCGTCCCCGCCCGGCGGCTGTCCAACGCGGTCGGCCTCAACAGCGCGTCGTTCAACGCCGCGCGCCTGGTGGGGCCCGGCGTCGCCGGCCTGCTCATCGCGGCCGTCGGCACCGGCTGGGTGTTCGTCATCAACGCCGTCACGTTCGCCGCGACGATCGTCTCGCTCGTCCTCATGCGCCGCGCCGACCTGTACCCGATGCCGCACGCCAAGCGCGCCAAGGGGCAGATCCGCGAGGGGATCGCCTACGTGCGCAACCGCTCCGACATCCTCGTCATCATGGTCGTCGTCGGCGTGGTGTCGACGTTCGGCCTCAACTTCCAGCTGACGAGCGCGCTCATGGCCCGGCTCGAGTTCGGCCGCGGCGCGCAGGAGTACGGCATCCTCGGGTCGGTCCTGGCCATCGGGTCGCTGACGGGTGCGCTGCTGGCCGCCCGGCGCGAGCGGCCGCGCGTCCGGCTCGTCATCGGGGCGGCCTTCGCGTTCGGCGTCACCACCGGCGTGATGGCGCTCATGCCGACGTACGTCACCTTCGCGATCGCGTGCATCCCCGTGGGGCTGGCGTCCCTCACGATGATGACGGCCGCGAACTCGGCGATCCAGATGAGCACCGACCCCGCCATGCGCGGACGCGTCATGGCGCTCTACATGATGGTCTTCCTCGGCGCGACGCCCGTCGGGTCGCCCATCGTCGGCTGGATCGGCGAGACGTTCGGCGCGCGGTGGTCCATCGGCGTCGGGTCGATCAGCGCGCTGCTCGTCTCGGTGGGCGCCGCGTGGTGGGCCCGCTCGCACTGGAACGTGCGCGTCCGGTACCACGTGACGAGCCGCCCCCACGTCGAGGTCGTCCACCTCGGGCTGCCGGGTGCGGAGGCCACCGCGGCGGGGGAGCGGCGCGCGACCACGGCTCCGGCGCGGGTCGGGGCGCAGGAGGCGGCGGACCGGCAGCAGGCGGCCTGACCGGCCTGCTGGCGCGCGCGTCCCCCGCGTGCGCCCGGACCGGCGCGGACCGGGTGAGCGTGCGGGTGAAACCCCACCCGATCCCGGTGTCCGGAACGTCCGTTCTGTCAGCATCGAGGCCGTGACGCACCCACCGGCGACGACGGCGCCCACCGCGCCCGCGCCGACGCAGCCCGCGCCGCGCCGCGGCGTCGGCCCGGTGGTCGCGCGCGCCGTCGCCGTCCTCGCCGTGCTGCTGGTGCTGGCCGCCGCGTGGGTCGCCTTCCGCGGGTGGCAGGCGGCGACCGCGCTGCAGGACGCGCGTGCCGGGCTGGCCGGCGTCGAGCTCGACCCGCGCGCCGCCGGCACCGCTGCCGCCGACCTCGAGGACCTGCGGGCGCACACGTCCCGCGCCCGCGACGCCGCCTCCGACCCGGTGTGGCGCGTCGCGGAGGTCGTCCCGTGGGCCGGCGACCAGCTGACGGCCGTGCGGGTCGTCGCCACGGCCGTCGACGACCTCGTGCGCGACGCCCTGCCCGCCGTCGACGCGCTCGGTGCCGTCCTCGACGACGGCCTGCGCGGACCCGACGGGCGCGTCGACGTCGCCGCCGTCAGCCGCGGCGCCGACGCGCTGCGCACGGCCGCCGCCACGACCGCCGAGGCGCGCGAGCGCCTCGACGCGCTCGACCCCGACCGGCTCGTCGGCCCGCTCGCCGACGCCGTGCGCGAGGCGCAGCGCACCGTCGCGCGCGCCGACGCGTCCCTCGGCCCCGCGGCGCGCGGGCTCGCGCTGCTGCCCGGCCTGCTCGGTGCCGACGGCCCGCGCACCTACCTCGTCCTCGCGCTCAACTCCGCCGAGCTGCGCGCCGCCGGCGGCATCGTCGGGTCGATCACCGCCGTGCGCGTCGAGGACGGCGCCGTCGCGGTCGTCGACCAGCGCAGCACCGACGAGCTCCGCTCGCTCGACGTCCCGGTGCTGCCGCTCACCGCCGAGGAGCTCGCCACGCACACCGACCGGCTCGGCCGCTGGGTGCAGAACTCCACGCTGACCCCGCACTTCCCGCGCACCGCGGAGCTCGTCGCCGCGCGCTGGCAGCGGGACGTCGGCGGCCCGGTCGACGGCGTCGTCGCCACCGACCCCGTGGCCATCGGCGCCCTCGTCGGCGCGGTCGGCCCGCTGCCCGACCCCGACGGCGGCACGCTCACCGGTGACGGGTTCGTGCGCGCCGTGCTGCGCGAGGCGTACCTGCGGCACCCGCACCCCCTCGAGGCGGACGCGTACTTCGCCGACGTCGCGTCGTCGGTCGTCGCCGCCGTCGGCGCGGGCGGCGGCAGCACCGAGGACCTCGTCGGCGCCCTCACCGGCGCGGTCGACGAGCGGCGCGTGCGGGTCTGGTCCGCCCACGCCGACGAGCAGGAGGTGCTGGCCGGCACCGTCGTGGGCGGCGGGTTCCTCGCACCGCCGTTCGCCGGCGCGGCGGGCGTGTTCCTCGACGACGTCAGCCAGGGCAAGCTCGGCGTCGACCTCACCGCCGCCGTCACGTTCCGGGATGCCCGGTGCGAGGGGCCGGCACCGCGCGTCACGGCCGTCCTCGCCCTCGACTTCCGGCCGCCCGCGGACGTCGCCACGCTCGGCCGGTACGTCGCCGGCTCGCCCGACCTCGGCGTCCCGCTCGGCACGCTGACCACGACCGTCTCGGTGTGGACGCCGGTCGGTGCCGGACCCGTGGCGCTGCGGCGCGACGGCACGCCGGTCGGCGGGGCGAGCAGCACCGTCGCCGGTCGCGACGTGCAGCAGGTGGCGTCCGTGCTGGCGCCCGGCGCGCGGCAGGAGGTCGCCGTCGACCTGCCGCTGCAGGACCGGGGCGTCACGGTGTGGACGACGCCGACCGTGTCGTCGCCCGGGGTGGCGTCGTTCCGCTGCCCCTGAGGTGCCTGCCCGCCCCGTCGGGCGCCGGGTGAAATCGGACGAACCGGACAGGATCACCCGTTCGGGTTCGCCGGACCGGGGCTCGCCGACGCGAAGATGATTCCGAAATGTCCGGATCGATGTCGGGAGTCGCCATGCGCCACACCGTCCGGGCCGCCGCAGCGGCGGCCCTCCTCCTCGCGTCGGTCGGCCTCGCCCCGTCCGTCGCCTCCGCCGTGCCGGCACCGACGCCGGCGCCGACGGACGACTGCCAGCGCGGCGTCGACGAGTACGGGGCCCCGCTGCCCTGCGAGGTGGTCGTCACCACCCTCTCGCCCGTGTGCGACGACGACGTCCCGCGCCTGCGCTACGTGCTCACGGCGCTCGGGTCGGCGAGCAGCACCGTCGACATCACGTGGGTCAACCCGCAGGGCGACGACGTCGTCTACGAGGACCAGCCGCTCGACAGCAGCGTCCTGTGGCCCGGCGCGGTCGTCGGCCCGGACGGCACCGGTGCCGACTGGCCGGGCTGGCGCCTCGAGGGCGGCACGTGGGTGCAGGGCGACGAGTACGACTGGGTCCGCCCCGACGTCACCGTCCGCTTCGACGTCAACCCGTCCACCACGGTCACGGTCGCGTACCCGCCGTCGTCGCCGCAGTGCCTCACGGCCCCGCCGCGCAGCGACGTCCTCGCCGCCGTCGACGCCGCTCCGGCCGAGCGCTCGGAGGTGCTCGCGGCCACCGGCGCGCAGGTCGCGCTGCTCGCCGCGGCCGCCGCGGCGCTCGTCGGCCTGGGCGCCGGTGCTGTCGCGGTGCGCCGCCGCCGGCACGGCTGACGTCGGCCCCGCGACGACGCCCCGCCCCTCCCGGTGGACGGGAGAGGCAGGGCGTCGTCGTGCGGGGGGACGGGTGGCGGCGGCCTCAGGCCAGCGCGGCGACGACGTGGTCGACGCAGGCCGTCAGCGCGCGGACGTCGTCCGGCTCGACCGCCGGGAACATGCCGACCCGCAGCTGGTTGCGGCCGAGCTTGCGGTACGGCTCCACGTCCACGACGCCGTGCGCGCGCAGCGTCGCCGTGACGGCCGTCGCGTCGATCGCGGGGTCCAGGTCGACCGTGCCGACCACGGGGGAGCGCAGCGCCGGGTCGGCGACGAAGGGCGTCGCCCACTCCCGTTCCTGCGCCCACGCGTACAGGTGGCCCGACGACTCGGCCGTGCGCGCCGCCGCCCACGCGAGCCCGCCCTGCGCGAGCAGCCACTCGACCTGCTCCGCCAGCAGCACGAGCGTCCCGAGCGCGGGCGTGTTGAGCGTCTGGTCCGCGCGCGAGCTGGTCACGGCCGCGGTGAAGGAGAGGAACTCCGGCACCCAGCGCCCGGACGCCTCCACCTCGGCGGCGCGCTCGACGGCCGCGGGCGACGCGAGCGCCAGCCAGAGGCCGCCGTCCGCCGCGAACGACTTCTGCGGCGCGAAGTAGTAGACGTCGGTCTCGGCGACGTCCACCGCGACACCGCCGGCCGCGGACGTGCCGTCGACGACCACGAGCGCACCCGCCGCCCGGGAGCCGTCGACGCGCCGGACGGGCGCGAGCACGCCCGTCGACGTCTCGTTGTGCGGCCACGCGTACACGTCGGCGCCGTCGACGAGCGTCGGGACGACCGCGTCGCCCGCGGGGGCGCTGACCACGTGCGAGTCCGCGAGGAACGGCGCGCGCGACGTCGCCGCCGCGAACTTGGCGCCGAACTCGCCGAACTGCGCGTGCGCCGCGCGCTCGCGCACCAGCGACACCGTGGCGACGTCCCAGAACGCCGTCGACCCGCCGTTGCCGAGCACGACCTCGTACCCGTCCGGCGCGCCGAGCAGCTCCGCGAGCCCCGCGCGCACCCGCCCCACGACCGCGCGCACGGGCGCCTGCCGGTGCGACGTGCCGAGCAGGGACCGGCCGGCCGCGGCGAGCGCGTCCACCTGCGCGGCGCGCACCTTGGACGGCCCGCACCCGAAGCGGCCGTCGCGCGGCAGCAGGTCGGCGGGGATCGTGACGGCGGGGGCCTGGGCGTCGGGCACGCGCCGAGGATAACGACGGGCGTCGCGCCGGTGGGCCGGGCGTCCGCGCGGCCACGGACGTGCGGACGGGCCGACTACCCTGGGGGCGGCACGCGGCGGGTCGACCGCCGCCGGACGGCGACGTGGGAGGCCGAGCGGTGAGCGACCTGATCGACACGACGGAGATGTACCTCAAGACGATCTACGAGCTCACCGAGGAAGGCATCACCCCCCTGCGCGCCCGGATCGCCGAGCGCCTCGGCCACTCGGGGCCGACCGTGTCGCAGACGGTCGCGCGCATGGAGCGCGACGGCCTCGTCGTCGTCACCGGCGACCGCCACCTCGAGCTCACCGAGGCCGGGCAGTCCAAGGCCGTGCGCGTCATGCGCAAGCACCGCCTCGCCGAGCGCCTGCTCACCGACGTCATCGGCCTCGACTGGCCGCACGTCCACGAGGAGGCGTGCCGGTGGGAGCACGTCATGAGCGAGCGCGTCGAGAAGCGCCTCGCCGCGCTGCTCGACCACCCGCACTTCGACCCCTACGGCAACCCCATCCCGGGCCTGGACGAGATCGGGGAGGAGCGCACGCCCGTGCGGTTCCTCGACGGCGTGGTCCCGCTGACGTCCGCCGACGCGGTCGTGCGGCCGACGGCCGTCGTCGCGCGCATCGCCGAGCCGCTGCAGGTCGACGTGGACCTCCTGGAGCGCCTCGCGGACGCGGGCGTGCGCCCCGGGGTCGAGGTGTCGGTCGAGCGTGGGACGGGCGTCGTGACGGTCGGCGTGCCGGGCAGCGGCACGGTCGTGGACCTGCCGCTGGAGCTCGCGCGGCACATCTTCGTCGGCGTCGCCTGACGCCTGCCGGCGGCGCCCGGGGACCGCGCGGCACGGTGCGGGGACGCCGCGTCGCGCGCTCACGAACGGGTGAACCTCGCCACACCGGTCGCGCTCCCATGGGCGTGCCGGAGCCGCTCCACGACGCCGCCGTGCACGTCAGACGCACGGCGGCGTCCCGCGTCCGGGTGTCGCTCGGACGGCCGTCCATGATCATTCCGAGATCGCCGTGACCAACGCGTGACAATCGCCGAGGGCGTCATGTACGTTCGTCCTGCTTCTCGGAACCCTCCTCCGTGGGAGCCCTCGAGCGGAACGCCGAACCCTGCCGCCGCTCGCAGGTCCCGTACGACTCGCCGGCAGGGGCGGGGGACCCACAAAGTGGGCATCGGAGACGGTGCCCTTGGGGTGAAGCCGGGCGGACGTGACGACAGCACGCACCACGGTGCGCGCGGTCGGTACGGACGACCGGCCGGGTGTTCTCCCACCCGAACCCGACAGCTCACCTCGTAGGCGACAGGAGAGGCACACGTTGTCCGAGAGCACCATCCGGGCGCGCCACCGCGCCGCGCGTCGTCCGTCGACGCCGCTGACCGAGCTCGCCAACGCAGCATCCGAGCAGATGGGCACCGTCGGCCGCCGTTCCGCCGTCGTCGCCGCATCGTCCGGCCTCATGGTCTCCATGCTGGCCATCCCGTCGAGCGCTGCCCCCGGTGAGTCCGCGGGCAACCTCGCCGCTGTCGACACGGCAGCGCTGACGGCCTCCGCACGGGCCGTCCTCAACACCTCCCCGGTCGTCTCGGCCCCGGCAGAGGCCGTGTTCACGGTCGACGCCCCCGCCGTCACGGCCGTGAAGCCGACGCCGCCCCCGGCCCCCGAGCCCGAGCCGGTGCGTACGCGCGCCGCCTCCCGCACGGCGGAGCGCGCCTCCGCGGGTACCGAGGCGTCGACCACCAAGACGGCGAACGCGCCGATCCCGCAGAGCGTGTCGGGCAACGCGGTCCTCGAGGTCGCCGCCCGCTACGTGGGTGTCCCGTACGTCTCGGGCGGTGCGTCGCCCGAGGGCATGGACTGCTCCGGCTTCACGTCGTACGTCTACGCGCAGCTGGGCATCACCCTGCCGCGCACGTCGTCGGCGCAGCGCAACGCCGGCACGGTCGTGTCGCGTGCCGAGGCGCAGCCGGGCGACCTCATCTGGAGCCCCGGCCACATCGGCATCTACGCCGGCGGCGACATGATGATCGACTCCCCGCGGCCCGGCAAGACGGTGCAGTTCCGCACCATCTGGCAGAGCTCGCCGACGTTCATCCGGATCGGCTGACCAGGCCGGAACGATGTCATGAGGCCCCGACGACCTGACGGTCGTCGGGGCCTCGTCGTTCACGGACGCACGTCCGGCGCCTCGAAAGGGCGTGCGCGTACCCTGGTCCCGCATCGACGCTGTTCCTTCTCGCCGGACCGGCAGCCAGCCGGTCCGACCACCGAGGTCAGGAGTGCACCGTGCTGACGACCGTCCCCGTGGGAGGCCCACCCGGCCCCCCGCCCGCGCCCGTGCCCAACCGCACGCTGCTGCTCAACGCGAGCGGCGAGCCGCTGTGCGTCGTGACCGTGCACCGCGCCGTCGCCCTCGTCATGACCGGCAAGGCGACGGTCCTGGAGTCGGACGGGCGCGTGCTGCACTCCGCGCGCGCGGAGGTGCCGCTGCCGGTCGTGCTGGTGCTGACCCGCTACGTGCACGTGCCGAAGCGGCGCCCCGTGCCGCCGACCCGCCGCACGGTCCTGCAGCGCGACGGCCACCGGTGCGCGTACTGCGGCGGCGGCGCCGACACGGTCGACCACGTGCACCCTCGCTCGCGCGGCGGCCGGCACGAGTGGACCAACGTCGTCGCGGCGTGCGTGCGGTGCAACCACCGCAAGGCCGACCGGACGCTGCTGGAGCTCGGCTGGGAGCTGCCCTTTCGGCCCCACGCGCCCCGGTGGTCGTTCACGGTCGGCGGCGCGGCCGCGCGCAGCGAGCCGGCCTGGTCCCCGTACCTGGTCGCCTGACGGCGGGCGGGAACCTCCAGGAATCGTCACGGGTGTGCCACGATGGGGTCAGGTCAGCACCACAGACTCGTCGTGACGGCGCGGCGAGCATCGACGCGGAGGGCGGCATGACGCGCGAGCACGAGGTTCTCGTCGGGGTCGACGGGTCGGCTGCCAGCCTGCACGCCCTCGACTGGGCGGTCCACGAGGCGCGCACGCGCGGCTGCGGTGTGCGGGTGCTCGTCGCGTACGCGCTGCCGTCGTTCACCGCCGCGAGCCTCGACGGCGGGTACGCCGCGCTCGACGACGACACGATCCGCGCCGGCGCGCAGTCGGTGCTCGACGAGGCGCTGCTGCACGCGCGGGGCGCCGGCGTCCCCGTCGAGGGGCGCGTCGTCACCGGCGACGCCGCGGCGGTGCTCGTCGACGCGTCGCGCACCGTGGACCTCGCCGTCGTGGGTACCCGCGGGCGCGGCGGCTTCGCGGACCGGCTGCTCGGCACCGTGTCGTCCGCGCTGCCGGCGCACGCGTGGTGCCCGACGGTCGTCGTCCCCCTGCGCGAGGAGCGCGGCGCCCCGGTCGAGGAGGAGCCCGCGCCCGTGCGGCCCGTGCGGCGCATCGTGGTCGGCGTCGACGGCTCGCCGCCCGCCGAGGCCGCGCTGCGGCTCGCGATCCGCGAGGCCGAGGCGTGGGGGGCGGAGCTCTACGCGATCTCCGGCGTGCCGGTGCACGCGATGACGGGCGTGCTGGCGTGGCTGCCGTCGGCGGTGGACCACGACCAGGTCCTGAGCGACGTCGCCGAGGGGCTCGACGTCGTCGTGGACCGCGCACTGGCCGGGCACCCCGGCGTGGAGGTCAAGCGGCACGTGCTCGACGGCACGGGCGCCGAGCTCCTCACGGAGTTCTCCGCCGCGACCGACCTCATCGTCGTCGGCTCCCGCGGTCGCGGCGGGTTCGCCGGGCTGCTCCTCGGCTCGACGAGCCAGGCGGTGCTGCACCACGCGCGGTGCCCCGTCATGGTCGTCACGGCGCGCGGCGCGGAGGAGCTCGCGCGCTGACGTCACGGCCGGTCGGGCGTCAGTCGCCGCCGGTGGTCGGCACGTCCGGTCGGCGCACGAGCGCCGACAGGACGATCGTCGACCGCGTCCGGGACACGAACGGCTCCGCCGCGAGCCGCTCGACCACCTGCTCGAGGTGGCGCATGTCCCGTGCCCGGACCTGCAGGACGAGGTCGACGTCGCCCGTCACGGTGCTCGCCGCGACCACCTCGGGGTAGTCCTCGACGGCCGCGCGCATCGTCGCCGGGCTCGTCGACCCGTGGCAGAACAGCTCGACGAAGGCCTCGGTGTGCCAGCCGAGCGCCGCGGGGTCGAGCCGCACCGTGAAGCCGCGGATCACGCCGCGCTCGCGCAGGCGGTCCACGCGCCGCTTCACCGCCGGCGCGCTGAGGGCGACCTGCGCGCCCACCTGGGCGAACGTGGCGCGCGCGTCGCGTGCGAGCACGCGGAGGATGGCGGAGTCGAGGTCGTCGAGACGGTCGGCGTGCACGTGCCCATCCTGACGGGTCTGCCCGGCATGTCCCTGCACGGACGTGCAGGCGTGATGACCACATGTGCCACGGATTGCGACACATGTGCTCAGGTCGGACGCTTCACCTGCCGATGGGGTCGTGGACGACGCGACCTCGCCGAGGGGGGAACGACCGATGAGCGGACGGCAGGGCACCGGCATGCGCCGGGACGGCGCACGTGAGGCGCGCACGACGAGCGGCACCACGCCAGGCGTGCCACGGCAGGCCGGTCCGGTCGCCTCCGCGCCGACGCCGGTGGTCCCGACACCCGCGGGTCCGGTCGCCTCGGCGCCGACGCCCGTGGTCCCGACCCCGCCCGTCCTGCCGACGCAGGCGGGCCCGGTCCTCTCCACGCCGACGCCCCTCGTGCCACGCCGCACCGCGGGCACGGTGCCGCAGCCGGCGCCGGCGCCCGAGCGGGTGTCCGACCCGGCGCGCACCGGCGGTCTCGGCCACGTCCCGCAGCAGCGCCCGGCCGCCGACGCCGCGCGTCCGCACGGCGCCCGCCGCGCCACCGCGCTGGTGGCCGCCGCGGCCGTGCTCGCCGCGGCCGGCACGGTGTGGACGGCCGAGCAGGACCACCGGGCGCGCGCGTCCGCCGAGGCCGCGGCGTCGTCGCGCGTCGCCGCCGCGGTCGAGGCCAACGCCGTCGACCTGGCCGCGCCGCGCGCGGACACGGCGCTCGCCGGTGCGGCCGTCGTGACGGGCCAGCGCGCCGCCACGTCGACGGCCGCCAAGGCGGCTGCCGACCACGCGGTCGCGACCCTGGCCGCGTCCGCGCAGGCCGGCGACGGCCCGCGCGGGGCCCTGCAGCAGGCCGTCGACGCGACGTCCACCGCGCTCGGCGCGGCCACGGTCTCCCTCACGACGCTGCGCACCACCACCGCGGCGATCGCCGGGCCCGAGAAGGCCGTCGTCGACGCGCAGGCCGCGTGGCAGGCCGCCGAGGACGCCCGCATCGCCGCCGAGCGCGCCGCCGCCGAGCAGGCGGCCGCCGCGGCCGCCGCCGCCCGCGCGTCGCGTGGCAGCGGCACGGTCGCGCGCGCCCCGCGGTCGACCGCCCCCCGGTCCACCGCCCCGCGCGCCGCGTCGGCACCCGCCGCGTCGGGCGGCGGTGCCGCCGCCCCGGCGCCGGCGGCGGGTCTGCCGCTCGCGGGCTCGGTGGTCGGCGCCGGTGACGTCGGTGCGGCGCTCAACGCGCACCGCGCCGCCAACGGGCTCGGCGCGCTGAGCATCGTCTCGTCCGGTGCGCGCGGCGAGCACGCCATGCAGATGGCCGCGTCCGACAGCATCTGGCACTCCGGCACGCGCGCCGGCTCGGTGAAGGCGCGGCCCGAGATCGTCGGACGCGTCTCGCCGGCGAGCGCGACCCGCATGATCGCCGCCTACGCGGCCTCCGGCGGCCACAACGCGCAGATGCTCGGCAGCTACTCGACCGCGTACGTCGGCGTGGTGCTCCACGACGGCTGGATGTACACGTCCATCACCTTCAGCTGACGCACGCCCCGCCGGCCCTGGCCGGGCGCCGACCGGACAGGGCGGCTGCACGGACAGGGCGGCTGCACGGACAGAGCGGCTGCACGGACAGGGCGGCTGCACGGACAGGGCGCCGCGCGGTCAGGGCGTCGTGAGGGCCGTCGTGAGCTCGTCGAGGGCGTGGTCGAGGTCGGCCGCGTCGACGGTGAGGGGCGGCGCGAGGCGGACGGTCGCGCCGTGCGTGTCCTTGGCGAGGACGCCGCGCGCGAGCAGCCGCTCGCACAGCTCCCGGCCCGAGCCCGGCCCGCCGGGCTGGCCGGGGGCGACGTCGAGGCCCGCCCACAGGCCGATGGTCCGCACGCCGTGCAGCAGCCCGTCGTCCATGAGCGCGGCGAGCCGGTCGCCGAGGTGCTCGCCCAGCGTGCGGGCGCGCGCCTGCAGCGTGCCGGGCGCCAGCAGGTCGACGACCGCGAGCCCCACCGCGCACGCGAGCGGGTTGCCGCCGAACGTCGACCCGTGCGTGCCGGCGGTCAGCACCTCGAGGACGTCGGCGCGCCCGACCACCGCGGACACCGGCACGATGCCGCCGCCGAGCGCCTTGCCCAGCGTGACGAGGTCAGGGCGGACGTCCCAGCGCTCGCACGCGAGCGTCGAGCCGGTGCGGCCGAGGCCGGACTGGATCTCGTCGGCGACGAGCAGCACGCCGGCGTCGTCGCAGACGCGGCGCACGGCCGGCAGGTAGTCGTCCGGTGGTACGACGACGCCCTGCTCGCCCTGCACCGGCTCGAGCAGCACCGCGACGGTGGTCTCGTCGACGGCGCGCGCCAGCGCGGCGGCGTCCCCGTACGGCACGGTCACGAACCCGGGCGTGAACGGGCCGAACCCACGGCGGGCGTCCGGGTCGGTCGAGAACGACACGATGGTCGTCGTGCGGCCGTGGAAGTTGCCGTCCGCGACGACGATCGTCGCCCGGTCGGCGGGCACGCCGCGGACCTCGTAGCCCCACTTGCGGCTGGCCTTGATCGCCGTCTCCACCGCCTCCGCGCCGGTGTTCATCGGCAGGACGAGGTGCGAGCGGCCGGTGAGCAGGGGGCCGACGAGCCCGGAGAGGGCCTGCGCGAACGGCTCGAGCAGCTCGTGGTCGAACGCGCGCGACGTCAGGGTCAGCCGGTCGAGCTGCGCGTGCGCCGCCGCGACGAGCGCGGGGTGCCGGTGCCCGAAGTTCAGCGCCGAGTACGCCGACAGCAGGTCGAGGTACCGGCGGCCCGTGGTGTCGGTGACCCAGGAGCCCTCGCCGGTGGCGACGGTCACGGGCAGCGGGTGGTAGTTCGGCGCGAGCGCCGACCCGACGCCCGCGCGCGTCGCGGCACCGACATCCGCACCGACGCCCGTCACGGCCGCCATCCCGCTCACCGCCGCAGCTCGAGCGTGCAGCACTTCGCGCCGCCGCCGCCCTTGAGCAGCTCGCTCGTGTCGACGGGGACCGGCGTGTACCCGCGCTCGCGCAGGGCGCCGGCGAGGTGCGTCGCGGCGGGGGCGACGACGACGTGCTCGCCGTCCGACACCGCGTTGAGGCCGAGCGCCGCCGCGTCGTCCTCGGTGGCGACGACGGCCTCGGGGAAGAGCTGCTGCAGCACGGAGCGCGAGCCGGGGGAGAAGGCCGGCGGGTAGTAGGCGACCTGCGGGGCGGCCGGGTCGGACGACAGCACCGCGAGCGCCGTGTCGAGGTGGTAGTAGTGCGGGTCGACGAGCTCGAGGGAGATGACGGGCCGCCCGACGAGCTCCTGGAGCTCCGCGTGCGCGGCGCGGGACGTCCGGAAGCCCGTGCCGGCGAGGATCAGGTCGCCGACGACCAGCAGGTCGCCCTCGCCCTCGTTCGTCTGCGCCGCGGTGTGCGTGACCCAGCCGCGGTCGGCGAACCACTTCTGGTAGGCGGGGCCCTCGGGCTGCCGCTCGGGGTAGCGGAAGCGCGCGGAGTACACGACGCCGTCGACGACGGTCGCGCCGTTGGCGGCGTACACCATGTCGGGCAGGCCGGGCAGCGGGTCGATCGTCTCGACGGTGTGCCCGAGGTCGAGGTACGTGTCGCGCAGGGTGCGCCACTGCCGCACGGCCAGCTCCGCGTCCGTGTGCCGCGTCTTGTCCATCCACGGGTTGATCTCGTACGAGACCGTGTAGTGGGTGGGCTCGCACATCAGGTACTGGCGCGGGGTGCGGCCGGGGGCGTGCGCGGTCATGGGTCTCCTCGTGGGGTGCGCAAGGACGGGGGCGTGCGGTGCGCGGGTGGGCGCACCGGTGGTCCCGAGCGTACGAGCGAGCGCGGGTGCGGCCGTGCAGGGCGCGTTGCGCGTCTACGCGTCATCCGTTGCGTCATGCGGCGGCAGACCGGCGATCCGTTGCGTCGAAACGCAGGCGTGACGGCGATGACGTGCGCGCGTCACACCAGCAGCTCGCGAGCCGCCCGCCCGAGCACGAGCCGCAGCATCAGCGCGAGCGCCGGCGCCGTGAGCCGCGACGTCAGCGCGCCCGGCAGCGGCCCCGCGAGCGGCACGCGCTCCTCCCACGTGACGCGGCAGCTCACGTCGTCGACCGGCTCGACGCAGATCGTCGCCTCGCCCAGCAGCAGCGGGCCGTGCTTGGCGAAGACGGCGACGCCCGGGGACGCACCCGCCTCGTCGCCGCCCGGCGTCTCGTACCGCGTGATGGTCATGCGGTCGGGGAGCCCGGGGGCGCCGAACCGTGCGAGCGGCCCCGACACCGCCTCGACGTGCGTGCCGAGCCGCGGGCGGCCGTCCGTCTCCACGCGCGTCTGCGGCACCCAGCGCGCGTGGTTGCGGGCGTCGGTGAGGGCGGTGAACGCCGTGCGCGCGGGGGCGGGGAACGTCCGCGTGACGCGCGCACCCGTGACCCCGTCGCTCGCGGCGGCGCCGACGGGACGTGCGGTGGGCGTCGTCATGCACCGATCCTCCCCCGGGGTACCGTCGGGGGCATGCGCACGCGGGTACTCGGTAGGACAGGACGTGAGGTCGGGGTCGTCGGGCTGGGCTGCTGGCAGCTCGGCGGCGACTGGGGGACGGTCGGCGACGACACGGCGCTCGAGGTGCTCGACGCCGCGGTCGGGTCCGGCGTGACGTTCCTCGACACCGCCGACGTGTACGGGGACGGGCGGTCCGAGAAGGTCATCGGCCGCTTCCTCGCGGAGCGCCCCGAGGTGGCGGCGCGCGTGACCGTCGCGACCAAGATGGGCCGCCGGGCGGACCCGCACGTGCCGGAGGCGTACTCGCTCGACGCCTTCCGCGCATGGAACGACCGCAGCCGCGAGAACCTCGGCGTCGACACGCTCGACCTCGTGCAGCTGCACTGCCCGCCGACCGACGTGTACGGCCGCGACGAGGTCTTCGACGCGCTCGACACGCTCGTCGAGGAGCAGCGCGTCGCCGCCTACGGCGTCTCGGTCGAGACCGTCGACGAGGCGCTCGCGGCGATCGCCCGCCCGCACGTCGCGAGCGTGCAGATCATCCTCAACGTGTTCCGGCGCAAGCCGCTCGAGCGCGTGCTGCCCGCCGCCGCCGAGGCCGGCGTCGGCATCATCGCGCGCGTGCCGCTCGCCTCCGGGCTGCTCAGCGGCAAGTACGACGCGTCGACGCAGTTCGCGGCCGACGACCACCGCAGCTACAACCGCCACGGCGAGGCGTTCGACGTCGGCGAGACGTTCTCCGGCGTGCCCTACGACGTGGGCGTCGAGGCGGCGCAGGAGGTCGCGCGGCACACGCCGGCCGGCGCGACGACCGCCCAGCTCGCGCTGCGGTGGATCGTCGACCAGCCCGGCGTCTCGGTCGTCATCCCCGGCGCCCGCACCCCCGAGCAGGCTCGCGCCAACGCGGCGGCGGAGCAGCTCGCGCCGCTCGACGACGCGGCCCTCGCGGCGCTCGCGGACGTCTACGACCGGCGCATCAAGGAGCACGTGCACGACCGCTGGTGACGCGGCCGGCCGGCACGTCAGGCCGACGTGCCGCCGCCCGGACGACGGACGGGGCCCGGTGCCGCGCGGGGATCATCTCCGCGCGGCACCGGGCCCCGTCCGCGTCGGCCCCGCCATGCTCCGGGCCGACGGTGCGCCGTCAGCGCCCCCGCGGGAGCGACGGCGTGCGCCCGTTCAGGCTCGGCCGGTCGACGTCGTGCGCGACGCCCTCGACGACCTGCGGGAACCGCTCCGGCGGCGGCCCGAACGCCAGGCGCGCACCCTCGACGACCGTGCGGCCCATCGCGCGACCGCCGGCGACGCCGATCGCGGCACCGATGCCGTAGGGCGCGAGCCGCCCGAGCGCGAGGCCGGCGAACTTCGCCGCCTGCTTCTGCATCATCTTGCGCATGAGGGTGTTGTTGACCTTCTTCACCGACGAGCGCGGCATGCGGGTCAGCA
>JAPSIR010000244.1 GCA_031178625.1 Cellulomonas sp.
AGGCCGACCGTCGCCAGCACGACCGCCGTCGCCGCTCCCGTCCACCGCGCCACCCGGCGGCGCCCGTCCCCCGCGACCGTCCCCGGCGCGCCCTCACGTCCTCGTCCCGCAAGCTCCGTCATCTGACGTCCCTCTCGCTGTCCCGCTCGGCGTCGGCGCTGCGGCGGCGTTCCCCCCGTCGCCCGACATGTGGCCCGCACGCGCGCACGACGCCCGCGATCCGTCGCTGTCGCCGACACTGACCGACAGCCGTCCGGGCACGACGTGCTCCGCTCCTACACCGGTGTAACCGTCACCCTCGACGGGGAACCGGTAGGCCGTACGGGTGACACGGTAGGTACGCCCCCGGGGGCCGTCAAGGCGCCCGAGGGGCGTACCGACGGCGGGCGGCGCACCACTGCGCCGCCCGCCGTGCGGGCCCGGATCACCCGCAGTCGACGCCCGCGTGGCCGGCCTCGTACGCCGTCCACGCGGCCTGCCAGCCGGCGATCTTCACGCCGGTGACGTCCACGTCCCCGGCCTCGACCGCGGTGCCCGGTGCCGTCCACGTGCGCTGCAGCGACGCGCCCGGCAGCAGGACCGCGACCGCACCGGTCCGCCACGGGGTCGTCGCGGCGACGACGACGGGCACGCGCTCCACGTTGCGCACCCGCAACGTCACGCGCGGGCGCCCGTCGACACACTGCGCCTGCCCCGAGACGGCGAGCGCCACCGCGTGCGGCGTCCCCGCCGGTGCGGCCGGCGTCACCGGCGCGGAGGGCGCGGACGCCGCGGAGTCGCCCGCGGCGTTCGTCGCGACGACCGTGAACGTGTGCGCCCGGCCGTTCGCGAGGCCCGTGACGACGCACGACGTCCCGTCGGTCGTGCACGTCGCACCGCCGGGGGTCGCCGTGACGGTGGACCCGGTGACCGGGCTGCCGCCGTCCTCCGCCGGCGCGGCCCACGACACGGTCGCGGACCCGTCGCCGGCGGTGGCCACGACCTCCGTGGGGGCCGCCGGCGGGGTGGCCGGCGGCGCGACGGCGCCCGGCCACGTCACGAGCACCTCGTCACCGGCGGTCGAGACCTTCTCCACCGTGATCCGGTTGACCGAGAAGGCGTTGCCGCCGCCGCCGCCGCGGATGCCGATGTTGCCGATCAGCCCGTCGGCGGGCTGGGACCCGTCGAGCGTGATCTCGCTGACCAGGTCGTAGCTGCCCATGTTGACCATGCCGCTGTTGAAGTAGGCGGGCAGCTGCGTGGCGACCTCGTGCGCCGCGTACGGGTGGGCGTTGACCAGCGCGCCGTCGGCGGTCGTGTACCCGCCGTTGGTGTTGTCCTTGACCCAGCGGACCCGGATCGCCGTCGTCCCCTTGGCCGTGTAATTCACGGTGACGCGGTACGTCGCGCCCGGCTCGGGCCGGAACGCCACCTCGCCGTCGTCGGTGGTCGACCACGGCCACGCCGAGGCGTCGTCGCCGAGGACGATGTTGGCGCCGCTCCACGAGTCGCCGGCGGACGTGTCGAAGACGTGCACGCCGGGCACCGGGGCGGGCTCCTCGCCGCCGGACGTGTCGATGTAGTCGTGCGTGGCGAGGAACTGGTCCGGGTAGAGGATGCCGAGCAGCGCGAGCTTGGCGTTGCCGTCGTAGTCGTACGGCATGGCGAACTCCCCGCCCTTCCAGCCGGTGGCCACGTCGCGGACGCCCGCGAGCTTCACGGCGGCGACGACCTTCGGGTTGTCCGTCGTGTTGCCCGGCCCGGCCGCGTGGTCGCGGTAGACCCGGAACAGCTCGGCGTACTTCATGCCCTGGTTGTTCTCGTTCTCCGGCGTCAGCTCGCCGGGCGGCAGGGCGATGTCCATCTCGGTGACGTGGACCTCGACGTCCTCGAGCGTCGCGAAGAGCTTGATGTTCTGCTCGACCGCCTCGACGTCGGTGGCCAGGTTGTAGTGGCCCTGCATGCCGATGACCTCGATCAGCGGCCTGCCGTCCGGGCGCGTGCCGGCGTGCCGCGCGTTGATGTCCTCGACCATCTCGTAGACCACGCGCGCCTTCGCCGGGGAGTCCAGCCCGAAGTCGTTGTACGTGAGCTTCACGTCCCAGCCGTTGGCGTCGACCACCTCGGCGGCCTTGAGGAAGGCGAGCTCGACCCAGTCGGCGCCGAGCGCCTGGTACCAGCCCTCGCCCTTGGCCAGCGACGCCCGCCAGTCCGCCGGGTCGGCCGTGCCGACGGCCTCGTTGACCACGTCGACCGCCACGAGGCGGTCCCCGAAGTGACCGAGCACGGTCTCGACGTGCGTGTGCAGGTTCTCGAGCGCCACGTCGCGGTCGAAGGTGCCGGGCTGGTCGAACCGGGCCGGCGGGGCGTCCCACATCCAGGTGGGGGTCTGCGAGTGCCACGCCAGGGTGTGGCCGTAGAGCTTCAGCTCGGGGTTGCGGGCCGTGTAGCGGGCGAAGGCGGCCTCCGCCGCGTCGAACGTGAACACGCCCTTCTCGCGCTGGGTGCTCTCGGGCTTCATCTCGTTGCCGGGGGTGTACGACGCGTAGTTGTAGGTGAGGCCCTCGATCTCGCCGGCGCCGAAGATGCCGAACGAGAAGTGGTCCGCGTAGACCTCCTTCATCGGCGGGTAGTGCTCGAACGTCCGCCCGGCCGGCGGGAGCTCCGGCTCCGGGGGCGCGGTCGCCGCGTGGGCGGGGCCCAGCGCGGCCAGCGTCATGAGCCCCGCGACCAGGCCGGCGAGGACGGGCCGGGCGCCCCGCCTCCCCCGCCGCGGACGGCGCACGCTGCGCCCCCGTCCGCTCGCTCCGAGTGCGCGTCGCCGATCCGACATGGGACCTCCAGGGGTGCCCCGACGCACCGTTGCGCGGGGATGCGGTGGCAAATTTGCCACTGTTGCACAGCGGCATTGCCAGGCTGTCCGGGGCCGGACGCACTGTCAAGGGGGTCCCAAGCGTTTCAGACGTTGTCACGCGTGCGGCCACCGCGGAGGGTGCTCCTCGTACGTCCCGCACCGCTCTCGTCCCGGAGGGGCACCCATGTCACGGTCCTCAGCAGTTCGCCGCCGCCTCTCCGCGGCGGTCGCCACCCTCGCGCTCGGCGCCGCGGCGGTGGCCGGCTCGGTCGCCCTCGCCGCGCCGGCCGCCGCGCACGGCGCCGTCTCCGACCCGCCGTCGCGCATCTACGGGTGCTACGACCGCTGGAGCGCCGCCTGGACCGACCCGGCCATGCAGACGCAGGACCCGATGTGCGCGAACGCGTGGCAGAGCAACCCGAACGCCATGTGGAACTGGAACGGCATGTTCCAGGAGAACGTCGGCGGGCGGCACGAGCAGGTGATCCCGAACGGCAAGCTCTGCTCCGCCAACAACCCGACCTACGCGGCCGCGGACACCCCCGGCGCCTGGCGGACGACCGCCCGGTCGCACAACTTCCGCCTCACCGTGCACGACCCGTCCAACCACGGCGCGGACTACCTGCGCATCTACGTCACCAAGCAGGGCTACGACGCCCGGACGAAGGCGCTCGCGTGGTCCGACCTCGAGCTCCTCAAGACGACGGGCAGCTACCCGAGCTCGAGCCCGTACGTCACCGACGTCACCGTGCCGAGCGACCGCCGCGGCCACCACGTCGTCTTCACGATCTGGCAGGCGAGCCACCTCGACCAGCCGTACTACCAGTGCAGCGACGTGACCTTCGGCGGCACCACCCCGGCGCCGGACCCGACGACGCCCGCACCGAACCCGACGACCCCGGCCCCGAACCCGACCACGCCGGTGCCGAACCCGACCACCCCGGCCCCGAACCCGACGACGCCTGCCCCCAACCCGAACCCGACCACGCCGGCGGGCGCCTGCACGGCCACCGTGTCGGTCGCGAGCTCGTGGCAGGGCGGCTACCAGGCCACCGTGACGGTGAAGGCGGGCTCCAGCGCGATCAACGGCTGGCGGGCGACGATCGGCGGCGCGACGATCACGCAGGCGTGGAACGGCACGGCCTCCGGCAGCACCATCACCGCCTCGGCGTGGAACGGGAAGCTCGCCGCCGGGGCGTC
>JAPSIR010000245.1 GCA_031178625.1 Cellulomonas sp.
ACCACGTCGAAGCCGGCCTCGGCGGCCGACGCCTTCATGAGCTCGAACGTGTTCGAGCGACGCGTGTTGTTCGGGTCGAACAGCAGGCGGACCTGGACCGGCGTCGTGACGCCCGCCTCGGCGAGCAGGGCCTGCGCGCCGGCGATGTCGACGTCGGCGTACTCCGTGCCCTGGCCGCTGGCCTCGGCGACCGCGTCGTACATCGGCGAGCCGGGGACCTGCGTGAAGGAGTTGCGGACCTCGGCGTCGGGGTTCAGCGGGGTGATGAGGTTCTCGACGATCTGCTCGCGCGGGATCGTCTTGAGGAACGCCTGGCGCACCTTGCGGGCCTTCTCGGCGTCGCCGCCGTAGGTCGCGGGGTCGAACGGGCCGCCGTTGCCCTGCTGCATGTCGACGTGCTCGTACGTGCCCTCGACGTTGGTCTCGACCTCGAGGCCGTCGATGGCGTTGAGCGCCGTCAGGACGTCGGCCGTCGACTGCGGGCTGATGAGGTCGACCTCACCGTTCTGCAGCGCCTGGACCTGGCCCATCGGGTCGCCGTTGTAGCGGACCGTGACCTGGTCGAAGACGGCCGGACGGTCGCCCTCGTAGTTCTCGTTGGCCGAGAGCGTCAGGTACTGCTCCTCGACGAAGTCCGTGATCGTGTACGGGCCCGAGGTGACGAGCAGGTCCTCGTCCTCCGGCAGCGACGCGAAGTTCCAGTCCTCGCTCCAGACCTTGGCGATCTTGGAGAGGTCCTCGGGCTTGTTCTCGGTGATGGCCGAGACGAGGGCCTCGGTGGCCTCCTCCGGGTCCTCGATGCCGAGGGCGCGCTGCGCGACGATGTGCGCGGGAAGGTTGTTGTCGATCGACGTCTCCCAGTCCGCGAACGGCTTGGAGTACACCATCGTGATGGTGTCGCCCTCGATGGTCGGCGTCTCCTCGATGAGCGCGACCGAGGGGCTCGCGGCGTCGAAGTACACGCCGGCGTCGACCGCCTCCTGGTTGGTGACGTTGCCCTCCTCGTCGAGCTCCGGCTCGACGTTGTTGAACTTGCCGCTCTGGGCAGCCCACTCGAGGAGGAGGTCGGCGGGGCCGGCCGCGACGCCGTCGGACCACTTGGCGGTGTCCGCGTACGTGTACTCGACGGTCAGCGGGTCGTCCGAGACCTTCTCCATCGTCCCGAAGGACTCGTCGGGGACGAGCTCGAGGTCGATGTCGTAGTCGACGAACCGCGAGTTGGCCATGTACGTGATGATGTTGTTGGCCGTCGCGTTGCCCGTGATGCTCTCGCCGTTGAAGGAGTAGAACGGCTGGTTCCAGGCGATGTTGACCGCGGTGCTGGAGTTGATCCCCGCGTTGTCGCCGTCGCCGCCCTCGCTACCGCCGTCCGAGCCGGAGCAGGCGGCGAGCGCGAGGACGCTGACCGACGCGACCGACGCGAGGACAGCCTTGCGTGTGATCCTCAATGTTCCTCCTGTGACGTGGAGGGCGCGGCCGCGGCGGCCCGCACACGAGGCGCGGGGTGCCCGCGGAGCCTTACTCGCCCGCCGGGAATTGCGCCAACGCTAGCCCCGGCCCAACGGACATATCGGGCACGGACAGGCGACCAGATCGATCGTTACCTGATTGATACTGGTGAGTACCGTCCAGCATACGAGATGACGGCAACGGAAACGCCGTCGAAACACGCGTGACACGGACCACTGCCCCGGAGGGGCACCCCGTCACCCGGACGGCCGCAGGCGGGCCGCCCGCGCGTCACACGTTGAAGCGGAACTCCACGACGTCGCCGTCGGCCATCACGTAGTCCTTGCCCTCGATGCGCGCCTTGCCCGCCGCACGGGCCGCGGCCACCGAACCCGCCTCGACGAGGTCGTCGAACGAGATGACCTCCGCCTTGATGAAGCCCTTCTGGAAGTCCGTGTGGATGACGCCCGCGGCCTGCGGCGCCGTCCAGCCGCGCCGGATCGTCCAGGCGCGCGACTCCTTCGGGCCGGCCGTCAGGTACGTCTGCAGGCCGAGGGTGTGGAAGCCGACGCGCGCGAGCTGGTCGAGCCCCGCCTCCTCCTGGCCGTTGTCGGCGAGCATCTCGCGCGCCTCGTCGGGCTCGAGCTCGACGAGCTCCGACTCGAACTTCGCGTCGAGGAACACCGCGTCCGCCGGGGCGACGTGCGCGCGCAGGTCGTCCTGCATCGCGGTGTCCGCCAGGCCCTCGTCGTCGGTGTTGAAGACGTAGATGAACGGCTTCGTCGTCATGAGCTGGAACGCGGCCAGGTCGGCGGGGTCCAGGCCGGCCGCGGCCGCGCCCTGGAACAGGGTGGTGCCCTGCTCGAGGACGGCCAGTGCCTTCTGCGCCGCGGCGAGCTCGCCGGCGTCCGCCTTCTTCGCGCGGACCTCCTTCTCGAGCCGCGGCACGGCCTTCTCGAGCGTCTGCAGGTCCGCCAGCACGAGCTCGGTGTGGATGGTCTCGATGTCGTCCTTCGGCGAGACGCGACCGTCGACGTGCACGACGTCCGGGTCGGCGAACGCGCGCGTGACGACGCAGATCGCGTCCGCCTCCCGGATGTTCGCCAGGAACTTGTTGCCCAGGCCCTCGCCCTCGCTCGCACCGCGCACGATGCCGGCGATGTCGACGAACGACACCGTCGCCGGCAGGACCCGCTCGGAGCCGAAGATCTCGGCGAGGCGGTCCAGGCGCGGGTCCGGCAGCGGGACGACGCCGACGTTCGGCTCGATCGTCGCGAACGGGTAGTTCGCCGCGAGGACCTGCGCGCGCGTCAGCGCGTTGAAGAGGGTGGACTTGCCGACGTTGGGCAGGCCGACGATGCCGATGGTGAGCGCCACGTCGCCCGAGTCTACGGGCGTGCGGCGGCCCGCCCGTCAGGGGAAGGCGCGCATCCGGCCCAGCAGGTCGGGACCCGTGCGGTCGAGCACCCGCCCGCCCAGCACGACGCCCGTCACGAGCAGCGCCCCGCCGAGCAGCAGCCCGACCGCGAGCGCCGCCCAGCCGAGCACGGCGGAGTCGCGCACCACGGCGAGCACGCCCAGCACGATGGTGGGCGACGCGAGGACCAGCACCGCGGTGCTGCCGACGATCTGCGACGTGAACGCCGCCGCCCCGACGCCCTGCTTCGTCGAGAACGGGTTGTCCCCCGGCTGCTGCACGGGGTACACGACCATCGCCGAGACGACCGACGCTCCGCCGAGCGACGTGAGCAGCAGCCCGAGCCCCACGCCGAGCAGCGCGGGCAGGTGCTGCGTCGCGCCGGCGTAGACCGCGGTGCCGACGCTGACGGCCACCGTCGCGACGGCGCCGAGCGTCCCGGCGACCACGACGCGGCCGCGGCGGTCGACCAGCCCGCGCACCGGGGCCGCGAGGTGCGTCCAGAACGCCGTGCCGTCGTACGCGACGTCGGCCGACACGCTCCACCCGACGAGCACGCCGGTGAGCGGGCCGCAGACCAGCAGCAGGCCGTCGGCCCCCGAGAACCCGAGGACGAGCGGCAGGATCGGCACGATCGCCACGGCCATCGCGTACCGCGGGTCGCGCAGCCAGTACGTCGCCGCCCGCGCGGCGATCGCGCCCGACGGCGTCGCGGGGAACCGCCCGAACCAGCCGAGCCCGCGCGCCTTGACCTCGTGCGACGCCGCGACGGGCTGGACGAGCGTGCGCGTCAGCGCACGGTCCCAGACCACGTACGCCAGCACGACGGTCGCGACGGCCACCGCCAGGCGCAGCAGCGCGGCGCCGACGTCGCCCGCGGCCACGGCGGGGGCGACCGCCCACGCCGCGCCCAGCGGCGTCCACGCGAGCACGTCGACGACGCGCCGCAGCCCGCCCTCGCCGAGCGCCGCCACGCCGGACGTCAGCCCGCCGAGGATCGGCCCGGTCATCGCGAGCAGCAGCACCGCGGCGACAGCGACGAGCTCGCGCACGCGCCGACGCGCGATCACCGGGGCGAGCGCAGCCGTCGCGGCGCGGGCGCCGACCAGGCACGTCGCCAGGCCCAGCACCGCACCGACGACGCCCGCGAGCGCCGCGAGCG
>JAPSIR010000065.1 GCA_031178625.1 Cellulomonas sp.
GGGAACGTGTCGGCGTCGGCGCCCAGCGCCAGGCCGAGCCGCGTGATCTCGACGAGCCCGCGCGTGATGACCGTCGCCATCGTGTTGTAGCCCATGCCGCGGCCCTGCGAGATGCCCACCGCGAGGGCGATGACGTTCTTCACGGCGCCGCAGAGCTCCACGCCGACGACGTCGGGGTTCGTGTACGGGCGGAAGTACGACGACGCGCACGCGCGCGCCACGATTCGGGCCGTGGCGTCGCTCGCCGACGCCACGACGGTCGCCGTCGGCTGCCGCAGCGCGATCTCGCGCGCCAGGTTCGGGCCCGAGAGGACCGCCACGCGGTCCGCGGGCACGCGCAGGCTCTCGGCGACGACCTCGCTCATGCGTCGGTCGGTGTCGAGCTCGACGCCCTTCATGAGGGAGACGACGACCGTGCGCGGCCCGACCGCGTCGGCGAGCGGGGAGAGCACCTCCCGCGCCCGCTGCGACGGCACGGCCACGGCCACGACGTCCGCCCCGTGCAGCGCCGCGCGGGGGTCCTCGGTCGCGGTGACGCCCGCGGGCAGCTCGATGCCGGGCAGGTAGCGGCTGTTGCGGCGCTCGGCCGCGATCTCCCGCACGGTCGCGGCGTCACGCCCCCACACGGTCACGGTGCAGCCGGCGTCCGCCAGGACGGCGGCGAAGGTCGTCCCCCAGCTGCCCGACCCGAGCACGGCCGCGCGCAGCGGCGCGTCGGCGGCCGTCACGCGGCCTCCCCGCCGTCGACCGGCGCGTCCGGGGAGGCGTTCGCCGGCGCGTCCGACGCCGCCGTCGCCGGACCGTCGGACGACGCCGCCGACCCGGCCCGCGACCGCCGCATGTCGAACGGCTCCGCGGGCGCCCGCTCGCCGCGCACCTGCTCGAGCTGCGCCGTGATGGCCGCCATCACCCGGCGCGTCGCCTCGCGCAGCGTCGCGGTGTCCTGCGGCCGGTCGTACAGGTCGGACAGGTCGACGGGAGGTCCCGCCACGACCGTCACCTTCTTGCGAGGGACGGGACGCAGCACCTTGCCGTACCGGGCCAGCAGGTCCTGCGGGCCCCACTGCGCGATCGGGATCACGGGCGCCCGCGTGGTCAGCGCCAGCCGGGCGACACCCGTGCGCGCGACCATCGGCCACAGGTCCGGGTCGCGCGTCAGCGTGCCCTCCGGGAACACCGCCACGCACTCCCCCTCGGCGAGCGCGGTGACGGCCGCGCGCAGCGAGTCGCCCGCGGACGACGTCTCGCGGTGGACGGGGATCTGCCCGGTCGCGCGCAGCGCCGGGCCGACCACGGGGACGGAGAACAGCGACGCCTTCGCGAGGATGCGCGGCACGTGCCCGTGGTCCCACAGGTAGTGCGCGAGCGTGAGCGGGTCCACCTCGGTCATGTGGTTCGACGCCGCGATGAAGCCGCGGTCGGTCGGCAGGTGCTCGCCGCCGTGCCAGTCGGGGCGCGTGGTGGAGAACAGGAAGGGCCGCACGATCCGTGCGACGGTGCGGTAGGCACGGTTGGAACGCAGCGGCGACGGCACGGTGAGGATCGTAGCCGCCACCCGCGCGGGGTCCGCCGACCCGCCCACGCCCGCCGGAGGACGCGCACGGGGCCGGCCGCGCGTGCGACCGGCCCCGTGGGCGTGCTGCGTGCCCGGCGCGACGTCAGCGCGCGGGGACCTGCTCCCGGCTGAACTGCGCGCCCAGCGCCTCGAGCTTGTCGGTGAAGCGCTCGTAGCCGCGGTCGATGAGGCTGATGCCCCGGACGGCGGACGTGCCCTTGGCCGTCAGCGCGGCGATGAGGTGGCTGAACCCGCCGCGCAGGTCGGGCACCTCGATCTCGGCGGCGGACAGCGGTGTCGGTCCGGAGATGACCGCCGAGTGGTAGAAGTTCCGCTGCCCGAACCGGCAGGGCCGCCCGCCCAGGCACTCCTTGTAGACCTGGATCGTCGCGCCCATGCCGACGAGCGCGTCGACGAAGCCGAACCGGTTCTCGTACACCGTCTCGTGCACGATCGACAGGCCGCGGGCCTGCGTCAGCGCGACGACGAGCGGCTGCTGCCAGTCCGTCATGAAGCCGGGGTGGACGTCGGTCTCGAGCTGGATCGAGCTGAGGTCGCCGCCCGGGTGGAAGAACCGGATGCCGTCGTCGTCGATCGTGAACTCGCCGCCGACCTTGCGGAACGTGTTGAGGAACGTCGTCATCTCGGGCTGCGTCGCACCGCGGACGTACACGTCCCCGCCGGTCGCCAGCGCCGCGGACGCCCACGAGGCGGCCTCGATGCGGTCCGCGAGCGCCGTGTGCTGGAACCCGACGAGGCGGTCCACGCCCTCGATCCGGATCACGCGGTCCGTCGCCACGGAGATGATCGCGCCCATCTTCTGCAGCACGTTGATGAGGTCCATGATCTCGGGCTCGATCGCGGCGTTCGACAGCTCCGTGATGCCCTCGGCGCGCACGGCCGTCAGCAGGAGCTGCTCCGTCGCGCCCACGCTCGGGTACGGCAGCGCGATCTTCGTGCCCTGCAGCCGGCGCGGCGCGCGGATGTGGATGCCGTTGTGCGTCTTGTCCACGACGGCACCGAACTGGCGCAGGATGTCGAGGTGGTAGTTGATCGGCCGGTCGCCGATCCGGCAGCCGCCGAGGTCGGGGATGAACGCCTCGCCGAGGCGGTGCAGCAGCGGGCCGCAGAAGAGGATCGGGATGCGGCTGGAGCCGGCGTGCGCGTCGATGTCCGCGACGTGCGCCTGCTCGACGTCCGTCGGGTCGAGGCGCAGGACGCCACCCTCGGGGTCGGCGTCCACGCGGACGCCGTGCAGCTCCAGCAGGCCCGTGACGACGGCCACGTCGCGGATCTGCGGCACGTTGCGCAGCTCGCTCGGGGTCTCGCCCAGGAGCGCGGCCACCATCGCCTTGGAGACGAAGTTCTTGGCGCCGCGGACGGTGATGTCTCCGCGCAGCGGGTTGCCACCGTCGACGTACAGCAGGTCGGTCATGGTCCCATGCTCCCCTACGCGGACCCTCGGTCGTGCCACGACGACGGCGCCGCCCGGGGTCCTCGCCAAACTCTCACATTCCTGGAGCGCCCGGGCGCCGGGTGGCGCGCCGGGGTGCGCAGCGAGCTGCGGATCAGCGCGAGGCCTTCACGCGGCTGCTCGTCGTCGTGGCTGCCTTGCCGCCCTTGCGGGCGCCTGCCTTCTTCCCGGCCTTCGCGGCGGCGGCCTTCCGGTCGGCCTTCTCGACCTTCGCGGTGGCGATCTTCCGATCGGCCTTCTTCCCGGCGTTGGCGGCGGCGATCTTGCGGTCCGCCTTCTCGGCCTTCGCGGCGGCCTTGCGGTCGGCCTTCGTACCCGACGTCGCGCGGGCAGCCTTGCGGTCCGCGTTCGTGCCCGTGCCGGTCTCCTCCCCCGACGCCCCGGCGGTGACCGTACGGTCCGCGGGCGTGCCCGCCGGTGCGTCGGGCGCGCCCTGCGCCGCAGCACCCGTCAGCGGGGCGGGCCCGTGCCCGGCCACGGCGGCCCGCAGGCCGGCGCCCGCGCGGAAGCGCGTGACGGTCGTCGCGGCGACGGTCACGGCGGCACCCGTCCGCGGGTTCCGGGCGGAGCGTTCCGGCCGTGGCACGGGCTCGAACGTGCCGAAACCCGTCAGGGTGACGCGCTCACCCGCCACCAGCGCCGCGGTGATCTCCGCCAGCACGGCGTCGACCGCCGCGGACGCCTGCGCACGCGTGCCGCCGTCGCCGGCGGTCCGGGCCGCCACCCTCTCCACGATCTCGCTCTTGCCCGCCATGTCCGACGCTCCTCCCGGACCCGTGCGCAACCGCGCCTCGTGGCCACGGTAGCGGGCGGGTCCGGGGGGCCGGCCCGACGCGCCGGGCGTCAGCCGAGGCGCGTGGTGCCGAGCTCGAGCCCGACCACCGGGCGCGCGGGGCGCACCTCGACGGGCGGGAGGTGCTTGGCGGGCAGCGTCCGCGGCCGCCAGGTCTCGCGGCGCTGCTCGAACGCGGTGATCTCGTCGACGTGCTGCAGCGTCAGGCCGATGTCGTCGAGGCCCTCCATGAGGCGCCAGCGCGTGTAGTCGTCGACCTGGAAACGGACGACGACGTCGTCGGCGGTGACGGTGCGCGCCTCGAGGTCGACGGTCACCTCGGTGCCCGGCCGCGTCTCCAGGACCTTCCACAGCAGCTCGACGTCCTCCTGCGCCACCTGGGCGGCCAGCAGGCCCTGCTTGCCCGAGTTCCCGCGGAAGATGTCGGCGAAGCGGGACGCGATGACGACCCGGAAGCCGTAGTCCTTCAGCGCCCACACGGCGTGCTCGCGGGACGAGCCCGTCCCGAAGTCGGGTCCGGCCACGAGCACCGAGCCGGCGCGGTACGCGTCCTGGTTGAGGACGAACGACGGGTCGCCGCGCCACGCGGCGAACAGCGCGTCCTCGAAGCCCGTGCGCGTGACCCGCTTGAGGTACACGGCGGGGATGATCTGGTCCGTGTCGACGTTGCTGCGCCGCAGCGGGACGCCGACACCGGTGTGCTGGGTGAACTTCTCCATGGTGGTGGTCCTGTTCCGGTGTCGAGGCGTCAGGCGGACTGCAGGGCGTCGGTGCGCACGAGCGGGCTGCCGTCGGGCACGGGGACGTCGGGGCCGAGGTCCGCGACGGACGACAGCGTGCCGCGGATGGCCGTCGCGGCGGCGACGAGCGGCGAGACGAGGTGCGTCCGGCCGCCCTTGCCCTGGCGGCCCTCGAAGTTGCGGTTCGACGTCGACGCCGAGCGCTCGCCCGGCGCGAGCTGGTCGGGGTTCATGCCGAGGCACATCGAGCAGCCGGCGTTGCGCCACTCCGCGCCGAAGTCGAGGAAGATCCGGTCGAGCCCCTCGGCCTCGGCCTGCAGCCGCACGCGGGCCGAGGACGGCACGACGAGCACGCGCACGTCGTCGGCCTTCCTGCGGCCCTCGATGACCTTGGCAACCGCGCGGAGGTCCTCGATGCGGCCGTTCGTGCAGGAGCCGATGAAGACCGTGTCGACCGGGATGGACCGCAGCGGCTGGCCCGGCGTCAGGCCCATGTACTCGATCGCGCGCTCGGCGGCGACGCGCTCGTTCTCGTCGGCGATCTCCTCCGGCACCGGGACGGAGCCCGACAGCGGCAGGCCCTGCCCGGGGTTGGTGCCCCACGTGACGAACGGCTCGAGGTCGGCCGCCTCGAGCACGACCTCCGCGTCGAACACCGCGTCGTCGTCCGTGCGCAGCGTGCGCCAGTACTCGACCGCCGCGTCCCAGTCGGCGCCCTCGGGGGCGTGCGGGCGGCCCTTGAGGTACTCGAACGTCGTCTCGTCGGGGGCGATCATGCCGGCGCGGGCGCCGGCCTCGATCGACATGTTGCAGATCGTCATGCGCCCCTCCATCGAGAGGGAGCGGATGGCCTCGCCGCGGTACTCGAGCACGTAGCCCTGGCCGCCGCCCGTGCCGATCTTCGCGATGATCGCCAGGATGATGTCCTTGGCCGTCGCCCCCGGCGGCAGCTGGCCGTCCACCGTGATCGCCATCGTCCTGAACGGCGCGAGCGGCAGCGTCTGCGTCGCGAGCACGTGCTCGACCTCGCTCGTCCCGATGCCGAACGCCAGGGCGCCGAACGCGCCGTGCGTCGAGGTGTGCGAGTCGCCGCAGACGACCGTGAGGCCCGGCTGCGTGAGCCCGAGCTGGGGGCCGACCTGGTGCACGATGCCCTGGTCCGCGTCGCCCAGCGAGTGGATGCGGACGCCGAACTCGGCGGCGTTGCGGCGCAGCGTCTCGATCTGCGTGCGGCTCGTCGTGTCCGCGATCGGACGGTCGATGTCGAGCGTCGGGGTGTTGTGGTCCTCGGTCGCGATCGTGAGGTCCGGCCGGCGCAGCGGGCGGCCCGTGAGCCGCAGGCCCTCGAAGGCCTGGGGGCTCGTCACCTCGTGGACCAGGTGCAGGTCGATGTACAGCAGGTCGGGGGCACCGTCCGTGCCGCGGCGCACGACGTGCGCGTCCCAGACCTTCTCCGCCAGCGTGCCGGCCATCTCGTCCGTTCCTCTCCTCCGGGCGGGGGCCCCGGTTCGTCGTGGCCCGGCGTTCGGGCCTTGTCTCGCGTGCCGTCTTGCATCTCAGCCTGCGAGACGTCAATATCGACCTATGGACAACTCTAGCGGAGTCGGCGTCCTGGACAAGGCAGCGTCGGTGCTGAGCGCTCTCGAGGCCGGTCCGGCGACCCTCGCACAGCTCGTCGCGGCGACCCATCTGGCGCGCCCCACCGCCCACCGCCTCGCCGTCGCCCTCGAGCACCACCGGCTCGTCGCACGCGACCTGCAGGGCCGTTTCATCCTCGGCCCGCGCCTGTCCGAGCTCTCGACGGCCGCCGGCGAGGACCGCCTGCTCGCCGCCGCGGGGCCGGTCCTCGCGCTGCTGCGCGACCACACGGGCGAGAGCGCGCAGCTGTACCGACGGCAGGGTGACCAGCGCATCTGCGTCGCCGCTGCCGAGCGTCCCATCGGCCTGCGCGACTCGATCCCGGTCGGCGCGACGCTGACGATGCAGGCCGGCTCCGCCGCCCAGGTGCTCCTCGCGTGGGAGGAACCCGACCGCCTGCACCGCGGGCTGCAGGGCGCGAAGTTCACCGCGACCATCCTCTCCGGCGTGCGGCGCCGCGGGTGGGCGCAGTCGGTGTCCGAGCGCGAGGTCGGCGTGGCGTCCGTCTCCGCCCCCGTCCGCGGGCCGTCCGGCCGCGTCGTCGCCGCCGTCTCCGTGTCCGGCCCCCTCGAGCGGCTCTCGCGCCAGCCCGGCCGGCTCCACGCCGCCGCGGTCGTGTCCGCCGCGAACCGCCTCACCGAGGTGCTGCGCCGCACGGCGGACTGACGCCTCCACGCCCCGCCCCGCTCCGCCGCGACGCCCCGGTCCTCTGACCGGGGCGTCGTGCTGCGTCCGATGGCGGCACCGGGCGCCGCGGCGGTGACGAGCGCCACAGCCGGGCGTCCCCTCGTCGGCCACCCGGCGCACCAGGTCGCCCACCGGCCGGGGCGCATCCCCGCCCGCAGAGCCGGGATCCGCAGCCGAGCCGGAACTGGGCCGAGAGCTGGGCCGCGAGCTGAGCCAGGAACGCGGTGAGGCCCGGCCACCTGATGGTGACCGGGCCTCATCTGTACCCCCGACCGGATTCGAACCGGCGCTACCGCCGTGAGAGGGCGGCGTGCTAGGCCGCTACACAACGGGGGCCTCGCGCACAACCCGTGGGCTGTGTGCCGTGTGAACACTCTACCCGACGTCCCGTCCGAGTCGAAAACTCGGGCCGGAGCCGGGTCCGCCGCGTACGGCGGGTGTCCGAGCCGCCCACGGATGACTCCGTGAGCTGCGCTGGGGTACCAGGACTCGAACCTAGACTAACTGAACCAGAATCAGTCGTGCTGCCAATTACACCATACCCCATGGCCTGTGACCTGCACCGATACCGTTCCCGGTACCTCTCCAGGCCCCGATGCGGACATCGGGACGGGTGCTGTCGCAGAGATCCGGCGCCGCACCCGTGGGCGCCGCACCGGCAGTGGACACTACCCGAGCGACGGCCGGTCGGTCCAACCGGTTCCGACACCGCGGGGCCCGCGACGGCCGTTCGTGACCGACCTCACCCGCGCGGGATGTCGAGCACCTCGGTCACGTCGTACCAGAGCAGGTCCCGCTCCTCGAGGCGCTCGAGGGCGTCCTCGTCGCCGGCGGCGGCCGCCGCGACGTCGGGCGCCGCCTCGGGCTCGTCGACGTGGATGCTCGCGACCTGCTCCAGGGACACGCCGCAGACGACCTCGACGGCCGACGGCACCGTGGTGGCCGAGGGCGCGGTGACGCACGCGTCCGGCACGTCGGCGGCGACGACCACCCGCAGCCGCGGGGCGGCCGGGCGAGCCGCGAGCAGCGCGAGGCTCCCGTCGGCGGCGCTCGCCTGCGCCGCGTACTCCCACCCCTCCTCGTCCTCGTCCGCCCACGCGGACCGCAGCGCGGCGGTGACGGCATGGGCCGGGCGGGGCGCGAGGAGGACCGGGGCGGGGTCCTGCAGCTCGTCGAGGGTCACGGGAAGGTAGACGCGCACGCACACAGTGTGCCGTCCGCAAGCCTCACGCGACGGTCGTGCGCGCCTCCGCCCCGACGCTCGCCGCCACCTCCGCAGCGAGCGCGGCCAGGCTGCGTCGCGCCGGCGAGCCGGGTGCGACCTCGCGCAGCGCCCGCCCCTCGAGCAGGGCCGCGTCCGCGGCCGCACGATCGTCGGGGACGAGCGCCACGTCGTGCTCTCCCGCGTACCGCGCCAGCGCGGCTCCGACCGACTCCGCCGGACGCGGACCCGCCACGGTGTGCCGCAGCCGGTTGACCACGACGCGCCGGGTCACCGCGAGCCCTTTCTCCGACGCCTCCCCCAGCGCCCGGACCAGCCGCTGCACGCCCACCGGGTCCGCCGCACCGACGACGAGGACGAGGTCCGACTGCTCGAGCGCCGTGAGCGTGGCCGCGTTGCGCACGGGCGCCCGCGTGTCGTAGCTGAGCACCTCGTCCTGCTCGATCGCGAAACCGGTGTCGACGACGGTGACGTCGGCGAGGCCGCGGGCGACCCGCAGGACCTCCTCGAGCGACGAGCCGGGCAGCTCGGGCCAGCGGTCCGCGCGCGCGACGCCGGAGAGCAGGCGCAGTCGCGGCAGCACCACGGGGGCCAGGCGGGCCAGCGTCGGCAGGTCGAGCGCACCCTGCCCCGCCGCGCGCGCCGCGGCGGCGAGCCCCGGCGACTCGTCGAGCACGCCGAGGACCTGCGCGACGACCCCGCCGTAGGTGTCCGCGTCGACGAGCAGGACGTCGAGGCCGAGGGCGGCCAGCTCCGCGGCGAGGTTCACCGCGATGAACGTGCGCCCGGGCGCACCCGTCGGCCCCCACACCGCCACGGTGGCACCGGGCCGGCTCACGGGCACCGGCTCGGGCGTCGCGGCGGGCCGTGCCGGCGCGTCGCCGGCGAGCACGCCGAGCGCCTCGCGCACGACCGCGTCGGCGTCCGCCGGCACGTCGACCACCAGGTCCGCCCCGTGCGCCGCGAGCCGCTCGGCGAGCCACGGACGCGTCGGGTCGCCGAGACCGACGACGCGGACGCCGCAGCGGTGCAGGACGTCCACCGCCTCACGGTCGAGGCGCTCGAGGTCCGCCGACACGACGGCCAGCCCACCGAGTCCGGCCTCCGCGGCCGCGAGCAGCTCGGTCAGGTCGGCGCAGCGGCGCGTGACGGACAGGCGGCCGCCCGACCCCTCGACCGCCTGGACGATCGCCGACTCCGCGGCCCCCTGGACCGCGCAGAGCACGCCGACGCCCACGTCAGCCCCCGCTCCCCGGCACCGGCACGACGTCGACCACGCCGTCGCCGGCGAGCGCGGCGAGCACCGCCGGCAGGTCGTCGACCGGCACCAGCACGTGGACAGTGCGGCCGCCGCCCGTGCCGAAGGCGCCGTCGGGCGCGCTGACCTCCGCGACCGTCAGCGCCGAGGCGAGCTGGCGGGGCGCGGCGTCGGCCGGCGCCCCCTCCGCGACGGCGTCCGCACCGGACGGCGTGAACCAGACGTCGACGGACGCACCTGCGACCAGGCCGCGCGAGGCCGGGCCCGCCAGCGGCACCGCCACCGGCCGCACCGCGAGCGCGTCCGCCGAGCCGACCGCGGCGAGCGGCACGAGCTCGCCGGCGCCGACGGTGCGGAGCACCACGCGGTCCGGCGGCAGGTCCGCGTCGGCCCGCAGGTAGCGGTCCGCGCCCCCGCCCAGGCGCACGTCGGCGACGACGAGGTCCTCCGGCTGCAGCGCGTCGCCGGGGGCGAGCACGTCGCGCGCGACCCACACGGGCACCGTCCGCTGGGCGGCGCCGACGGCCCAGCTGCCCAGGGCGACCGACGCGGCGATCAGCACGAGACCGACGAGCAGGCGCGGGTCGCGCCAGCCGGGGCGGCGCAGCCGCACCGCGGTCGGTGCGGGGAGGTCGAGCACGGTGGTGTCCACGGGGTCTCCACGGGAGGGACGGGCGGGCGAGGGGGTCAGCGGGGGTGGGCGCGGCCCGAGTCTGGCGCACGGCGAGCGCGGCGCGGCGGGCGTCGGGCGGGGCCTGTGGACGACGCGGCGGGCGCTGCCCTGCGTGCCAGACTGCCGCCATGGCCCCGCGGTTCCTGACGCTCGCCGACGTGTCCGAGATCCTCAACGTCTCGGCGCCGCAGGCGTACGCCCTGGTGCGTTCCGGCGAGCTGCCGGCGATCCAGATCGGCGGACGTCTGCAGTGGCGCGTCGAGGCCACGGAGCTCGAGAGGTACATCGAGCGGATGTACGAGCAGACGCGCGCACGCAACGCCCACGCGAGCCCCCCCGGCGACGCACCCGGCTGACGCCCGCCCGCGGTCGCCCGGCCGGACGCGCGGTCGCCCCGGCGGCTCATGCGGACACGACCGCGCACAGGGCTCCGAACGTCACCGTCGAGCACCCTGCCCCGGCACCGTCGGGCGTGAGGTCGACGTGGTCGGCACCCACGCGCTCGACGCGCCCCACAAGCGTCCCCCCGCGGGTTCGCACCGCCACCGACGCCCGGTCGCGGGCGAGCGCTCGCAGCACGTGCGCCAGCCCGAGCCTGCTCTCCACGTGCCCGGCCGAGGGCGCCACCGCGACGGGCAGCCCTGACACCACGTCGAGCGCGGTGAGCGGGACGACGGCGCGGCGGTGGCCCGCCACGCCGAGCAGCAGCCAGTCGGTGCCTGCGTCGACGACCTCGCCCTCGAGCGGCTCGCCGCCGTCGGCGAGGCGGACCCGCACGCGCAGGCCCACGGCGGCACGCAGCCGGTCGACGAGCCGGACCTGCGCGCGCTCGGCACGGACGAGCTCGGCGACGTCCCAGCGCCCCTGCTCGGCCGCGCCGGCGGCCAGCTGGCCCTCGAGGTCGGCGAACAGCCGCTCCCACCGCATGGGCGGACGGTAGCGGCAGGCCGACGCTCTCCTCGACGAGTGCCACAGATCGGACATCTGTGGACAGACAGCACCGGCATCGGTACATCTAGGGCACTCTTCCCGCATCAAACGACATCAAACTGCACGATTGCGAGGATGCCGATGACCCGCCCGACCACCCGTCCCCCCACCGGCCGGGCCACCGCGCTCGCCGGGGCGCTGCTGGTCGGCGGGCTCCTCGCCACCGTCGCCGCCGTGCTCGCCGGCACCCACGCGCTCCCCGTGCTCCTCATGCCCCCGGTGCGCCGCGTGGACGGCACCGTCGCCGCTGCGGTGCTCCTCGTCGGCGCTCTCGCCGCCGCCTGGGTCGGCGCGACCGCCGCCCTCGCCGGTGCGTGCGCCATGGTGCGGGCCGGCGGACGCGCCTGGAGCCGCGGCGAGGCCGTCGTGCGCCGGTGCGCCCCCGCGGTGGTCCGCAGGGGCCTGACCGTCGCGGTCGTCGCCGCCGTCGGGGTGGGCGCCGCCACCGGCGCGCACGCCGTCCCGGCCCGCGGTACCGGCGCCGGGGTCGCCGAGAGCAGCCGCGTCGTCGTCGACGTCACCGACCTCGGCTGGACCCCGACCTCCGCAGCCCCCACGAGCGGCGCCCCGGCGACGGCCGAGCCCGGCTCCCCGGACGCGCAGGAGGCAGCGCCCCGCACGTCCGCGACGACCACGCGCAGCGGCACCGCGCCCGACGCCACCGCGCCCGATGGCACCGCACGCGACCACGCCGGTGCACCGGCCCCCTCCCCGGCCGCATCGCTCCCTGCGCCGCCGCCCGCCGACGACGCCGCGTCGACCGTCGCGGCACACGCAGGCGCCGCACCCGTCGCGCCGGCCGCCGGACCCGGGTCCTCCGCGCCGACGGCCCGCGCCGCCACGCCGGCACCGACCTCCACCGCCGGCACGCCGGCCGCCGGGAAGCCGGCCACCACGGAGCAGACCACCTCCGGGCAGGCCACCTCTCCGCAGGGCACCGGCGCGGCGACCGGCACGGTCGTCGTCCAGCCGGGCGACACCCTCTGGGCCGTCGCTGCGCGCCACCTCGGACCGGGCGCGTCCGACGCCGCCGTCGCCGCCGCGTGGCCGGCCTGGTACGCCGCGAACGCCGCCACCGTGGGCCCCGACCCCGATCTCATCCGCCCCGGCCAGGTGCTCGTCGTGCCGGCCGACGTCGACGGGAGCACCCGATGACCACCCTGCTGCAGGACACCCTCGAGCCGACCGGGGTGGAGGCGGTGCTGCACCACCTGCGGCCGGTCAGCTCGACGCCCGGCCCCGTGCCGGCGCCCGTCGACACCGACCGCACCGTCCCGCCGGCGTCCGCCGCACCCGCACCGCGCCTGCGCCTCGTCCCCGCCGTCGCACCGGCGCCGCGCGCCCGGGCGGAGCGGTCGCTCGGAGCACCGCCGAGCCTCGCCGAACGCGTGCGTCTGGTCGTCAGCGACCGCGCACTGGTGGCCGACGCCGCCGACGAGGAGCCCGGTCCGGAGCCCGCCGTCGACGCCGCCCGGTTCGCCCACGGGGTGGGGCTGGCGTGCGTGGAGGTGGTGCTCGGCCGCCGTCCGTCGGGTCAGCTGGCCCGGTGGCTGGCGCCCGGGGTGCTCGTCGCCGTGCAGGACCGTGCGGCACTGGCCCGCCGCGCGGGGGTCCCGACGCCGCCGCGCCGGCCGCAGGTCCGCCGCGTGCGCGTGTGCGCCCTGGACCCGCGCACCGCGGAGGCGTGCCTCGTCGTCGACGACGGCGCCCGGGTGCGCGCGGTGGCGCTGCGCCTCGAGGCGCACCGCGGCGGCTGGCGTGTCACCACCCTGGAGATCGGCTGACTCCGCCGGACGCCACCGGCGCCCGCCCGCGAGATGCGGACGGGCGCCGGGTGGGCTGCTACGCGGTGCGGCGCGGGTGCGTCAGCGCTTGCGCTGCTTCGCGGCCTTGCGGCGGTCGGCCCGGTTCACACCGTCGGCCGCGCCGGCCGCACCGGAACGGTCGCCGGCCGGGGACCCGTTGCCGTCGCGCGTCACGACCGACCCGTCGCCGTCGACCGACGGTGCCGTGTACTGCAGCGGCGTGCGCTCGGCGGGGCCGTCGATGCCCTTGGCGACGAGCCGGCCCGCCGGCTGGGCGTCGGCGGCGGGGCGGGGAGCCGCAGCCGCTGCGCCCGCGCTGCCGGCGGCGGCCGTGGCGGACTCCACGCTCACGACCGGCGCACCGGGCTGAGCCGCCTCCGTCGCGCCGTCCGCGGGCGCGACCTGCACCTCGAGGTTGAACAGGTACGCGACGGACTCCTCCTTGATGGCGTCCGTCATCGCGTTGAAGAGCTGGAAGCCCTCGCGCTGGTACTCCACCAGCGGGTCGCGCTGCGCCATCGCGCGCAGCCCGATGCCCTCCTTGAGGTAGTCCATCTCGTAGAGGTGCTCGCGCCACTTGCGGTCGAGCACCGACAGCACCACGCGACGCTCGAGCTGACGCATGTTCTCGGCCCCGAGCTGCGCCTCGCGCTCGTCGTAGGCGTGCTGGGCGTCCGAGAGGATCTCGCGCGTCAGCAGCTCGGACGACAGGCGGGTCTCGCCGCCGGCGGCCTCGACGACCTCCTCCGGCGTGATCGACACCGGGTACACGCCCTTGAGCGCCGTCCAGAGCGCGTCCAGGTCCCAGTCCTCGGGGCGCCCCTCGGCCGTCGCCGACGCGATGTAGTCCGTGAGCACGTCGTGGCGGAAGTGCGCGAGCTGCTCCTGCAGGTCCTCACCCTCCAGCACCCGCCGCCGCTGCTCGTAGATGACCTCGCGCTGGCGCGACATGACGTCGTCGTACTTGAGGACGTTCTTGCGGATCTCGAAGTTGCGGGCCTCCACCTGCGACTGCGCCGACTGGATGCCGCGCGTGACGATCTTCGACTCCAGCGGCATGTCCTCCGGGAAGCCCGCGCGCGTCATCATCGACTCGGCGAGACCCGAGTTGAACAGGCGCATGAGGTCGTCCTGCATCGACAGGTAGAAGCGGGACTCGCCCGGGTCGCCCTGACGGCCGGAGCGGCCGCGCAGCTGGTTGTCGATGCGGCGGGACTCGTGGCGCTCCGTGCCGAGCACGTACAGGCCGCCGAGCTCGGTGACCTCCTCGTGCTCCGCCGCGACGGCCGCCTTGGCCTCCGCGAGCGCGTCCGGCCACGCGGCCTCGTACTCCTCTGCGTTCTCCGCCGGGTCGAGCCCGCGCTCGGCCAGCGCCGCGACGGCCATGAACTCGGCGTTGCCGCCGAGCATGATGTCGGTGCCGCGCCCGGCCATGTTGGTCGCGACCGTCACGGCGCCCTTGCGGCCCGCCTGCGCCACGATCGCGGCCTCCCGCGCGTGCTGCTTCGCGTTGAGGACCTCGTGCGGCACGCCCTGCTTCTTCAGCTTGGAGGACAGCAGCTCGGACTTCTCCACGCTGGTCGTGCCGACCAGGACGGGCTGCCCCTTCGCGTGCCGCTCGACGATGTCCGCGACGACGGCGTCGAACTTGCCCTCCTCGCTCTTGTAGACGAGGTCCTTCTGGTCGAGGCGGACCATCGGGCGGTTCGTCGGGATCGGGACGACGCCCAGCTTGTACGTGCCCTGGAACTCCGCGGCCTCGGTCTCGGCCGTACCCGTCATGCCGCCGAGCTTGTCGTACAGGCGGAAGTAGTTCTGCAGCGTGATCGTGGCGAGCGTCTGGTTCTCCGCCTTGATCGCGACGCCCTCCTTCGCCTCGATGGCCTGGTGCATGCCCTCGTTGTAGCGACGCCCCGCGAGGATGCGGCCGGTGTGCTCGTCGACGATGAGCACCTCGCCGTTCATCACGACGTAGTCCTTGTCGCGCTTGAACAGCTCCTTGGCCTTGATGGCGTTGTTGAGGAAGCCGATGAGCGGCGTGTTGAGCGACTCGTAGAGGTTGTCGATGCCGAGGTAGTCCTCGACCCGCTCGATGCCCGGCTCGAGGACGCCGACCGTGCGCTTCTTCTCGTCGACCTCGTAGTCGCGCTCGGGCTGCAGGCGGCGCACGACCTTGGCGAACTCCGCGTACCAGCGGTTCGTGTCGCCGGACGCGGGCCCGGAGATGATGAGCGGCGTGCGGGCCTCGTCGATGAGGATCGAGTCGACCTCGTCGACGATCGCGAAGTGGTGGCCGCGCTGCACGAGCTCGTCCACGCTCCACGCCATGTTGTCGCGCAGGTAGTCGAAGCCGAACTCGTTGTTGGTGCCGTACGTGATGTCGGCGGCGTACTGCTCCCGGCGCTGCGCGGGCGTCATGTTCGCGAGGATCGTGCCGGTCGTGAGGCCGAGGAACCGGTAGACGCGCCCCATGAGCTCGGCCTGGTAACCCGCGAGGTAGTCGTTCACGGTGACGACGTGGACGCCCTTGCCGGACAGCGCGTTGAGGTAGGCGGGCGCGGTGGCCACGAGGGTCTTGCCCTCACCGGTGCGCATCTCGGCGATGTTGCCGAGGTGCAGGGCGGCGCCGCCCATGAGCTGGACGTCGAAGTGGCGCAGGCCGAGCGTGCGGCGCGACGCCTCGCGGACCGCGGCGAACGCCTCGGCCAGCAGCTCGTCGACCGTCTCGCCGTCGGCGAGGCGGGCCTTGAACCGGTCGGTCTCCTCGCGCAGCTCGGCGTCCGACAGGGACGTGAAGCTGTCCTCGAGGGCGTTGACCTGCGCGGCGATGCCGGAGAGCTTCTTGAGGACCCGTCCCTCGCCCAGCCGGAGGACCTTCTCGAGGATCGCCGTCACGCATCTCTCCCGACGTGCTGCGCCCCGTCCGCGCGCGGCGCCGGGGCGGTCCGTGTCCCGGTCGCTCGACCGGGCGCGTCCATCGTAGGCGAG
>JAPSIR010000066.1 GCA_031178625.1 Cellulomonas sp.
GACGCCGCGGTCGACGCTGCCCCGGCGCCCGACGACGCACGTACCGGGGGAGGTCGGCGATGAGCGGGACCGCCGCTGAGGGCACCGTCCGCACCGAGGGGCGCACGGACGCGCGCATGGCGCCGGCGAGCACGCTGGGTGTCCTGGCGACGCTGCGCCGCGGCGTGCAGGTGTCGCCGGAGCTGCTGCACGGGCTGCTCGGCACCCTCGGGCTCGCGGTGGTGGCGGCGCTCGCCCGCGTCCTCGTTCCGGTGGCGGTGCAGCAGACGGTCGACACGGGCATCCTCGCGCCGGGCGGCGCCGACGTCGGCCGGGTCGCGGCGCTCGTCGGCCTGGCGGCGGGCGGCCTGCTCGTCGGCGCGGCCTGTTCCGCGGGCGTCAACGTCCGGCTGTTCCGGTCCAGCGAGAGCGGGCTCCTGACGCTGCGCACGCGCGCGTTCCGGCACGTGCACGACCTGTCCGTGCTCACGCAGGGCAGCGAGCGGCGCGGGTCGCTCGTCTCGCGGGTCACGTCGGACGTCGACACGATCTCGATGTTCGTCCAGTGGGGCGGCATCATGCTGCTCGTCTCGCTGCTGCAGATCGGGGTCGCGACGGCGCTCATGGCGGTCTACTCGTGGCAGCTGACGCTGCTGGTGTGGCTGTGCTTCGTGCCGCTGCTCGTCGTGCTGCCGCGGCTGCAGAAGGGCGTCAACGCCCGCTACGGCCGCGTCCGCGAGCGGTACGGCGCGATGCTGGGCGCGGTCTCCGAGGCCGTGGTCGGTGCGGAGACGATCCGCTCGTACGGCGTCTCCGCCCGGACGCAGCGCCGCATCGACGCGGCGGTGCGCGCCACGCGGGACGCGATGGTGCGGGCGCAGAACCTCGTCGCGGTGGTGTTCTCCTCCGGCGTGCTGGTGGCCAACCTCGTCCTGGCGGCGGTCGTCGTGGCCGGCACGTGGCTGGGCGTCCTCGGCGACCTGAGCGTCGGCCGGGTGCTGGCCTTCCTCTTCCTCGTGCAGCTGTTCACCGGCCCGGTGCAGATGGCCACGGAGATCCTCAACGAGCTGCAGAACGCCGTCGCCGGCTGGCGCCGCGTGCTCGGCGTGCTCGAGACGCCCGTGGACGTCGCCGACCCGGGGGACGCCGGCCGGCCGAGCCCGCGCGGGCCCGCGACGCTGTCCTTCGAGCACGTCGGCTACGCGTACCCGGACGGCCCGCCGGTCCTGCGCGACGTCACGCTGGACGTCCCCGCGGGGACGTCCGTGGCGGTGGTCGGCGCCACCGGGTCCGGCAAGACGACGCTCGCCAAGCTCGTCGCCCGGTTCATGGACCCGACGACGGGCGCCGTGCGGCTCGACGGCGTCGACCTGCGGGACGTCCGCGGCGCCGACCTGCGCCGGCGGGTCGTGCTCGTGCCGCAGGAGGGCTTCCTGTTCGACGGCACGCTCGCGGAGAACGTGGCGTACGGCCTGCGCGACGGCGAGCCGGACGTGGAGGCGCGCGTGCGTGCCGCGGTGGAGGAGCTCGGCCTGGACACGTGGGTCGACGAGCTGCCGCAAGGGCTGGGCACGCCTGTCGGCCAGCGCGGCGAGATGCTGTCCGCGGGGGAGCGCCAGCTGGTGGCCCTGGCCCGTGCGCGGCTCGCGGACGGCGACCTGCTGCTGCTCGACGAGGCGACGTCCGCCGTCGACCCCGTCGCGGAGGTCCGCATCGCGCGGGCGCTGCGCGAGCTGGCCCGAGGCCGCACGACGCTGACGATCGCGCACCGGCTGTCCACCGCGGAGGCCGCCGACCTGGTCGTGGTGGTGCACGCCGGCGAGGTGGTCGAGGTGGGCGACCACGCGACGCTCGTCGCGCAGGGCGGCCAGTACGCGTCGATGCACGCGGCCTGGGTGGCGCAGACCCGCTGACGGCGACCGTGGTCGCGCGCGCGGACCGCCCGGCGCCGCGTGGCAGTATCGTCCGGTGCCCGTCGACGCCTCCTCGTCCACCCCGGTCCCGCTCCCCGGCAGCCTCGACCCCGCCGTCGCCGCGCGCCTCCGCCGGGACGCGTCGGGCCTGGTCGCGGCGGTCGTGCAGCAGCACGACACGCGGGAGGTCCTCATGCTGGGCTGGATGGACGACGAGGCGCTGCACCGCACGCTCACGACCGGTCGCGTGACGTTCTGGAGCCGCTCGCGCCAGGAGTACTGGCGCAAGGGCGACACGTCCGGCCACGTCCAGCACGTGCGCTCCGTCGACCTCGACTGCGACGGGGACGCCGTGCTCGTGACCGTCGACCAGGTGGGCGCCGCGTGCCACACCGGCACCCGCACGTGCTTCGAGGCGGGCGGCCCGCTGCCCGTCACGCGCCCCGCCGGGGAGGGAGCGACCGCGCAGGAGCCGACGGCGCAGGACCCGACCGCGCAGGACCCGACCGCGCAGGACCCGACCGCCGCCATCGAAGGAGACGTCCCGTGACCCAGCCGTCCGCCACCGCCGCGCCCCGCGCGACCGCCACGGACCTGCCCTGGGGCGCCACGTGGCCGTCGCTGGAGGAGTTCCGCGCGCTCGCCCCGACGCGGCGCGTCGTGCCCGTGGTCCGCCGGCTCCTCGCGGACGACGTGACGCCGGTCGGGCTGTACCGCACGCTCGCCGCGGGGCGTCCCGGCACGTTCGTCCTCGAGTCCGCGGAGTCCGACGGCTCGTGGGGCCGCTGGTCGTTCGTCGGCGTGCGCTCGCGCGCGACGCTGTCCGTCCGCGACGGCCAGGCGGCGTGGACGGGCGACGTGCCCGTCGGCGTGCCGACGGACGGCCCGGTGCTCGACGTCCTCGCCACCACCCTGGACGTGCTGCGCACGCCGTCCGTGGACGGGCTGCCGCCGCTGACCGGCGGGCTCGTCGGGGTCCTCGGCTGGGACGTCGTGCGGCAGTGGGAGCCGACCCTGCCGGCGCAGGCGCCCGACGAGCTCGGCGTGCCCGACGTGACCCTCCTGCTCGCGAGCGACCTCGCGGCGGTCGACCACGTCGACGGCTCCGTGTGGCTGGTCGCCAACGCGATCAACTTCGACGCGACGGACGAGCGCGTCGACGAGGCGTACGCCGACGCGGTGGCGCGCCTCGACGCCATGCAGGACGCGCTGCGCCGTCCGGCCCCGCCCGCGACGTCCGTGCTCGACGCCACGCTGCCGGAGCCGGAGCTCGAGTTCCGCAGCACGCGCGCCGAGTTCGAGGACGCCGTGCGACGCGGCCAGGAGGCGATCCGCGACGGCGACGTCTTCCAGGTCGTCCTGTCGCAGCGCCTCGACCTGGACTGCCCGGCGGAGCCGGTCGACGTGTACCGGGTGCTGCGCACGGTGAACCCCAGCCCGTACATGTACCTGGTCGCGCTGCAGGACGCGGACGGCCGCGACTTCACCGTCGTCGGCTCCAGCCCGGAGACCCTCGTCAAGGTCACGGACGGGCACGTCGTGACGTTCCCGATCGCGGGTTCGCGGCCGCGGGGTGCCACGCCGGAGGAGGACCGGGCGCTGCAGGACGAGGTGCTCGCCGACCCGAAGGAGCGCGCCGAGCACATCATGCTCGTCGACCTCTCCCGCAACGACCTCGTCAAGGTCTGCGAGCCGGCCAGCGTCGAGGTGGTCGACTTCATGGCGGTCAAGCGGTTCTCCCACATCATGCACATCTGCTCGACGGTCGTGGGGCGGCTGCGGCAGGGGGCGACCGCGCTGCAGACGCTCGTCGCGACGTTCCCGGCGGGCACGCTGTCCGGCGCCCCGAAGCCGCGCGCGATCGCGCTGATCGACGAGATCGAGCCCGCGCGTCGGGGCGTGTACGGCGGCACGGTGGGGTACTTCGACTTCGCCGGTGACATGGACATGGCCATCGCGATCCGGACGGCCGTGATCCGCGACGGGCGCGCGAGCGTGCAGGCGGGCGGCGGGATCGTCGCGGACTCGGTGCCCGGGCTGGAGTACGAGGAGTCGCGCAACAAGGCCGCCGCCGCGGTGCGTGCGGTGCAGCTCGCCGCCCGCCTGCGCCGCGACGTGCCGTGACGGCGCCCGCGCAGGCGGCGACGTCCGCCCCCCGGCGCGGACGGTGGGTCGCGCTGCTCCTGCTCGCCGCGGCGGCGGTGGCCGCCGCGGCCGCGCCGACGTGGGTGACCGCGCGGGCCGGGACGGCGCTCGAGGGCGACGTGGTGGTCGGCGCGTCCGGCACGCAGGCCGTGCCGGAGGTCGTGGCGGCCGCGGTCGTGCTGCTGGCGTCCGCGGCGGCGCTCGGGCTGGTCGGACCGGCGGGCCGGGTGGCCGTGGCTGCGGTCGTCGCGGCGTGCGGGGCGCTGGTGGTCGCGGCGGCGCTGGCGGTCCTGCGCGACCCCGCGGGGGCGGCCGCCGCGGCGGTCGCGGACCGCACGGGCGTCGAGCCGACCGCGCCGGACGCCGCGCTCACCGCCGGCCCGGTCGTGGCGACGGCCGTCGGCGTGCTCGTCGTGCTGCTGGCCCTGGTCCTGCTGCGTGCACCGGGGGACTGGCGCGCGCGCTCGCGGCGGCACGAGGCGCCCGGCGGCGCCGGTGCCCCCGCGAGCGGCGCGGCCGCCGCCGGAGGTGCGTCGCGGGGTCCGTCCACCGCGGCGTCCGGGCCGGCGACGGCGCCGGACGACGACGGCCGCGCCGACTGGGACGCGCTGAGCCGCGGCGACGACCCCTCCTGACCACCGACCCGACCCCACCCCTGACCAGCGCGTGCATCCCTGACGACTCGGATAGGGTTGGCGCGAACCGAGCACCGAAGGACGTACCCATGGCCGACCACTCCCTGGCCCACCGCGCGCAGCACCAGACCCCGACCGAGACGGTCCACCTGCCGCCGACGACCCCGCCGACGAACCACGGCAAGACCGTGGCGGCATGGACGACGACGTGGACGATCGTGCTCGGCGCGCTCGTCGCCGCGCTGGGCGTCGCCTTCGCGCTCGTCTGGCTGTTCTGGGTCGGGATGGGCGTCGTCGTGCTCGGCATCGTCCTCGGCAAGGTCCTGCAGGTGCTGGGCCACGGCCAGGGCGGTGCCGCGACGCTGGCGCGCGAGAAGCGCCGCGGCGGTCACTGACCGACCGGCGGGCACGTGCCCGCCGGTCCGACGCGGGCGCGCCCAGGCGCGCCTCCTGACGCAGGGAGAGCTGGATGTCGAGCCCGAACGACCCGCGGGACCCGTACGCCCCCGACGACGAGCCCCGCGCCACCGGCGCCGGTGACGCGGGCGCGACGCCGCGCGCGCCCGAGCCGTCGTCGTCCGGGACGGACGTACCGCCGTACCCCGCAGGCACGAGCCCCGACGCGCCGGCGACGCCGTCGTACGGCCAGGCCACGGGCGACGCACCGACCTACGGCCAGGCCCCCGCCTACGGCCAGGCGCCCGCCTACGGCCAGGCGCCCGGGTACGGGCAGGAGCAGCCGTACGGGCAGGGGCAGGGCTGGGGCGACCCCGCGTCGGCCGGCTCGACGCGCAGGAACGCGCTCGGCATCTGGTCCCTCGTGCTCGGCATCCTGTCGATCGTCCTCTGCTGCATCGGCTGGCTGCCGGGCATCCCGGCCGTCATCCTCGGCTTCCTCGGCCGGGGTGCCGCGGCCCGCGGCGAGGCGACGAACCGGGGGATGTCGCTCGCCGGTCTCATCCTCGGCGTGATCGGCCTGGTCATCGGCCTCTACTTCCTGATCAGCTTCCTCGCCGGCATCGCGCAGTACGGCGGCTGGGGCGGCTTCATGGAGTACCTCGAGGACGAGGTGCAGCGCACGCAGCAGCTCCAGACGCCCTGACGTCCGTGAGCTCGGCAGCACACGCCGCCGCGTCCCGCCGCCGTGCGGGGCGCGGCGGCGTGCTGCTGCCCCTGGCCGTCGGCGCGGCGGGCACCGCTGCTGCGGCCCTGCTCGTGGTCCGCTCGCCGTACGCGCCGCTGTCGTACGGGATCTGCCCGTCCGTGCTGCTGCTCGGCGTCAGCTGCCCCGGCTGCGGGGGGCTGCGCGCGACGCACGACCTCCTGACGGGCGACCTCGCGGGCGCGTGGCACGCCAACCCGCTCTGGGTGCTCGTCGCCCCGCTGCTGCTCGCCGCCTGGGCCGTGTGGACGCGGCGCCGGTGGCGCGGCACGTCGGCGGGGGTGCCGCCGGCCTGGCTCGCGTGGGTCGTGCTCGTCGTCGTCGTGCTGTTCGGCGTGCTGCGCAACGTGCCCGCGCTCGTCCCGTACCTGGGCCCCGCCCCACTCACCTGAGACCCGTCCCGGCGCGCGCCGGGCGACCACCGGAGGACCTCATGACGCAGCCCGCCGACCCTGCAGGCCGACCCGACGCGGACGTGCCGCCGTACGGCCAGGAGGCGCCGTACGGGCCGCCGCCCGGTGGCGCGGCGACGCCGGGCGACCCGGGCGCCGGCACCCCCGCGGGCGCCGATGCGCCGACCCCGGACGCAGGGCCGGGCGCCGACGCGTGGGGCGCGCCCGGGAGCACGTACGCCGCTCCGGGCGGGCCGTACGCGGGCGCGCCGTCCGGCGGCGCGCCGTCCGGCGGCACGCCGTACGCGGGCACGCCGTACGCGGGCACGCCGTACGCCGGACCCGGCTACTGGCCCCGCAACGACCTCGGCGTGTGGTCCCTCGTCCTCGGCATCGCCGGCATCGTGCTGGCGTGCGGGTTCTTCACCGGCATCCCCGCGGTCCTCGTCGGCGCGAACGCGCGCAAGGCGATCGCCCGCGGCGAGGCGAACAACGAGGGGATCGTCACCGCGGGGATCGTGCTCGGCTGGGTGTCGACCGGGTTCGGCGTGCTCATGGCCGTGCTGCTCGTGCTGTCGTTCCTCATCCCGCTCGTGTTCCTCGGCGTCACGCTGCCGTGGGCGGCCGGCATGTCGTCGTCCGGCTACTGAGTCGCGACCACGGCCCCGGACCAGGGGCCCTCGTCCACGGCCGGGTCCCACGGACCGGGCCGTGGACGGATGTGGTCCACGGCACGTCTACGATGGCCAGTCGGCAGCCGGTGCACCGGGGAGGGCGCGCACGGGGACGGCAGCCGTTCCGACCGGGCGAAGGGGATGAGCCGCCGATGACCGTGCTGGACGACATCGTCGCGGGGGTCCGGGAGGACCTTGCCGCCCGAGAGGCCGCGACACCGCTGGCCGAGCTCAAGGAACGCGCCGCACGGCGGGAGTCCGCGCTGCAGTGCGTGAACCGCCTCAAGGTGGACGACGCCGTGACCGTCATCGCCGAGGTCAAGCGGTCGAGCCCCAGCAAGGGCACGCTCGCCACCATCAGCGACCCGGCTGCCCTCGCGGCCGAGTACGCGAAGGGCGGCGCCGTCGCGATCTCGGTGCTCACCGAGCGGCGGCGGTTCAACGGCTCGCTCGACGACCTCGACGCCGTGCGCGCGCGGGTCGACGTGCCCGTGCTGCGCAAGGACTTCGTCGTGACGCCGTACCAGGTGTGGGAGGCGCGCGCCCACGGCGCCGACCTCGTGCTCCTCATCGTCGCGGCGCTCGAGCAGACCGTGCTGGAGTCCCTCGTGGAGCGCGTGCACTCGCTCGGCATGACGGCCCTCGTCGAGGTGCACGACACCGAGGAGGTCGCCCGCGCGGTGGACGCCGGTGCGCGGGTCGTCGGCGTGAACGCCCGCGACCTCAAGACCCTCGACGTCGACCGGAACACGTTCGCGCGCGTCGCGCCCGCGATCCCGTCGGACGTCGTCAAGGTCGCCGAGTCCGGCGTACGCGGCCCGCACGACGTCATGGACTACGCCCGCGCGGGCGCCGACGTCGTCCTCGTGGGCGAGGCCCTCGTGACCGACGACGCGCCGCGGCAGTCCGTCGCGGACCTCGTCGCCGCCGGCGCCCACCCCTCGCTGCGGGCGGTGCGCCAGTGAGCGCCACGGGACGCAGCCAGGTGAGCCGGCGCATGCGGGACGTGCTGCGCAGCGGCGGCACGCTCGGGGCGCACGAGGGCCCGTACTTCGGCGAGTTCGGCGGTCGGTTCGTGCCCGAGGCGCTCGTCGCCGCGCTCGACGAGCTCGACACCGAGTACCACAAGGCGCTCGCCGACCCGACGTTCGCCGACGAGCTGGAGCGGCTGCACCGCACGTACACCGGGCGTCCCAACCCGATCACGGAGGTGCCGCGGTTCGCGGCGCACGTGGGCGACGGTGTGCGCGTGTTCCTCAAGCGCGAGGACCTCAACCACACGGGCTCGCACAAGATCAACAACGTGCTCGGCCAGGCGCTGCTCGTGAAGCGGATGGGCAAGAAGCGCGTCATCGCCGAGACGGGTGCGGGGCAGCACGGGGTCGCCACCGCGACGGCGTGCGCGCTGATGGACCTCGACTGCACGATCTACATGGGCGAGGAGGACACGCAGCGGCAGGCGCTCAACGTCGCGCGCATGCGGCTGCTCGGGGCCGAGGTCGTGCCGGTCGCGATCGGGTCCCGGACGCTCAAGGACGCGATCAACGAGGCGCTGCGCGACTGGGTCGCCAACGTCGACACCACGCACTACCTGCTCGGCACGGTGACCGGCCCGCACCCGTTCCCCGAGATGGTGCGCGACTTCCACAAGGTCATCGGTGACGAGGCGCGGGCCCAGCTGCTCGAGGAGACCGGGCACCTGCCGGACGCCGTCGTGGCGTGCGTGGGCGGCGGGTCGAACGCGATGGGCGTCTTCAACGCGTTCCTCGACGACCCCGACGTGCGGCTGTTCGGCTTCGAGGCGGGCGGCGAGGGTGTCGAGTCCGGTCGGCACTCGGCCCGGTTCTCGGGCGGCGTGCCCGGCGTGCTGCACGGTGCGCGCAGCTACCTGCTGCAGGACGAGGACGGCCAGACGCTGCCGAGCCACTCGGTGTCCGCGGGCCTCGACTACCCGAGCGTCGGCCCCGAGCACGCGTGGCTGCACGACATCGGCCGCGCCACCTACCGGCCCGTGACGGACGTCGAGGCGATGCAGGCGTTCGAGCTGCTGTGCCGTACCGAGGGCATCATCCCGGCCATCGAGTCGGCGCACGCCCTCGCCGGGGCGATCCAGATCGGCGCCGAGGCGCGCACCTGGGCGGCGGACGGCCGGGACGCCGTGGTGCTCGTGAACCTGTCGGGGCGCGGCGACAAGGACGTGGCGACCGCCGCCGCCTGGTTCGGCCTCATCGAGGACGAGCCGGTGCTCAAGGCGGACGAGGGGGAGCAGCTGTGAGCACGACGCAGGTCCGGTCGGCCTCCGCGGAGCGGCTCGACGCCCTCGCCGCGGGCCCCGACGCGCGTGCCGCCCTCATCGGCTACCTGCCCGTCGGCTTCCCGTCGGTGCCCGGCTCGGTCCGCGCGGTCCGCGCGATGGTGGAGGCGGGCGTCGACGTCGTCGAGCTCGGCATGCCGTACACCGACCCGGTCATGGACGGCCCGCTGATCCAGCGCGCGGTCGACGCGGCGCTCGCCGGCGGCACGCGCGTGCGGGACACGCTCGTGGCGGTCGAGCAGGTCGCCGACGCCGGCGCCCCCGTGCTGGTCATGACGTACTGGAACCTCGTCCTGCGCTACGGCGTGGACGCCTACGCGCGTGACCTCGCGGCCGCGGGCGGCGCGGGTCTCATCACGCCGGACCTCATCCCGGACGAGGCTGCCGACTGGATGGCGGCGGCCGACGCGCACGGCCTCGACCGCGTGTTCCTGGTCGCACCGAGCTCCAGGCCCGAGCGGTTGGCCTCGACCGCCGCGGCGAGCCGCGGCTTCGTCTACGCGGCATCCACGATGGGCGTGACGGGGGAGCGTGCGACGGTCGGCGAGCGGGCGCAGCAGCTCGTCGCGGACACGCGCGCGGCCGGTGCGTCGCGCGTGTGCGTGGGGCTGGGCGTGTCGCGGCCCGAGCAGGCCGCCCAGGTGGCCTCGTACGCCGACGGCGTCATCGTCGGCTCGGCGTTCGTGCGCCCGCTGCTGGACGCGCCGGACGAGACGTCGGGTCTCGACGCGCTGCAGTCGGTGGTCGCCGGGCTCGCCGCCGGCGTCCGGTCCGCCGCCAGGTCGCCGCGGTGACGCTCGCCGCCGTCGCGGTGGCGGCCGGCATCCCGAGCCCCTCGCAGGCCGCGTGGCACCTCGGGCCGTTCCCGCTGCGGGCCTACGCCTTCGCGATCCTGCTCGGCATCGCCGCGGCTGCGGTGCTGACGCGGCGGCGCTGGGCGGCGCGCGGCGGCGACCCCGAGACGGTGCTGGACATCACCTACTGGGCGGTACCGTTCGGCATCGTGGGCGGCCGGATCTACCACGTCCTCAGCTCGCCGGACGCGTACTTCGGCCCCGGTGGGGACCCCGTGCGGGCGCTGTACGTCTGGGAGGGCGGCCTCGGCATCTGGGGCGCGGTGGCCTTCGGCGCCGTCGGCGCGTGGATCGGCTGCCGGCGCGCCGGGGTCCGGCTCGCGCCCTTCGCGGACGCGCTCGCGCCCGGCCTGCTGGTCGCGCAGGCGATCGGCCGGCTGGGCAACTGGTTCAACCAGGAGCTCTTCGGCGGCCCGACGACGCTGCCGTGGGGCCTGCAGATCGACGAGGCGCACCTGCCCGCCGGTTTCGAGCCCGGCACCCTGTTCCACCCGACCTTCCTGTACGAGCTGGTGTGGAACCTCGCGGCCGCCGCGCTGCTGATCTGGCTCGACCGCCGGTTCCGGCTCGGGCACGGGCGCGTGTTCTGGCTGTACGTGGCCTTCTACACCGCGGGCCGGCTCTGGATCGAGCTGCTGCGGATCGACCCCGCGGAGACCGTGCTGGGGCTGCGCCTCAACGTCTGGACGTCCGTCGTGGTCGGGCTCGGGGCGCTGGTAGCGTTCGTGCTGGTCGGGCGTCGGCATCCAGGACGTGACACGACCCTCCTGCGGACACCCTCCACGACGCAGGACGACGAGGCGGACGCCTCCGCTCCCGCCCGCTGACCGGGGCGGTCGGGCGCCGTCCGGCCATCATCCGAGGCGGCGTCCGCCGCGCGTGCGCGCGGGTCGTATAGTCGCCTCCACACCGGGCCGACGACGTCCCTGTACCCCCCCTGTTGTTGCGATGCCCCGAGCCCGGGGACTGTGAGGACGGTGCTGATGTCCACGTCGCCCGTGAGCCCCGGCGCCCTCGGCGCGCCCGACCGGCACGGCCTCTACGACCCCGCCGCCGAGCACGACGCGTGCGGGTTCGCGTGGGTCGCCACGCTCCGCGGCACGCCTGGTCGGGACATCGTCGACGCCGGCCTGACGGCGCTGCTCAACCTCGACCACCGCGGCGCCGTCGGCGCCGAGGAGGACAGCGGTGACGGCGCGGGGATCCTCACGCAGATCCCTGACGCGTTCCTGCGCGACGTCGTCGACGCGGAGCTCCCGCCCGCCGGCCGCTACGCGATCGGCATGGCCTTCCTGCCCGTCGACGACGCCGAGCAGCAGCGTGCCGTGCGCACGGTGGAGGCGATCGCGGCGGAGGAGAAGCTGGACGTCCTCGCGTGGCGCGACGTCGTCGTGACGGCCGACCTGGTCGGGCCGACCGCGCGCGCGTCGATGCCCGCCTTCCGCCAGCTCGTGGTCGCCGACCCGTCGCGCGAGCTCGCCGGGATCGAGCTGGACCGCCGCACGTACCGGCTGCGCAAGCGCGCCGAGCGCGAGGCCGGCGTCTACTTCGCGTCGCTGTCGGCGCGCACGATCGTCTACAAGGGCATGCTGACGCCCGGCCAGCTGGAGCCGTTCTTCGCCGACCTGTCCGACCCGCGGTACGCGTCGGAGATCGCGCTCGTCCACTCCCGCTTCTCCACGAACACGTTCCCGTCGTGGCCGCTCGCGCAGCCGTTCCGCATGATCGCGCACAACGGCGAGATCAACACGGTGCGCGGCAACCGCAACTGGATGGCCGCGCGCGAGGGCATGCTCGCGTCCGAGGCGCTGGGCGACCTGGCGCCGCTGCTGCCGGTGTGCACGCCGGGCGGGTCCGACTCGGGCAGCTTCGACGAGGTGCTCGAGCTGCTGCACCTCGCCGGTCGTTCGCTCCCGCACGCGATGACGATGATGATCCCGGAGCCGTGGGAGAACCACGCGCAGATGGACCCCGCCACGCGCGCGTTCTTCGAGTACCACTCGACGCTCATGGAGCCGTGGGACGGCCCCGCCGCGATGACGTTCACCGACGGCACGGTCATCGGCTCGATGCAGGACCGCAACGGCCTGCGGCCGGGCCGGTACTGGGTCACCGAGGACGGGCTCGTCGTGTGCGCGTCGGAGGCCGGCGTGCTGGAGATCGACCCGGCGTCCGTGGTCGCGAAGGGCCGCCTCGAGCCGGGCATCTTCTTCCTCGTCGACACCGGCCAGGGCCGGATCGTCGCGGACGCCGAGGTCATGTCGCAGCTCGCCGCGCGCCGGCCGTACGCGCAGTGGCTCGAGGACAACCTCGTGCGCCTCGAGCAGCTGCCCGAGCGCGACCACGTGTCGCACTCGAGCGCCTCGGTGCGTCGTCGCCAGCGGGCGTTCGGCTACACCGAGGAGGAGCTCAAGGTGCTCCTGTCGCCCATGGCGGCCGCCGGCGCGGAGCCGCTCGGCGCGATGGGGTCCGACACGCCCGTGGCGGTGCTGTCCCAGCGCCCGCGGCTCCTGTTCGACTACTTCACGCAGATGTTCGCCCAGGTGACGAACCCGCCGCTCGACGCGATCCGCGAGGAGCTCGTCACCTCGATCGGCGGCGCCATCGGTCCCGAGCCGAACCTCCTCGCCGATGGGCCCGAGCACGCGCGCAAGCTCGTCCTCCCGTTCCCCGTGCTGGACAACGACCAGCTCGCGAAGGTCGTGCACGTCGCGAAGGAGCCGTCGCTCGGCTTCCGCGCCGCCACGATCCGCGGCCTGTACAAGGTCGACGGCGGGGGAGCGGCGCTCGAGAAGCGGCTCGAGGAGATCTTCGCCGAGGTCGACCGGGCGGTCGAGGAGGGCGTCAGCTTCCTCGTCCTGTCGGACCGCAACTCCGACGCCGACCTGGCGCCGATCCCGTCGCTGCTGCTGCTGTCGGCGGTGCACCACCACACGCTGCGCCGGCACACCCGCACGCAGATCTCGCTCGTCGTCGAGGCCGGCGACGTGCGCGAGGTGCACCACGTCGCGCTGCTCGTCGGGTACGGCGCCGCGGCGGTGAACCCGTACCTCGCGATGGAGTCGGTCGAGGAGCTCGCGCGCAGCGGCTTCCTGCCCGGCGTCGCCCCGGAGAAGGCCGTCGCGAACCTCATCAAGGCGCTCGGCAAGGGCGTCCTCAAGGTCATGTCCAAGATGGGCATCTCGACGATCGCGTCGTACCGCGGCGCGCAGGTCTTCGAGGCGATCGGCCTGTCGCACGCGCTCGTCGAGAAGTACTTCACCGGGACCACCAGCCGGCTCGGCGGCATCGGGCTCGACGTCATCGCCGCGGAGGTGGCGGCGCGTCACGCCGACGCCTACCCGGCGAGCGGCAACCGGCAGGCGCACCAGCGCCTGGCGGTGGGCGGCGAGTACCAGTGGCGCCGCGGGGGCGAGGAGCACCTGTTCGACCCCGAGACGGTGTTCCGGCTCCAGCACTCCACCCGCACGCGCCAGATGGACGTGTTCCGCCAGTACACGCAGCGCGTCGACGAGCAGTCGGAGCGCCTCATGACGCTGCGCGGCCTGCTGCGCTTCAAGGACGGCGTGCGCCCGCCCGTGCCGGTCGACGAGGTCGAGCCGGTGAGCGAGATCGTCAAGCGGTTCCAGACCGGCGCGATGTCCTACGGGTCCATCTCCGCCGAGGCGCACGAGACGCTGGCCATCGCGATGAACCGCCTCGGCGGCAAGTCGAACACCGGCGAGGGCGGCGAGGACCCGGAGCGCCTGCACGACCCGGAGCGCCGGTCGGCGATCAAGCAGATCGCGTCCGGCCGGTTCGGCGTCACGAGCGAGTACCTGACGAACGCCGACGACATCCAGATCAAGCTCGCGCAGGGCGCGAAGCCCGGCGAGGGCGGCCAGCTGCCCGGCCACAAGGTGTACCCGTGGGTCGCGAAGACCCGGCACTCGACCCCGGGCGTCGGCCTGATCTCGCCGCCGCCGCACCACGACATCTACTCGATCGAGGACCTGGCGCAGCTGATCCACGACGCCAAGAACGCGAACCCGTCGGCGCGCATCCACACCAAGCTCGTCAGCGAGTTCGGCGTGGGGACGATCGCCGCGGGCGTCGCGAAGGCGCACTCCGACGTCGTGCTCATCTCGGGCCACGACGGCGGCACGGGGGCCTCACCCCTGACGTCGCTCAAGCACGCCGGCACGCCGTGGGAGATCGGGCTCGCCGAGACCCAGCAGACGCTGGTGCTCAACGACCTGCGCGACCGCGTGGTCGTCCAGGTGGACGGGCAGCTGAAGACCGGCCGCGACGTGGTGATCGGTGCGCTGCTGGGCGCCGAGGAGTTCGGCTTCGCGACGGCGCCCCTGGTGGTCTCCGGCTGCGTCATGATGCGCGTCTGCCACCTCGACACGTGCCCGGTCGGCGTCGCCACGCAGAACCCCGAGCTGCGGGCGCGCTTCACCGGCAAGCCCGAGTTCGTGGTGACGTTCTTCGAGTTCATCGCGCAGGAGGTCCGCGAGCTGCTCGCGCAGCTCGGGTTCCGCAGCCTCCAGGAGGCGGTCGGCCACGTCGAGATGCTCGACTCGCGCCAGGCCGTCGACCACTGGAAGGCCGCCGGGCTGGACCTGACGCCGGTGCTCGCGCAGCCGCAGCCGCTGCCCGGGTCGGCGCTGCACCACGTCAAGGAGCAGGACCACGGGCTGTCGCGCGCGCTGGACAACCAGCTCGTCGCGCTGGCCGGCGACGCGCTCGAGCGCGGCGAGCCGGTGCGCATCGACCTGCCGGTCCGCAACGTGAACCGCACGGTCGGCACCATGCTCGGCCACCACGTCACCAAGCGGTACGGCGGGCAGGGCCTGCCCGACGACACGATCGACGTGACGCTCACCGGGTCGGCAGGCCAGTCGTTCGGCGCCTTCCTGCCGCGCGGCATCACGCTGCGCCTGTTCGGGGACGCCAACGACTACGTCGGCAAGGGCCTGTCCGGCGGCCGGGTCGTCGTGCGGCCGGACCGCAGCTCCGTGCTGTCGAGCGAGCACAACGTGATCGCCGGCAACGTGATCGGCTACGGCGCGACGAGCGGGCAGATCTTCCTGCGCGGCCTCGTCGGGGAGCGCTTCGGCGTCCGGAACTCCGGCGCGACGCTGGTCGTCGAGGGCGTGGGCGACCACGCCTGCGAGTACATGACGGGCGGCACGGTGGTCGTGCTCGGCCGGACCGGCCGCAACTTCGGCGCCGGCATGTCGGGGGGCACGGCGTACGTGCTCGACCTGCAGCCCGCGCTCGTCAACCTCGAGGCCGTCCGCGCCGGCGAGCTGTCGCTCGCGCCGCTGGACGACGAGGACGCGGCGCTGGTCGAGCGGCTGCTGCGCACGCACGCCGAGGAGACGGGCTCGCCGGTGGCGGCCCAGCTCCTCGAGGACCCCGCGGGCACCCGGACGCGCTTCACGCGCCTGCTGCCCACCGAGTACGCACGCGTCCGGAGCGCACTTGCGACGGCCGAGGCCGAGGGCCTCGACCCGACCGCGCCCGGCGTGTGGGACAAGATCCTGGAGGTGGCCCGTGGCTGATCCCCGCGGCTTCCTGAAGGTGCGGGAGCGCGAGCTCCCGCCCAACCGC
>JAPSIR010000067.1 GCA_031178625.1 Cellulomonas sp.
CCGCGAAGTAGTACGCGACCTCGCGCTGGCCGATCTCGGTCGACCGCAGCCGGATGATCGACAGGACGCCGAACAGGCCGAGGCCGAGACCGGCGCCGACGCCCCCCGCACCGAGCGACGACGCGACGGCGAGCACACCGACGTTCACGCCGATGAACGCGACCACCAGGTCGCGGCGCCGGTGCCGGCGGAAGTACGTCCACGTGAGCAGACCCACGGCGACCAGGTCGGCCGTGATGAGCACGAGTCGGTCCATGACGGTGTGCACCCCCTGCAGTGCCGTCGGCCGTCCTGGGTGAACTCCCGGTGGACGGTGTGCGAACGACAGGGACACTGCGTGCGTGCCGCCCACGCCGTCAACGTCCGAAACGTTTTCCGTATCGATATCGACAACGTTCTCGACACGGCGCGGCGACCGTCCTCAGCCCTCCAGACCGGGCGGCAGGCGCCGGGCGTGGACCACCTGCAGCACGCGCGTCGGGCGCGTCATCGCGACGTACAGGTCCCCGCCCGAGGCGGCGAGCACCTCGGCCGGCTCGACCAGCACGACCGCGTCGAACTCGAGCCCCTTCGCCTGCGTGGGGGTGAGGACGACCAGCGGCGCGTCGAGGTCGACGACGTCCCCCGTGGGCGGCGTGTGCCCCAGCGCGCGCAGCGCCGTGACCAGCGCCGACGTGCGCGCGCCGACCGCGACGACCGCGGTGCGGCCCGCCCCGCCGGCGCCGCCGACCTCGGCGACGAGCGCGTCCGCCGCCGCCGCCGCGTCGGCGACGAGCGATCCCTCGTCGGCCGACCGGCGCACCCGCAGCGCGTCGTCCACGTCGCGCGCCGACGTCTGCGGCGTGACCGGCAGACGTGCCGCGCGGGCGACGCGCTGCGCCGCCTGCGCGACCGTCCGCGGCGTGCGGTAGTTCACCGTCAGCTCCGCGAGGCGCCAGCTGCCGCGCAGCACGGGGTCGAGCGTGCGCGCCCAGTCGCGCGCCCCGGCGGCCGCGGACGTCTGCGCGACGTCGCCGACGATCGTCAGCGAGCGGGTCGGCACGCGGCGCAGCAGCGCGCGCCACGCCATCGGGGACAGCTCCTGCGCCTCGTCGACGACCACGTGCCCGTACGCCCACGTCCGGTCGGCCGCGGCGCGCTCGGCCGTCGTCAGCGACGGTCCGCTGCTGGCGAACCGGTCCGCGAGCACCTCGGCCGACACCATGTCGCCCGCGCCGGTCGAGCGCAGCACGTTGCGCGCGTACTCGACCTCCGCCGCGCGGCGCTCGGCGTCGGCACGCGCCTGCGCCCGTGCGGCCTGGTCGTCCTCGCCGAGCAGCTCGGCGGCCTCGTCGAGCAGCGGCACGTCGGCGGGCGTCCACGGCGCGTCGGCGGGCCGCGCGAGCAGGCGGCGGTCGGCCGGCGACAGCTCGGGTGCGGCGGCCTCCAGCCGGTGCGGCTTCGCGTAGAGGTCGCGGACCAGCCCCTGCGGCGTGAGCGGCATCCACGCCAGGTTGAGCGCGACCCGGATCTCGCGGGTCGTGCGCAGGTCCTCGACGATCTCGGCGCGGTCCTCCGGCGGCACGTCCCACGCGAGCTGCTGCACGTACTGCTCGGCGAGCCGGGACAGCATGTCGCGCACGAACGTGACGCGGGCCTGGTTGTGCGGCTTGTGCTGGCGGCGGGCGCGCGCGATCGCCGCGGCGACGTCGTCCGGGCGCACGACGACCGTCCGGCCGTCCACCCGCACGCGGACCGGCTCGGCGGGCACACGCTGACGCTGCCGCACGGCGCGCGCGACGACCCGCGCCATCACCGCCCGGCCCTTGACCGCGGCCACCGCGTCGTCCTCGGTGCCGCGCGCCTCGACGCCGGGCACCAGCTCGGCGACCGTGGCGGTGACGACGCCGGTCTCGCCCAGCGAGGGGAGGACCTGGTCGATGTAGCGCAGGAACGTGCGCGACGGGCCCACGAGGAGCACGCCGGAGCGCTCCAGCAGCCGCCGGTGGTTGTAGAGCAGGTACGCGGCCCGGTGCAGCGCGACGGCCGTCTTGCCCGTGCCGGGTCCGCCCTGCACGACGAGCGCGCCCCCGAGGCCGGACCGGATGATCGCGTCCTGCTCGGCCTGGATGGTCGCGACGATGTCGCCCATGCGCCCGGTGCGCCCCGCGGCCAGCGCGGCCAGCAGCGCGCCCTCGCCGGACAGCCCGGACAGGGTCGCGGGGTCGACGCCCGCGGCGGCGAGCGCGTCGAGGTCGAGGACGTCGTCCTCAACGCCCGTGACCCGACGCCCCGACGTCACGAGGTGGCGGCGGCGCACGACGCCGTCTGGCTGCGCGGACGTGGCGCGGTAGAAGGCCTGGGCCGCGGGTGCGCGCCAGTCCGTGAGCAGCGGCGTCTGCTCCTCGTCCGTCAGCCCGATGCGCCCGATGTAGCGGCGGTCGCCGTCGACGAGGTCGAGCCGGCCGAAGGCGAGCCGCTCCTCGACGGCCTCGAGCTGCGCCACGCGGTCCTCGTAGAGCGTCGCGAAGGCGTCGCGTTCCGAGCGATTCTGCGGGGACCCCGACGGCCGCTGCCGGCGCACGTCGGCGAGCCGTCGGCGCGCCTGCGCGCGCAGCTCGTCGAGGCGCGCGTACAGCCCGTCGACGACCCGCTGCTCACCGTCCAGCTCCCGGTCGCTCCCAGCCACCTGCGTGCTCACCCCCGTCGTCGCCACCGTGCGGGCGCACGGGCGGCCGACCATTATCCGCTGCTCACCGCCCCGCCCGTCGCGGCGCCCGTCCGGGGGCGTGTCGCCGTGGCGGTGGTGCGCCCGCACCACGGCGCTGCCCTACAGTGCACCCAGCCGATCCCGCGCGACCGCGGGGCAGACCTGCGGGAAGGACGGGCGTGACGAGCTCCCCGGCCACGTCGGACGACGACGTGCGCACACCCGCGGACGTCGACGGCCGCCTGCGCCTGCTGCTCGTCGAGGACGACGAGGGCGACGCGCTGCTGGTCCAGGAGCACCTCGCCGACGCCGGGCTCGCCGAGGACATCGTGTGGGCCCGCTCCGTGGACGAGGCGCTCACGCACCTCGACGCCGACTGCGTGCTGCTCGACCTCGGCCTGCCCGACGCGATGGGCCTCGGTGCGCTCGAGCGACTGCTGGCGGCCGACGCGCCGCCGCCGATCGTCGTCCTCACCGGCCTCACCGACACCGGCGCCGGTCTCGCCGCGCTCGCGGCCGGCGCGCAGGACTACCTCGTCAAGGGTGACGTCGACGGCGAGAGCCTCGCGCGTGCCGTCCGCTACGCCGTCCAGCGTCGCCGCCTCGAGCAGACCGACCGGGCGCTGTACCGCAGCCTCGTCCGCGCCGCCGAGACGAACCGGCTCGAGCGCGCCCTGCTGCCCCGACCGGCGGTGAGCGACGCGCGCCTGGAGGTCCGCGTGGGCTACCGCGCGGGCCGCGACGGGCTGCTGGGCGGGGACTTCTACGACGTCGTCGAGCGGCCCGACGGCACCGTGCTGGCCCTGGTCGGCGACGTGTGCGGCCACGGGCCCGACGAGGCCGCGCTCGGTGCCACCCTGCGCACCGCCTGGCGCACGCTGGTGCTGGCGGACGTGCCCGCGGACGACATCCTCGGGCTGCTCGAGCGCGTGCTGGACGCCGAGCGGGCGCGGCCGGAGGTCTTCACCACCGTGTCGATGCTGGCCGTGGCGCCCGACCGCCGCTCGGCCGACCTGTACCTCGCCGGTCACCCCGTGCCGTTCCTGCTGGGCGACGGCGGCGTGCAGCTGCTGCCGGCCGACGCCCGCGGGCGTGCCCTGGGCATCCCCGTCGGCGGCGGGTGGCCGGCACGGCACCTCGAGCTCGGGCCGTCGTGGCGCGTGCTCATGTACACCGACGGCCTGATGGAGGCGACGGTCGGCGGCGCGGGGGAGCGGCTCGGCAAGGCCGGCCTCATGGAGCTCGCGCACGCGACCTCGCGCGCCACCACCGGCGCGCCCGTCCCCGTCCCCGGCCAGGAGGAGGATCCCGTGCTCGGCCACCTGATCGGCGCCGTCCGCGCCCGTCACGGCGGTGACCTCGTCGACGACGCCGCCGTCGTGCTGCTCGGGTGGGAGGCGTGACCGCGGCGGCCGCGCGGCCTGCGGTGACGCTGCGCCGGCGCCTGAGCGGCCTCTTCGCGTCCGCCGGCCTCGTGCTGGGTCTCGTCGTCCTGCTCACGGGGACGGTCTTCGCGCGCACGGTCGCGCTGCAGGACGCCGTCACGGGCGAGTACTTCCGGGCGGTGACGGAGACCGACCGTGCGTTCATCACGATGGTCGACGCCGAGACGGGCCTGCGGGGCTACGCCCTCACCGGGGACCCGGTCACGCTCGAGCCGTACACGCGCTCCCTGGAGACCGCGGGCGACTTCGAGGCCACGGCGCGCGCGGTCGCCGAGCTGTCGGGCGACGAGCGGATCGTCGAGGACTACGAGGTCGCGGTCGCTGCGGCGGCGGCCTGGTACCGCGACTACGCGGAACCGCTCATCGCGCAGATCGAGGCGGAGGGGCCGGCGTCCGTCGCGCCCGGCCAGATCGAGGAGGGGCAGGCCTACTTCGACGACGTGCGTGGCGGCGTGGGCGCGTACCTCGAGCACCTGCGCGAGGTACGCACGGGTGCCGTGACCGAGCTCGACCGCCTCACCAGCCTGTCGGCGGCGCTGCTGACCACGGTGGTGCTCACCGCGGTCGTCGTGGGCGTGATCATCTGGGTCGCGCTGCGGCGCTGGGTCGTCAGGCCCGTCGACGCCCTGGCAGCGGACGCCCGCGCCGTGGCCGAGGGGCACCTCGACCACCGCGTCGAGGTGGACGGCCCGGGAGAGATCGAGGCCCTCGCGAGCGACGTCGAGCAGATGCGCGTCGCACTGGTGTCCCAGCTCGGTGAGCTGCGGCGCTCGCGGACCGAGATCGCCGACGCGCACGACCGGCTCACCGAGCAGGCCGAGGAGCTCCGTCGCTCGAACCGGGACCTCGAGCAGTTCGCGTACGTCGCCTCGCACGACCTCCAGGAGCCGCTGCGCAAGGTGGCGAGCTTCACGCAGCTGCTGCAGAAGCGGTACGGGGGTCAGCTCGACGAGCGCGCCGACCAGTACATCGACTTCGCGGTCGACGGTGCGAAGCGCATGCAGCGGCTCATCCAGGACCTGCTCGGGTTCTCCCGGGTCGGGCGCCTGGGCGGCGAGGTCGTCGACGTCGACCTGGGGAAGACGCTCGCGCGTGCCGTCGACCAGCTCGACGAGCGCATCGAGGAGGCCGGCGCGGTGGTCACCCACGACCCCCTGCCGGTCGTGCGCGGCGAGGAGCCGCTGCTCGTCCAGCTGTTCCAGAACCTCGTGGGCAACGCCGTGAAGTTCCGGCACCCCGACCGCGTGCCGCACGTCCACATCAGCGCACGCCGCGTGGAAGACTCCTGGGAGCTCGAGTGCCGGGACAACGGCATCGGCATCGACCCCCAGTACGCCGAGCGCGTGTTCGTGATCTTCCAGCGGCTGCACGCCAAGGACGTCTACGAGGGCACGGGCATCGGCCTGGCGCTGTGCAAGAAGATCGTCGAGTTCCACGGCGGTCGCATCTGGATCCCCGAGAGCGAGGGGGAGGGCACCACCATCCGGTGGACCCTGCCCGCGGTCGTCGAGGACTGACATCTCCCTGCAGGGACGGACGGAGCGGTACGTGGCGGACCAGAAGACCATCGAGGTGCTCCTCGTCGAGGACGACCCCGGCGACGTGCTGATGACGCGCGAGGCCTTCGAGCACAACAAGGTGCGCAACCGCCTGTCGGTCGTGTCGGACGGCGTCAGCGCGCTGGAGTTCCTGCGCAAGGAGGGCGAGCACGTCGACGCGCCGACCCCCGACCTCATCCTGCTCGACCTCAACCTGCCCCGGATGGACGGGCGCGAGGTGCTCGAGGCGCTGAAGTCGGACGCGGCGCTGCGCGCCATCCCGGTCGTCGTCCTCACGACGTCCGAGGCGGAGGAGGACGTGCTGCGCATGTACTCGCTGCACGCGAACGCGTACGTCACCAAGCCGGTGGACTTCGACCGCTTCATCGACGTGGTCCGGCAGATCGACGAGTTCTTCGTCGAGGTCGTCCGGCTGCCCGGACGCTGAGCCCCGCCCGACCGGCGGTCACGCCGCGGGAAGAGCAGGGGGGCCCGCGGCGTTGCACGTCGTGACAGGGACGACGACGTGAGCGAGTGGAGCGACATGCTGGACCCCCGAGGCATCTACGACGTGGACGTGCAGGTGGCCGAGCGCCTGGACGCGCGCTCGGCGGGCGGCAGGGGACCGGTGCTGCTGCACGCGGTGCGCGGGTTCGTCGACGCCGGCCAGGCCGGCCAGCTCGCGGCCGAGCACCTGCTCTCCGCGGGCGCCGGCGAGCGGCTCGTCACCTTCGACGTCGACCAGCTGCTCGACTACCGGTCGCGCCGCCCGGTCATGACGTTCGACGGCGACGCCTGGACCGACTACGCCGCGCCCGAGCTGGTCGTCGACCTGCTGGAGGACGCGGCGGGCGTCCCGTTCCTGCTGCTGCACGGCGTCGAGCCCGACACGCAGTGGGAGCGCTGGGTCGCGGCGGTGCGGCAGGTCGTCCAGCGGTTCGACGTGCCCCTGGTCGTCGGCGTGCACGGCATCCCGATGGGCGTGCCGCACACGCGCCCCGCGTCCGTGACGGCGCACGCGACGCGCGCCGAGCTGGTCGCCGACCACACCTCGTTCTTCGGCACCGTGCAGGTGCCCGCCAGCGCCGCGGCGCTGCTCGAGCTGCGACTCGGCGAGCAGGGGCACGACGCGCTCGGCTTCGCGGTGCACGTGCCGCACTACCTCGCCCAGTCGGCCTACCCGACGGCGGGCGTCACGGCGCTGCGGCAGGTCGAGCGGGCGACCGGGCTCGACCTCGCGGTCGCGGCGCTGGAGCCCGCGGCCGAGGACGCGATGCGCGAGGTCGAGCGGCAGGTGGCGCAGGCGCCCGAGGTGGCGTCCGTCGTCGAGGCCCTCGAGGAGCAGTACGACGCGTTCACGCGCAGCATCGGCCGCACGAGCCTGCTCGCGCAGACGACGGACCTGCCCACGGCCGAGGAGATCGGGGCCGAGCTCGAGCGGTTCCTCGCCGAGCAGACGGACGACGACCCGGGTCGGTGACGGAGGGTGCGGCCCCGCCCGCGCCGGTGCCGTGACCGGATCGTTGTGGTCGGCACGCGGACGCGCGTCCACATGACGTGGCGTGCGCCACACGGCGCGTGCAAAGATGCAGCCGTTGCAGTGACGTACGGACGCTCGACCGGACCCGTGGTCGCCCCGTCAGGGCGGGAGGCGCGGAACCGTCGGCCCTCGCGGGTCGGACCACCCGGTGCAGGACGTGAGGCATTGCGGCGCGGCGCGGGCACGGGGCCCGCGTCGGTCACCGGTGGGACGCGAAGGAAGCACGACATGGCACAGGGTGCGGTCAAGTGGTTCAACGCCGAGAAGGGCTACGGGTTCATCGCCCAGGACGGCGGCGGTGCCGACGTCTTCGTCCACTACTCGGCCATCGAGTCGCAGGGCTACCGCTCGCTCGACGAGGGGCAGCGCGTGGAGTTCGACATCACGCAGGGCGCGAAGGGTCCGCAGGCGGAGAACGTCCGCCCGTTGTGACGCCGGCGCGGTGAGCGCCGCCGGGCCCCGCCCGGCGTCGGAGCGCGACCGGGCGCAGACCCGGCGGCACGACGGGGTCGTACCCATGGGTGCGGCCCCGTCGTCGTGCCGGGCGCGTGGCGCAGGGTCCGGGCCGGTCAGGTCGTGGGCGGGTCGGACGGCGTCGCGGGCGGGTCGTGACGCGGGGCGGCGCTGCCGACGAACTCGCGCAGCTCCTGGCCCACGAGGATGCGCGCCGGGACGGGCAGCGTCCGCAGCGTCCGCGCGAGCGCGGGGTCGTCGAGCAGGTCGGCGTCGTCGGTGCCGGCGAGCACCAGGTTGCCGTAGTGGCGGCCGCGGAGCTGACCCGGCTCCGCCACGACGGCGACGTGCCGGAAGACGCCCGTGAGCGTCGCGGCCTCCGCCCGCGCGAGGGCCAGCGGCGGCCGGTCGGCGCAGTTGGCCAGGTAGACGCCGCCGGGGCGCAGCACGCGGGACACCTCGCGCGCGACCTCGGTCGTCGTGAGGTGGTCGGGCGTGCGGTCGCCGGCGAAGACGTCGCGCACGACGACGTCCCACGACGCGTCGGTCACGGCCGTCAGCTCGGCGCGTGCCTCCCCGGTCCGCAGCCGCAGGCGCGGCGCGCGGGGGAGCGCGAACCACGCGCGCACCAGCCGGGCGAGCTCGCCGTCGAGCTCCACGGCGAGCTGGCGCGCGCCCGGGTGGCGGTGGGCCAGCGTGCGCGCGAGGGCGCAGCCGCCGGCGCCCAGGTGCAGCACCGCGGGATCCGGCCGTCGGTCGGCCAGCGTCCCCACGACCGCCGCCATCTGCTGCATGTACTCGAAGTCGAGCAGGTCGGGGTCGTCGAGGTCGACGAAGGAGCTCGGCACGCCGTTGACCAGCAGCGTCGCCGCGCGGGGGCGTCCCGGCTCGGGCACGACCTCCGCCGTGCCCGTCGCGACCGCCACGGGCCCGACGGGCCACGGCGCCACGTCGGGCGTGGGTGTCGGTGGTCGGCGGGAGGATGCGGAGCGGCGGGCCACCGGCTCACGGTAACGGCCCGCCGCCGTGGCCCCGTCAGGGGTGTTGCGTTATTCGAACAGGTGTTCGATCATGGTGTCGGCGGAGGTGCCGCCGTGAGGGAGGTGGGTGCGATGTCCGGACGGGTGAGCGTCCTGCGGCCCGAGGCGGCCACCGCCCTGCCGCCGCAGACCGCCGACCTGCTGGCACGGGCGGACGCCGAGCTGCTGGCGGCGCAGTTCTCGGGGGAGCCGTGGGAGATGTTCTCGCACGCGCACCTCGCCGCCCTGCGCGCCGGTGCGGCGGTCGTCGCCGCGCGCGGACGTCCGGCCGGCCGCGGAGCGCCGCGCACGGTGTGGGGCATGCTGGACGCGGTCGCGCCCGAGCTGCACGCGCACTCCGCCTTCTTCGCCCAGTCGGCGGCCCTGCGCTCCGCCGTCGACGCCGGGCGGTTCGAGCTCGTGTCCGAGGCACGTGCCGAGCGGGCGCTCTGCGCGGCCGAGGACCTCGTCGACGACGCGCGGGCGCTGCTGACCGGTGACGTGGGCGCGCCGGCGCGCGTCGTGGCGTCCCGGTGACCGGCGGCCACCCGCCGGTCCCCGCCGAGGACGGCTGCCACGTCCTGCACGTGGAGGTGGACGTGCCGGCGGTCCAGGTGGCGCTCGCGGGACGGCCCGAGCTGTCGGGGCTGCCCGTGGTCGTGGTCGACGCCGGACGGGTGCGGGGCGCGTCCGCCCCGGCGCACGCCTTCGGCGTCCGCGCGGGGGACGGTCTGCAGGCCGCCCTCGCACGCTGCCCGCACGCGGTCGTGGTCGAGGCGGACCCGGCGGCGGAGGACGCCGTCCGGGCGGGGCTGCTGGCCGTCCTCGCCGACGTCACCGCGATCGTGGAGCCGGTGGGCGGCGCGGCGGCGTACGTGGACGTCGGCGGTGCACGCCGCCGGCTCGGTCCGCCGACAGCGATCGCCTGGACCGTGCGCGAGCGGCTGCGGGAGCAGCACGGCGTCACCTGCTCCGTAGGGATCGGGACGACCAAGGTGGCCGCCCGGCTCGCCGGGCAGGCGGCAGGGCCTGACGGCGTGCTGCTCGTGCCGCACGCGGCCACGCCGCGGTTCCTGGGGCAGCACCCCGTGGCGGCGCTCGCGGAGGTCGACGGGCCGCTCGAGGCGGCGCTCGCCGCGGTCGGCATCCGGCGGCTCGACGAGCTGGCGGGCGCGTCGCCCGCCGTCCTGCGCGCGCTCGGCCCGCCCGCGACGGTGCACTGGCTCCGGGACCTGGCTCGGGGCCGGGACACCCGCCCGGTCGTGCCGCGACCCCGGCCGTCCGACGACCCGGTCGTGCGCGTCGACGTCCCGTGCGCCGACGCGGGTGGCCGGCGGCACGTGCTCGACCGGCTGCTGGGCGACGCGGCGCACGCGTGCGGTCGCGCACTGACGGCGCGCCGGCAGGTGTGCCGCACCGTGACGCTCACGGTGCGGACGGCCGACGGGGCGGAGCACACCCGCTCGCGCGCCCTGGGCACGCCGTCCGGCCACGGTCGTGAGCTCCACCTCGTCGCCCGGGACCTGCTCGCCGGCCTCACGTGGACCGCGGTGCCGGAGGCGCTCACGCTGGCCGTCGGGCGTCTGCGGGACGTCCCGGCGAGCGTGCGCGGGCCTGTGACGGGCGAGCCGACCGGCGCCGTCCGCCCCGTCGACGACGCCGGTGCCGTCCCGGCGGAGCCGCCCGCGGCGGCGGAGGGGCCACGGTGGCGAGTCTCACCCGATCTGGTCGCCCGCGTGGCGCAGCGCTCGACTACCACCATCGTCACCGCCGACATATCCTGATCACCCATAGTCCACCGGAGTGCGACGGGGGTCGTCATGCCTCTCTCCGAGTACGAGCAGCGCGTTCTGGAGCAGATGGAACGTCAGCTGACCTCTGACGACCCTCGGCTCGCGAACACGTTGACCAGCCGCGGCGGTCGTCGCCCGGTCACGCGGTACGTCATCGCCGGTGCCGGCGCGGTCGTCGGCCTGCTGCTGCTGGTCGTCGGCGCCGCGGCGTCGGAGCCTTGGCTCGGCGCGATCGGCTTCGTCGTCATGTTCGCCGCCGTCGCGTTCGCGTTCGCCGCGCCGCGTCGCGCGCGGCCGGGTCCGCAGGGCACCGTCCGCCCGGACGGCACGGTCCGCCGCCCGTCGGGCCCGACGCGTCCCGCCGGTCGGAAGCAGGGCTTCATGTCCCGCATGGAAGAGCGCTGGGACCGCCGGCGCCACGAGGGCGACCGCTGACCACAGCCGCCTGACCGCGGGGAGCGACGGGGTACGCGGGGACCCGCGCCCGACGCGCCACCCGCGGTCGTCGCATGCAGGGACCACGGACGCCGCCGGCTCGTCGAGCCGGCGGCGTCGTCGTACCGGGGCGGGCGCCGACGGCGCCCGTCAGCGCGAGCGGCCGGTCCGAGGGCCGGAGGTGGCCCGTGGACGCTCTCCCAGCAGGTCCGTGACGCCGTCGCGCACGGCGGTCACCCACGCGTCGAGCGCGCCGGGCTCGACGTCCTGCGGCGTCGGTGCGTACCGGTCCGCCTCGACGGCGGCGACGAGCCGCTCGAACGCGGCGAGCGCCGCACCTTCGAGGGTCCCCTCCGTGCGCAGCAGCAGCGCGCGCTGCACGTCCCGCAGCGCACTGCGCGGGGTGGCCGCGTCGGACCACGTGACGTCGAGCCGCGCGAGGTCGCGCCGCAGCGCGACCCAGGCGCGCTCGGGCGTCGTCTCGACGACCCGTCGGCCGCGGCGGGAGAGCAGCAGGACCGTCGCGGCACCGCCGAGCACGAGGACGCCGAGCCCCACGGTGAGGGCGACGGCCGTCCAGGGCACCGTGTCGTCCTGCTCGAGGGGCGCGGCCGTGGGCGGTGGGGTCGCAGTGGCCGCGGGTGCGGGTGCGACCTGGCCCGGTGTGAGCTCCTCCGGCACCGAGCCCGGTGCCTGCACCCCGGTGAACGGGTCCGCCCACGTCGGCGGCGCACCGGTCTGGGAGGCGGGTGTCGGCTCGAAGCGCACCCAGCCCTGACCCTCGAAGTACAGCTCGGGCCAGGCGTGCGCGAGCCGGCCGGTGACGACGTACGTGCCGTCCTCCGCCCGTTCGCCGGGCAGGAAGCCGACGCCGACACGCGCCGGGATGTCGAGCATGCGCGCCATGACCGTCATCGCGGTCGCGAACTGCACGCAGTAGCCGCGGCGCGACTCGAGGAAGTCCCACACGGCGTCGGAGGTGCGGGCGGGCGGTACGCGCGTGTCGTACGTGAAGTTCGAGGCCGACCGGAGCCAACCCTGCAGGGCCATCGCCTGCGCGTAGGGCGTGTCGGCGTCGGCGGTCAGCTCGGCGACGAGGCGCTCGACGTCCTCGCGGTGCTCGGTGTCGGGGACCACCGTGTAGGGGCCGGCGTCGGGCGGCGTCCCCACGGGTGCCCCGCGCAGCTCGTCGGGCGTCAGCTCGGGGACCTGCACGAGCATGGAGTAGGCGAGGTCGGCGTCCGTCGAGTCCTCGCCGACGACCTCGTCGCGCCGGGGGTCCCAGCCCCAGTCGCCGGGGACCTGCACCGTGCGGGGGTGCGTGCTGACGGGCAGCCGGCTCTCGCGCAGCGCACCGACCACGACGTCGACCTGCGCGAGCGTGCCGGCGGCGGGGTCGGGTGCGGAGCCGGCGACGGCCGCGTCGGAGGACAGCAGGGTGGTCGGGTCCCAGTCCTGCACGGCCTCCGGCTCGGTGCGCTCCCAGGTCCGGCCGTCGAACGTCGTCAGCGTGAACGCGCGCAGAGGCCCGACCAGTCGGGCGTCCACCGCCCGCGCCGCCGGGGCCGTCTCCGCGACGGACGGCAGCGCCGCCACGCCCGCCTCGTCGTCGCCCGTGCCGGCGTCGTCCTCCGCGGGGTCCGGCTCCGCGGTCGGGTCGACGACGCTGTACCGGAGCACCTCCTGCGCGGAGCGGGCGCCGAGGCTCTCGCGCAGGTCGAGCTGGTCGCTGAGCTCGAGCGGACCGACGGGGGCCGCGCCCAGCTGGGGCAGCCCGACGGACGCCCAGCCCGGGACGTCCATGAGGGGCGGTCCCGCCACGAGCGCCACGGTCGCGACGAGCGCCGCACCGGCGCCGGTCGTGACCACGCGCCGGCGTCGGCCCGCGTGCGCGTGCTGCGGTGCCGCGCCGTACGCGAGCAGCGCGAGGTACGCCACGCCCGTCCAGAAGACCGGTGCGGCGCCGGCCGGGAAGCCGAGCAGGACCGCGGGCACCCACAGCGCCACGAGCGCCAGGCCGGAGAGCGCGGGCACACGCAGCGCGACCACCGCGAGGTCGACCAGCAGGACCACGGCGAGCGCCCCGACGACGACGAGGAGCTCGCCGGGCCGCACGTCCGGCATCGGCACGAACGAGTCGTTGACGACCGCCACGCCCTCCCGCGCCAACGCCCAGGTGCGGCGGAACGCGTCGGGGCCGGGGAGGAACTGCGGGCGTCCCGGTGGGGCGCCGTAGCGCAGCACGAGCCCGACGCTCGCCACGGCCGCGCCGACGGCGGTCGGCGCCCACCACGCCCGCGTGAGCGCACGGGTGACGGCGGCGACGACCCCGACGAGCAGCACCGCGACGCAGGCGGCCACGAGCCAACGCCGGCCCGCGATGAGCCCGCTGAGGGCGAGCAGGCTCGCCCACGTGGCGGCGACCCCGAGCGCGGTGCCGACGACGGCGCGCACGCCCTGCTCGGGGCCGTGGCGGTTCATCGCGAGCTCCCGAGCAGGCGCATCCAGCAGGCGACCGGGTCCTCGCCGGCGGTCGCACCCGCGACCCGCCACCCGGCGCGCACGAGCGCGGCCTGCGTGTGGCGGGCGTCCCGGGCGTCGCCCGCGTGCCGGCCGTCGGTCTGGACGAGCGCCCACCCGTGGGCGGCGTCGCCGACGTGCGCGAGCGCCGCACGCGCGGGTGCGGAGAGCGGGCCGAGCAACGCGAGGACGATCTCGCCGCCGGCGCCCGCCGTGTGCAGCAGCCGGACCGCGTCGAGCAGGTGGGCGTCCGCCTCGGCCGACGACCGCGCCGGCTCGAGGTCGATCGTGAGGTCGAGCAGCGCGGCGCGGGCCTCCGGCCCGCCGCGTGCGTGCACGAAGCCGGACGCGCCGACCGCGCCCTGGCCCGCGGCGATGCCGGCGCCGACGAGCCGCACGGGGTGCCCGCCGTCGAGCATGGCGAGCGCCATGGACGCAGCGACCGAGATCGTCCACTCGGCGGTGCTCTGCCGCACCGGCAGGTCCACCAGGACGGTGACGGGGCGCATGCCGGCCCGTTCGTCGGAGCGGACGAGCAGGGCGCCCCGGCGCGCGCTGGAGCGCCAGTGCACGCGCCGCAGGTCGTCGCCCTCCCGGTAGTCGCGCAGGTTCGCGTCGTCGGTGGACGGCGTGCGGGCGCCGAGGGCGACGCGGTCGGGCTCGCCGACGAGCACGTCGCTCGGTGCCGGGAGCGCCGTCACGGCGGGCCACACGGCGACCTCCGACTCGCGGCCGAGGCTCGTGCGCGCGCGCACGACGCCGAAGACGTCGGTGCGGCTCACCACCAGCGGGCCGAGCGGCCAGCGGCCGCGCTGCGTGGTGCGGACGGGGTAGGTGACCGCGACGTGGTCGGCCGCACGGCGCACGCGGGCGCGCAGCGGGCGTCCGCCGGACAGCTCGACGGCGGCCTGCTCCGCGAAGCGCAGCCCGGCCAGCCGCGCGCGGCCCGCGCCGTCGGCGGCCCGCACGTCGACCCGCACCTGCGCCTCGGCGCCGGCGTGCACGGGGTTGGGGCTGACGTCGCGGACGACGTCGAGCCGGCGCCGCCCGCGCGCGGGGTCGCCGAGGGCGACGGCGGCGAACGCCGCACCGACGAGGACGAGCAGCAGGACGCCGGCCCGCACGAGGTCGAGCGAGCCCAGCGACACCCCGAGCTGGAGCGCCACGACGCCCGCGGCGGCCAGCGCCCAGCCGCGCGGGGTCGGCCGCAGCCGCATCAGCCCAGCGCGCGCCGCACGCGGGCGGGCGGGTCGAGGGCCGGCACGGGGATCCGGGCGAGGATGTCGGCGACGACGTCCTGCGTCGTCCTCCCCGACAGCCGCGACTCGGTGCTGGGCAGGAGCCGGTGCGCGAGGACCGGCACGGCGAGCTCCTGCACGTCGTCCGGCAGCACGTGGTCACGTCCGCCGATCGCGGCGAGCGCCTTGGCCGCGCGGAGCAGCTGGATCGCGGCCCGGGGGGAGGCGCCGAGTCGCAGGCCCGCGTCCTCGCGCGAGGCGGCGACGAGGTCGACGACGTACCGCTTGAGCGCCGGTGCCGCGTAGAGGCGGCGCGCGACGTCGACGAGGCGTCCGACCTCGGCCGCCGTCGTCACGGGCCGCAGCCGCTCGAGCGGGTCGGCCGTCTCCTGCACGTCCAGCATGGCGATCTCCGCGTCGACGCTCGGGTACCCGACCGTCAGGCGCGCCATGAACCGGTCGCGCTGCGCCTCCGGCAGCGGGTAGGTGCCCTCCATCTCCACCGGGTTCTGCGTCGCGACGACGAGGAACGGGCGGGGGAGCGGGTAGGTGCGGCCGTCGACGGTCGCCTGCGCCTCCTGCATGCACTCGAGCAGCGCCGACTGCGTCTTGGGGGAGGCGCGGTTGATCTCGTCGCCGATGACGACGTGCGCGAAGACGGGTCCCGGCCGGAACTCGAACTCGTGCGTCTGCGCACGGAAGATGCTGACGCCGGTGAGGTCGCTGGGCAGCAGGTCCGGCGTGAACTGGATGCGCCCGACCGGCGCGTCGATGCTGCGCCCGATCGCCTTGGCGAGCGTGGTCTTGCCGACGCCGGGCACGT
>JAPSIR010000246.1 GCA_031178625.1 Cellulomonas sp.
CACCCGGCCGTCGGCCCCGACGAGCGGTCGGGCGCGGCGGCGGGGGTCCGCACGGCGGCCGCCGCGGCGGCCGCCGGTGCGGTGGTCCTCGTCGCCGGCGTCGCGCGCCGCCCGCGCGCGGGCACATCCCGTTGAACCGGCCGTCGTGCAGCGGTTCGGCGTGGTGGTGCCGCCGGACGGCCGGGTCGGCGGGTGGGGAGGGCGGTGTCGCGGATCGTCGTGCTGCACGACGGCCCGTCCGGCGGCGGGCGCGGCATCGTGATGGGATCGGGTCAGCACCGCGCTCGCACCACGACCTCGGAGAACCTGCCATGCGCCCCTCGTCCCGCCCCGCGCCGACACCCCTCGCACGCGCCGTCGCGCTGCTCGCGGCCCTCGCGACCGGCCTCGTGGCCCTCGTGCTCGCGGCCGTGCCGGCTGCCGCGCACAACACGCTCCGGTCGAGCGACCCGGCGGACGGCGGCACGGTCACGAGCGCGCCGGCGCAGGTCACCCTCACGTTCGACCAGGCCGCGCTCGAGCTCGGCTCCGAGGTCGTCGTGACGGCGGAGGACGGCACGGTCGTCAGCGCGGGACCCGTGCAGCTCGTCGACGTGTCGGTCGTCCAGCCGCTCGCGGAGGACCGCCCGGCGGGCGCGTACCGGGTGGACTGGCGCGTGACGAGCGCCGACGGGCACCCGATCAGCGGCACGTTCGGCTTCACGGCGAGCGAGCCGGTCGCGGCCGCGGTGGCCGCCGCCGGTGCCGCCGCGACGTCCGAGGACGCGACGGCGACCGAGGCGACCGCGTCCGAGGAGGCGACGCCGACGGAGGACGCCGCCACCCCGTCGCCGAGCGCGTCGGTGGACCTCACCCCGGACATGGGCGGCTCCGGCGAGGCCGCCCGCGACAACTACCCCGGCTCGCTGCCGTGGTGGGCGTGGGTGCTCATGCTCGTGGCCGTCATCGGTGCCGTCTTCACCGTCGTCGCGCGCAAGCAGCGCGGCGGGGGCGACGCCCCGGACCGCGGCGGCGTGGCGGACGGCACCCCGCAGGACCGCGGTCCCCGGGCCGGATGACCCTACGGCGACGCCTACGCTGATCGGGTGGAGCAGTCGTCGGTCGTCGCGGTGCGTCGCGCCGGCGCGCCCGCGGTCCTCGCGGCCACGGGGACGCTGGCGGCCCTCGCCGGTGTCGCGTTCAGCGGCACGGCGGCCGCCGTCACGCTCGGCGACCCCGGTGCCGTCGTCCGGTGGGGGCTGCCCGTGGTCGAGACGCTCACCGAGCTCGCCGGCGCGCTGACGCTCGGCGCGCTGCTGCTGGCGGTGTGCGTGCTCCCGCGTCGCACGACGGCGACGTCGCCGGCTGCGGCGACCCCGGCGGCGCGCGCCACCGCGGACGCGCCGCCCGCGGCACCCGGCCGCGCCGCGCGGCTCCCGGTGGCCGACGGCAGCGCCTACCCGCGCAGCCTGGTCGTCGCCGGCGTCGCCGCGGGCACGTGGACGCTGCTGTCGGTGGTGCACCTGGTGCTGGCGTACGCGTCGGTCGCCGGGTCGTCACCCACGTCGCCGGGATTCGGCGACGAGCTCGCGCTGTTCGTCACGCAGATCGACCTGGGCCGCGCGCTGCTCACGCTGACCACGCTCGCCGCGGTCGCGACCGTCCTGTCGCTGGTCGTCGCGACCCCGACCGGTGCGGCGTGGGCCGCCGCGCTCGTCGTCGTGGCGCTGTGGCAGCTCGGGCAGACGGGGCACGCCGCCGGCGCCGCGAGCCACGAGCTCGCGACGTCGTCGCTGTTCCTGCACCTCGTGGGCGCGGCCGTGTGGATCGGGGCGCTGGCGGCGCTGGCGCTGCTCGTGCGCCGGCTCGGGCCGGACGTCGTCCCCGCCGTCACGCGCTACTCGACGGTCGCTGCGTGGTGCTTCGTCGCCGTCGCGGTGTCCGGGGCGGTCAACGGGGTCGTGCGGCTGGGCGGCTGGGACGGGTTCGCCAGCCGGTACGGCGCCCTGCTCGTCGTCAAGGTGGTGCTGTTCGGCGTCCTCGGCCTGCTGGGGCTGCTGCACCGCCGGCGGACCATCCCGCAGCTCGCCGGCGACCGCGTCGGCCGGGCGTTCTGGCGGCTCGTCCTCGTGGAGCTCGCCGTCATGGGTGCGGTGTCCGGGGTGGCCGTCGCGCTGGGGGCGTCGCCGCCGCCCGTGCCGGACGTGCCGTCCGCGGATACGTCCCCGGCCTACCTGCTGACCGGCCACCCGCTGCCGCCGGAGCCGACGGGCCTGCAGTGGGTCGCGCAGTGGCGCTGGGACCTGCTGATGGCATCGGCCGCCGTCGCGGGGGTCGTCGTGTACCTGCGCTGGGTGGTGCGGCTGCGCCGGCGCGGCGACGCCTGGCCGTGGCTGCGCACGGCGTCGTGGCTGGTGGGCATGGCGACGTTCCTGTGGACCACGTCCGGCGGCCCGGCGATGTACGGGCACGTGCTGTTCAGCGCGCACATGGTGCAGCACATGGTGCTCGCGATGGTCGTGCCGATCCTGATCGCCCTGTCGGCGCCCGTGACGCTGGCGCTGCGGGCCCTGCCGGGCCGGTCGACGCACCTGCGGGACGACGCGTCGCGGGGCCCGCGCGAGTGGGTGCTGACGCTCGTGCACAGCCGCGTCGGCACGTTCCTCGCGCACCCGGTGGTCGCGGCCGTGAACTTCGCCGGCTCGATGGTCGTCTTCTACTACTCGCCGGTGTTCGAGTGGTCGATGCGCAGCCCCGTCGGCCACCTGGTGATGGTCGTGCACTTCTCCGTCGCGGGGTACCTGTTCGTCAACGCGCTCGTCGGCGTCGACCCCGGCCCGACGCGCCCGCCGTACCCGATGCGGCTGCTGCTGCTGTTCGCGACCATGGCGTTCCACGCGTTCTTCGGCGTCGCGCTGGTGGGCGGGCAGTCGCTGCTCGCGGCCGACTGGTTCGGCCTCATGGGCCGCCCGTGGGGGCCGTCGGCGATCCGCGACCAGCAGCTCGGCGGGTCGGTCGCGTGGGGGATCGGCGAGATCCCGACGGTCGTCCTGGCGATCGTCGTGGCGGTGCAGTGGACGCGCGACGACGAGCGGACCGCCCGCCGCGACGACCGCCGCGCGGACCGGGACGGGGACGCCGAGCTCGGCGAGTACAACGCGATGCTCGCGGGCCTGGCGGACCGGGAGACCGGCCGGCGCTGACCCGGTCGCCGCCGGGCCGGCGTGGCCCGGTGCGCACCACCAGTGTTCGCCCGTCCTTCACCCGGTGCTCACCGCACGTGCCGGTGACCGGTTCGTCCGGTTGCCAGGCTGTGGCCGCCCAGCCCCCGCACGCACGGAGACCCCCATGACCACGACCGACGACCGCGACGTCGCGGCCGGCGTCCACCGCCGCACCCTCCTGCCCCTGCTGCCGATGGCCGGCCACACGTCGGGCCGGCGCTCGCCCGTCACGTGCCACCTGCGCTGCGGTGACGCGTGCGCCCAGCCGGTGCCGAACCGGAGCGACAACGCGTACTTCCGCGACGTCGCGTCGAGCGCCCTGTCGCGCCGCGCCGTGCTCGCCGGCGGGCTCGTCGCCGGTGCCGCCGTGGTGGTGGGCTCCGTCGTCGCGGACGCCCCGGCGGCTGCCGCGCACGACCGCGGGTGGGGGCGCGGGCGCCTGCCGTTCCGCCCCATCGCGCCCGTCCCGGCGGCGACCGACGCGTTCACCGTGCCCGACGGCTACCGGTGGGCGCCGCTCGTGCGCTGGGGCGACCCGCTGCTGTCCCACCGCGACGCCTTCGACCCCGCGACGATGACGCCCGAGGCGGCGGAGCGGCTGTTCGGCTACAACTGCGACTACGTCGACCTGCTCGAGGACCCGAGCGGCCGCACGGCGCTGCTCGTCGCGAACCACGAGTACACCAACGAGAACATCATGTTCCCGCCGGCGG
>JAPSIR010000247.1 GCA_031178625.1 Cellulomonas sp.
GCGGCGAACCGGCGCTTGCCGATGAAGCACCACGGGCACGCGACGTCGGACCACACGTCGACGCGGATCGTGCGCGGCGGGGCGGTCAGGGGCGTGAACGGGGTGGTGGGGGAGGTCGTCACGGGAGCAGAAGCACCTTTCCGGTGGTGGCGCGCCCCTCGAGGGCGCGGTGGGCGTCGGCCGCCTCGGACAGGGGGAACGTCGCACCGACGCGCACCTGCAGCGCACCGGCGGCGGCGGGCTCGGCGACCTCGCGCCAGCGCCGCGCGCGCTCGTCGGCGGTGGCGACGTGGTGCGCGAGGGTCGGGCGCGTCACGAACAGCGATCCCCCGGAGTTCAGGCGCTGCAGGTCGAACGGCGGGACCTGCCCCGACGAGCCGCCGAAGAGCACGAGCGTCCCGCGGGTGCGCAGGGACGCCAGGGACGCGTCGAACGTGTCCTTGCCGACGGAGTCGTAGACGACGTGCACGCCGCGCCCGCCCGTGAGGTCGCGCACCAGCGCGGGGAGCTCGGCGGTGAGGTCGGACAGCTCGCGGTAGCGGACGACCTCGCCGGCGCCGGCGGCCCGCGCGAGCGTCTCCTTCTCGGCGGACCCCACGGTGGCGATCACGCGGGCGCCCCGTGCGGCGGCCAGCTGCGTCGCGAGCAGTCCGACGCCGCCGGCCGCGGCGTGCAGCAGCACGTCGTGCCCGCGCTCGAGCGGGAACGTCGAGGCGGTGAGGTAGTGCGCGGTCATGCCCTGCAGCGGCAGCGCGGCGGCGCTGCGGTCGTCGAGGGCGGGCGGCACGACGAGCGCCGCGCGTTCCGGCACGGCCACGAGCTCGGCGTACGACGCCGGCGCGTCGGCCCACGCGACCCGGTCGCCCGGCGCCAGGGTCGTGACCGCGGATCCGACGGCCACGACCTCGCCGGCGCCCTCGGACCCGACGACGTGCGGGTAGGACATCGGGTAGGTGCCTGTGCGACGGTAGGTGTCGATGAAGTTGACCCCGGCCGCGGCGACGCGGACCAGCACCTCGTCCGGCCGCGGCTCCGGCTCCGGTGCGTCGACGACCTCGAGGACCTCGGGCCCGCCCGCGCGGGCGGCGACGACAGCGCGCATGACCGTCGCAACCGCGGCAGGTGCGGCGGTGTTCCCGCAGGTGGGCATCGAACGCGTTGGTATGTTTGTGCGCTCGCCTGTATGTTCATGCACATGACGTTCTCCGTCGCGGTCGCCGGCGCCAGCGGGTACGCGGGCGGCGAGATCCTCCGCCTGCTCCTCGACCACCCCGAGGCGCGCATCGGTGCGCTCACCGCGCACAGCAACGCCGGCTCGGCGCTGGGGGACCACCACCCCCACCTCGTGGAGCTCGCGGACCGCGTCCTCGCACCTACGACCGCGCAGGCGCTCGCGGGCCACGACGTCGTCGTGCTGGCCCTGCCGCACGGGGCGAGCGGCGCGGTCGCCGCCGAGCTCGAGGCGCTCGGCGAGGACCCGGTCGTCCTCGACCTGGGCGCCGACCACCGGCTCGTCGACGCGGCGGACTGGGAGGCGTACTACGGCAGCCCGCACGCCGGCACGTGGACCTACGGCCTCCCCGAGCTCGTCGTCGCCCAGACCCTCGGCCGTCAGCGCGACCGGCTCGCGGGCGCGCGGCGCATCGCCGTGCCGGGGTGCAACGTCACCGCCGTCACGCTCGGCCTGCAGCCGGGCGTCGCCACGGGGCTGCTGGACACCACCGACCTCGTCGCGGTCCTCGCCGTCGGCTACTCCGGCGCGGGGAAGTCGCTGAAGCCGCACCTGCTCGCGTCCGAGGCGCTCGGCGCCGCCGTCCCGTACGCGGTGGGCGGCAGCCACCGGCACGTCCCCGAGATCGCGCAGAACCTGCGCAGCGCCGGGGCGTCGGACGTCCGCACGTCCTTCACGCCCGTCCTCGTCCCGACGTCCCGCGGCATCCTCGCCACCGCGACGGCCCGGCTGGCCCCGGACGTCGACCTGGGTGAGGACGAGCTGCGCGCCGTGTGGCGCGCCGCCTACGCGGACGAGCCGTTCGTGCACGTGCTGCCCGACGGCCGCTGGCCGACGACGGCGGCGACCACGGGCGCGAACACGGCGCACGTGCAGGTGACCCTCGACGCGCGCGCCGGCCGCGTCGTCACGGTCACCGCGATCGACAACCTCGTGAAGGGCACCGCCGGCGGTGCGGTGCAGTCCCTCAACCTCGCGCTCGGCCTGCCCGAGACGCTCGGCCTGCCGCGGAACGGAGTCGCCCCGTGACCGACCACCTCGGACCGGCCCTCGAGGGCACCTCACCCGGCACGTCCCCGGGCGTGACCGCCGCCGCGGGCTTCCGTGCGTCCGGCGTCACGGCCGGGCTCAAGGCGTCCGGCAGGCCGGACCTCGCGCTCGTCGTGAACGACGGCCCGCGCCAGGTCGGCGCGGCGGTGTTCACCACCAACCGCGTGGTGGGTGCGCCCGTCCTGTGGTCGCGCCAGGCGGTGCAGGACGGCGTCGTGTCGGCCGTCGTGCTCAACTCCGGCGGCGCCAACGTCGGCACGGGGCCGCGCGGTTTCCAGGACGCGCACGCGACGGCCGAGAAGGTCGCCGACGCGCTCGGCGTGTCGGCCGGCGACGTGGTCGTGTGCTCCACCGGGCTCATCGGCGTGCCGCTCGCGAGCGAGCGCCTCTTCGCGGGCATCGCCCCGGCGGTCGCCGCCCTCGACGGGGCGACGGGCGCCGACGCGGCGGCGGCGATCATGACGACGGACAGCGTCGCCAAGACGGCGCACGTGCGGGTCGAGACGCCCGACGGCGCCTTCACGGTCGGCGGGATGGCGAAGGGCGCGGGCATGCTCGCGCCCGCGATGGCCACGATGCTGTCGGTGCTCACGACGGACGCCGACGTCGACGCGGCGACGGCGGACGCGGTGCTGCGCGCCGCGACGCGCGCGACGTTCGACCGCGTGGACTCCGACGGCTGCATGTCGACGTCCGACACGGTGACGCTGATGGCGTCGGGCGCGAGCGGCGTGACGCCGCCCGCGGACGTCCTCGCGGACGCCGTGCTCCGCGTGTGCGCGTCGCTCGCGCGCCAGCTCGTCGCCGACGCCGAGGGCGCCTCCCACGACATCGCCGTGCACGTGCACGGCGCCACCACCGAGGACGCCGCCGTCGCCGTCGCCCGCGCCGTGACGCGGTCGAACCTGTTCAAGGCGGCGATGTTCGGCAACGACCCGAACTGGGGCCGGATCATCGCCCAGGTCGGCACGGTGCCGGAGGACGTCGCCCCGTTCGACCCGGGCGCCCTCGACGTGACGATCAACGGCCTGGAGATCTGCCGCGCCGGCGGCGCCCACGAGGACCCCGCCCGGCTCGACCTGGCGGCGGCGCGCGAGATCCACGTGGTGGTCGACCTGCACGCCGGCGACGCGGCGGCGACCGTCTGGACCAACGACCTCACGCACGACTACGTCCACGAGAACAGCGCGTACTCCACATGAGCGGCACGAGCCCCGACCTGCCCCCCGTGCCGGCGGACTTCTACTTCGACACGCGCACGGACCTGCGGCCCGACCAGAAGGCGGAGGTGCTCATCCAGGCGCTGCCCTGGCTGCAGCAGTTCTCCGGCGCGCTGGTCGTCGTCAAGTACGGCGGCAACGCGATGGTCGACGACCGGCTCAAGCGCGCCTTCGCCGAGGACATGGTGTTCCTGCGCCAGGTCGGGCTGCGCCCCGTCGTCGTGCACGGCGGCGGACCGCAGATCAACGCGATGCTCGACCGCCTCGGCATCGAGAGCGAGTTCCGCGGCGGGCTGCGCGTCACCACGCCCGAGGCCATGGAGGTCGTCCGCATGGTGCTCACCGGGCAGGTCTCGCGCGAGCTCGTCGGCCTCCTCAACACCCACGCCCCGCACGCCGTCGGCCTCTC
>JAPSIR010000248.1 GCA_031178625.1 Cellulomonas sp.
AGGATCGCCTCGTGCTCCGCGGCGACCCGGTCGCCCGCGACGTCGTGCAGCTCCTCCCACGCGCGGCGGCGCGCGTGGGTGCCGGCCAGGCCGTCGACGAGGGCCGCCAGCACCGAGTTGCCGGACCCGTCGGCGACGGCGCGGTGGAACGCCAGGTCCGCCGCGACCAGCACCTCCGGGTCGGGTGCCGCGTCGACGAGCGCACGGCTCGTCTCGTCGAGCGCCGCGCGCGCCCGCGCGACCTGCGGGTCGGTCATGCGCAGCGCCGCGAGCCCCGCGGCCTCCGTCTCGAGCATGCGGCGCACCGCCTGCAGCTGCGCACGGTCGCCGGGCACGTCCGCGACGAAGGCGAGCGGCGTCAGCAGCGTCGCCGGGTTGAGGTCGGTGACGTACGTGCCGTCGCCGTGCCGCGCCTCGAGGATGCCGAGGACGACCAGCGCCCGGACGCCCTCGCGCAGCGACCCACGGGACACGCCGAGCTCGACGGCGAGCTCCTTCTCGGCCGGCAGCCGGTCGCCCGGACGCAGCCCGCCGTCGAGGATCAGCCGCTGGATGTCCTCGACGACGCCCTGGGTGCGTGTCACGTGCCCGCCCTCGTCCGGTCCGCTGTGACCGTCGACCTGGACGGTCGACCCGGTTCGATGCTAGCTGGCGGCGACGAGCGGGGGGATGCCGTAGACCTCGACCGCCGTGCGGCCCAGCACGCACGCCCGCCCGGCGTCGTCGAGACCGTCGAGCGTCGCCGTCACCGCGCACCACACCTGCTCCCACGACGCGTGCCCGTGCAGCGCGCTCGGCCAGTCGCTGCCGGCCATGAGCCGGTCGGGCCCGAAGGTGGCGATCGCGTGCTCGACGGCGGGCCGCACGTCGTCGGCAGTCCATCCGGGACCCGCGGCGCGGCCCAGCCCCGCGAGCTTCGCGACGACGTTCGGTGCCTGCGCGACCTCGTCGAGGGCGGCCGCCCAGCGCGCCCACGTCGCCGTGTCACCCGCACGGAGGGCGGCGAGCGGCGGGCCGCCGAGGTGGTCGACGACGACGGTCAGCTTGGGGTGCCGCTCGGCGATCGTGGCGACGTGGCCGAGCAGCTCGGGCGTCGTCGCCGGGAGGTCGAGGACGAGGCGGCGCTCGGTGAGCACGTGCAGGCCGTCGTCGACCACGTCGCGGACGAGCCACCGCGCGTCGGCCTCCCGGTCGACGTGGTGGCTGACACCCACGACGGGCTCCGTGCGCCAGTGGTCCAGCTGTGCGGCGGCCTCGTCGGGGCGGTCCAGGGGGACCCACGCGACGACGCCCACGACGTCCGGTGAGCTCAGCGCCTGGAAGAGGAGGTGCTCCGAGTCGGCACGGTTGTCGGCGGACTGCACGAGCACCACGCCGTCCACGTGATGCCCGTGCAGCTCTCCGCCCACGTCGGCGACGCGGTACGCCTGGTGCAGGAGGGAGGGGTCCTGCGCCATCCACGGGTAGTGGACCGTCTCGGGGTCCCACACCTGCAGATGTGCGTCCACGACGTCGTAGGGCATGACCCGACCGTATCGGTGCTCCGATGTCTGGAACGTCCCACAGGCCCGATCCTCATCCAACCCTCATCCGGGACGTCCCGGGCGGGACAGACATCCGATGACTCAGAACGTTGGGGTGACGGCCCGACTCAGCGCCCGACCGCGTACCCCTGCATGCCGCGGGGGTTCGCCGCCGCCTCGAGCAGGCCGTCGGCGCGCACGCCCGCGGCGCTGATCCGGCCGAGGGTCCACGCGCCCGCGTCCTGGACGTCGTGCCCGCGCGCGGCGAGCGCCGCCAGCACCTCGGCGCCCACGCGCGACTCCACCGTGAGCCCGCGCGGGGTGTGCGTGCGCGGGTGGAACGAGCCGTGCACGTGCGTCGAGTGCCACGACGCGCCGTCGATGGCCGCCTGCAGGTCCGCGCCGCCCACGAGGTGCCGCAGCAGGAACGGCACCGTCCACTGGTCCTGCTGGTCGCCGCCGGGCGTGCCGAACGCGAACCCGGTGCCGCCGTCGCCCAGCACGAGCGCGGGGCTGAGCGTCGTGCGCGGGCGCGTGCCCGGGACGAGGCTCGACGGCAGCCCCGGCTCCAACCAGAACATCTGCGCGCGCGTCGGCAGCGCGAAGCCGAGCCCGGGCACGACCGGGCTGGACTGCAGCCAGCCGCCCGACGGCGTCGCGGACACGCGGTTGCCCCACCGGTCGACGACGTCGACGTGGCACGTGTCGCCCGGCGAGAGGCCGATCGGCGACACCGTCGGCTCGCCGAGGCCGCCGCCCGCGGGCACGCCGCCCCCGGTGCCCGTCCCGCGCTCCGCCGCCGCCCGTGCCTCGACGAGCGCGCGCGGCAGGACCGCCTCGCGCCCGTCGGGGCTGCCCGGGCGGTACCCGCCGTCCGCCTCCGCGCCGACGAGCCGGGCGCGCTCGGCGGCGTACGCGGGGGACAGCAGCGCGTCGAGGGGGACGTCGCCCGAGTCGCCGTACCAGGCGTCGCGGTCGGCGAACGCGAGCTTCGCCGCCTCCGTCACGAGGTGCACGAGCTCCGTGGTCGCCTCGACGGCCACCTGCCCGCGCGCCTCCGCCGCGACGACGTCCCGGACGAGCCCGTCGACACCGAGCGCGGCCAGCAGGCGCAGCTGCTGCAGCAGCACCGGGCCCTGGCCCCACGCGGCCGTCTTGTGCACCTCGACGCCGGCGAACGGCACCGACACCGTCGGCTCCTCGGTGGCGCGCCACGCGGCCAGGTCGTCGCCGCGCAGGAAGCCCGCGTGCGCGGACCCCGTCGCGTCGTGCACCGGCGTGCCCGCCACGAACGCGTCGACGCCCTCCGCGACGAAGCCCTCGTAGAACGCGCGCCGCGCCGCCTCGATCTGGGCCTCGCGGTCGGGGCCGGCGGCGGCCGCCTCGGCCAGGAGCCGCTCGAACGTCGCGGCGAGTGCGGGGTTGGCGAAGCGGGCGCCGGCCGCGGGCGCGGCGCCGTGCGGCAGGTAGACCTCGGCGCTCGTGGGCCAGTGCGCGGCGAACATGTCCGCGACGGTGGCGACCGTGCGCGCCGCCGCGGGCACGAGCGGGTAGCCGTCCCGGGCGTAGCCGATCGCGGGCGCGAGGACGTCCGCGAGCGGCAGCGTGCCGTACCTCGCCAGCAGGTCGAGCCAGGCGCCGAAGGCCCCCGGGACGACGGCCGCGAGGTGGCCCGTGCCCGGGACGACGTCGACGCCGAGCGCCGCGAACGCGAGGGGCGTCGCCGCGGCGGGCGCCGTGCCCTGCCCGACCACGACGAACGTCCGCCCGTCCGCCGCGCGGTGGCCGATGACCGGCACGTCGCCGCCGGGCCCGTTGAGGTGCGGCTCGACGACCGACAGCGTGAAGCCGGCCGCCACGGCGGCGTCGAACGCGTTGCCGCCCGCCTCGAGCGTGCGCATGCCGACCGCGCTCGCGAGCCAGTGCGTCGAGCCGACCATGCCGAAGGTGCCCGTGAGGACGGGCCGCGTGGTGAACACCCGACGATCCTGCGCCGCCGGACGGGCCGGGACCAAACGGCGGGCCGCGGCGCGGTCAGGCGGGGGCGAGCGGCTTCTGCAGGAGCGTCGCGCTGAACGTCGGGAAGTCGCGCTGCCCGACGGCCGTGAACCCGTACGCCTCGTAGAGGGCGCGCAGCGCCGGGTTGGTCGTGCGGCAGTCGAGCCGCAGCAGGCCGACGCCCGCCTCGCGGCCGCGCGCGGCCGCCCAGTCGAGCAGCGCGCCGCCGAGCCCGGTGCCGACGCGCGAGCGCGCCGTCATCAGCCCGTGCACGTACACCGCGGGCGTCGGGTCGTCGCCCCAGAAGTCGGGGTCGGACCACAGCAGCCGCAGCGTCCCGACGACCTGACCGGGACCGCCCCGCACGACGTGCCACT
>JAPSIR010000249.1 GCA_031178625.1 Cellulomonas sp.
CGACGATCGTCCGCGACCTCCTGGCCGCGGGCGTCGTCGACACCGCCGTCACCACCCGCAGCGGGCGGCGTGCCCAGATGGTCACGCTCGCCCGCCGCGTCGGCCTCGCCGTCGGCATCCAGATCGGGCACCGGCACCTGCGTGTCGTGCTCGGCGACTTCGCCCACGAGGTCGTCGCCGAGCAGTCCCTGCCGCTGCCGCACGAGCACCGTTCCGACACGAGCCTGGACCGCGCGGCCCTGCTGGTCGTCGACCTGCTGGAGCGGATCGGCAGCGAGCTCGACGAGGTGGTGGGCATCGGCATCGGCGTGCCCGCGCCCGTCGACGCGAGCACCGGCATGGTGTCCGTCCCCGGCGTGTTCCGCGGCTGGGAGGGCGAGCATCTCGCGCAGGTCGTCGGCAAGCGGCTCGGGCGTCCCGTGCACGTGGACAACGACGCGAACCTCGGCGCGCTCGCCGAGTACACGCTCGGGGCGGCCCGGGGGTACCGCGACGCCGTCTACGTGCGCGCGTCGTACGGCACGGGCGCCGGCATCGTCATCAACGGGCGCGTGCACCGCGGGTTCGCCGGCACGGCCGGCGAGATCGGGCACGTGCAGGTCGACCCGCAGGGGCTCATCTGCCGCTGCGGGTCGCGCGGCTGCCTCGACACCGTCGTCGGGGCCGGCGCGCTCGTGGAGCCGCTGCGCGCGAGCCAGGGACCGCTGACGCTGCGCGACGTCGTGGCGCGCGCGCGGCAGGGCGACCCGGGCACGGCGCAGGTGGTCGCCGACGCGGGTGCGACGATCGGCGCGGTGGTCGCGGGGCTCGGCATGGCCGTGAACCCGCAGTGCGTCGTCGTGGGCGGCGACCTCGCGGAGACCGGCGAGGTGCTGCTGCAGCCCATGCGCGACGCGATCCGCCGCCGCGTGCTGCTCAACCAGATCGCGCCGCTCGAGGTGGTGCCGGCGGAGCTCGGCGGCCGGGCGGAGGTGGTGGGCGCGCTCGTGCTGGCGCTGCAGTCCGCCGACGTGCCGGTGCGGGTGGAGGACGCGGCGGACCTGTCCGTCGCCGGCCTGACGGGGGTCGACGGCGGCGACGCGGGCGTCGGGACGGACGACGGCCCGGGCGGCCACGAGGCGCCCGGCGGCCGGCACGACGAGGACGAGAGACGGGCGGCCGTCGGTTGACGACGCCGGAGCGGGGGGATTCACTGCACGTGTCACGTGCCCGACGGGGAGCAGGTGGACCGGACATGGTCGAGGGGACGCGCACGCCGTTGCTGTCGATGCGCGGCATCACCAAGCGGTACGGCGCCGTGGAGGCGCTGGTCGACGTCGACCTCGAGGTGCACGCGCACGAGGTCGTCGCGCTGGTCGGCGACAACGGCGCGGGCAAGTCGTCGCTCGCCAAGGTCGTCGCCGGCGTGCTCGTGCCCGACTCCGGCCTGGTCGAGATCGACGGCGCACCCGTGACGATCCCGAACCCGAAGGCGGCGCAGCGCCTCGGCGTCGCGACGGTGTTCCAGGACCTCGCGCTGTGCGACAACCTCGACGTCACCGCGAACCTGTTCCTCGGGCGCGAGATGCGCAGCGCCGGCGTCATGCAGGACAGCCGGATGGAGGCGATGGCGCGCTCCGTGCTGCGTGACCTGACCAGCCGGGTGCCGTCCGTCCGCACGCCGCTGTCCCACCTGTCCGCGGGGCAGCGGCAGTCCGTCGCGATCGCGCGCACGCTGCTCGGCTCGCCGCGGCTCGTGGTCCTCGACGAGCCCACCGCGGCCCTGTCGGTCGCGCACACCGCCGAGGTGCTCACGTACATCGAGCGGCTGCGCGAGCTGGGCCTCGGCGTGATCCTCATCAGCCACAACATGAACGACGTGCGGGCGGTGTCCGACCGCATCGAGGTGCTGCGGCACGGGCGCAACAACGGGTCGTTCGACGCCCAGACGGCGAGCTACGAGGAGATCATCGGCGCCGTCACGGGCGCGTCCCGCGTCGGCCGGCCGCTGCGGCCGGTGACCGCGGTGAGCTGACCGTCGGCGGAGCCGCGCCTACGCCACGCGTCGGCGGAGGCGGGCCCGCCCGCCGCGGTGCCGGTGACCGGCGCCGCGACGGGCGGGTGCGCGGGGGCCGGCCGGCGTCCACGGCCGGGCCACCCGTCGGGTCGCGCCGTGGCGTCAGCCCGCGGCGCGGGCCCCGGCGACCGAGCGCAGGCCCAGGCCGCCGAGCAGGAAGCCCACGCCGATGCCGACGAGGGCGGTCGCGACGCCGAACGCCACGACCGACGTGAGCAGCGACGCGCGCAGGAACGTGCCCGTGGTCGCCATGTCGCGCAGCGGGTCCTCCCGGTCGAGCTCTGCGTAGGTGCGCCCGTCCGTGGCGGCGAGGACGTCGCTGCGGATCGCCTCCGTCTGCGCCCACGCCTCCCACGGGGTGTCGAGCGCGGCCCCGACGAACGCCGGCGCGCTGTCGGCGACCGTCACGCCCTCGCTCGACAGGCCGGCGGCCGTGACGGCCCACGTGCCGGCGCCGCCGAGCACGAAGAGCGATCCCAGCACGAGCAGCAGGGTGGCCATGAGCCGGGCACCGCGCGCCGCCGGTGCGGCGGGACGGTCGGCACCGGCGAACCGGTCGGTCAGCGGCGTCGCACCGGTCCCCGCGGGCGTGGACGTGGTGGCAGGTGTGGACATGGCAGGACCCCCTGGCGGTCGGCGGCGGTGAGAGGCCCACCCTGGCGTGCGCCGGGCCGGGACCGCACCGTCACGAAACGGTTATGTCGGTCGGACGGCACGGATCGGACGTCCACCCCTCAGACGAGGGAGCACGCCGATCCGTTCAGGGCGAACCCGGTCGGGGTTCGGGCCGCCGATGCGGGTCCTGCCCACGCCGAACGGGGTCTGGCGCGCACTCCACGACGCGGGGGCGCACGCCAGACACCTCTCGCCGTGGACGGTCGGCCTGGACCGTGGGTGTACGGGCGGCTCAGCCGCTCGAGCGGGGGGTCAGCGGAAGACGATCGTCCGGTGGCCGTCGAGGAGGACGCGGTGCTCGGCGTGCCAGCGCACGGCGCGGGCGAGCGCGCGCCGCTCGACGTCCTGGCCGAGGCGCACCATGTCCTGCTCCGTGCGCGTGTGGTCCACCCGCTCGACGTCCTGCTCGATGATCGGCCCCTCGTCGAGGTCGCCCGTGACGTAGTGCGCGGTCGCGCCGATGAGCTTCACGCCGCGGTCGTGGGCCTGCGCGTAGGGGCGCGCGCCCTTGAACGAGGGCAGGAACGAGTGGTGGATGTTGATGACCCGGCCCTCGAGCGCGCGGCACAGGTCGTCCGAGAGGATCTGCATGTAGCGCGCGAGGACGACGAGCTCGACGTCGAGCTCCTCGACGAGCGCGAGCAGCCGCGCCTCCGCGTCCGCCTTGGTCGCCGCCGTCACGGGGACGTGGTGGAACGGGATGTCGTAGAACTCGGCCATCGGCGCCAGCACCTCGTGGTTCGACACGACGGCGACCAGCTCGACCGGCAGGTCCTCCGACCGCTGGCGGAAGGCGAGGTCGTTGAGGCAGTGCGCCGCGGTGGACACCATGACGAGCGTGCGGACCTTGCGGCCGGCGACGTCGAGGTGCCACTGCATCGCGAACCGACCGGCGAGCTCGGTCATCGCCGTGCTCAGCTCGTCGTGCGTCGCCGCGGACGTCACCTGCACGCGCATGAAGAACAGCCCCGACAGGGCGTCCCCGAACTGCTGGGACTCGGTGATGTTGCCGCCGTGCTCCGCGAGCACCCCGGCGACGGCCGCGACGATGCCGGGACGGTCGGGGCACGACAGCGTCAGGACCCAGTGCGTGGTCAGCTCATCCGAGGTGTGGGACACGAGCGCCCAGAGTAGTGCGCCTCGCCGGGCGGCTGACACGA
>JAPSIR010000250.1 GCA_031178625.1 Cellulomonas sp.
CTCAGCGTCGCGGTCGCGGAGGCGGTCGCGCGGGTCGCCGCGGACCCCGCCACGACGCGCACGCTCGCCCTGCCCGTGGACGCGCTCGCCCGCCGGCTGCACCCCGACGCGCGGGAGCCGGTCGGCCGGGCGCGGGACGCCGCCGACCGGGCCGCGGCGGACGCCGAACGCGCCGTCGAGCGCGCCCGCGACCCGCAGGAGTCGGCACGGCTCGCCGCCGCCGTCTCCGCCTTCCGGACCCGCGCCCGCGCCCTGACGGACCTGACCCAGCACCTGTCCCTGCTCGCCACGACCGACGAGGCCCTCGCATGACGTCGCAGCACCCCGAGCCGGGCAGCACCGGCACGAACCCCGCCCGCCAGGACGGCACCGCCACGGACCCCGCACCCGGCACGGCCCTCGGCGCTGACCCCGGCAGGCGGCCCGGCGTCGACGGCCCGGACCCCCTGGGCGGCGCCGACGCGCCCGTGCTGCGGCCGCACGCCGAGGACGCGTTCGCCGACGAGCTGGCCGCGCTCGCGGCCGCCGACGACCGGCCGCGCCCGCCGGGCTGGCGCCTGTCGCCGTGGGCCGTGACGACGTACCTCGTCGGCGGGACGCTGCCCGACGGGACGCCGGTGAGCGCCAAGTACCTCGGCTCGCGGCGGCTCATGGAGATCGCCGTGGCGTCGCTCGCGACGGACCGCGCGCTGCTGCTGCTCGGCGTGCCGGGGACGGCCAAGACGTGGGTCGGCGAGCACCTCGCCGCGGCGGTCAGCGGCGACTCGACGCTCGTGGTCCAGGGCACCGCCGGCACGCCCGAGGAGCAGCTGCGCTACGGCTGGAACTACGCGCGGCTGCTGGCCGACGGCCCGACGCCCGAGGCGGTCGTGCCCAGCCCGGTGATGCGCGCCATGCGCGACGGCGCGATCGTGCGGATCGAGGAGCTGACGCGCATCCCCGCGGACGTGCAGGACGCGCTCATCTCGATCCTGTCGGAGAAGACGCTGCCCGTGCCGGAGCTGCGCACCGAGGTGCAGGCGCGCCCGGGCTTCAACGTCATCGCCACGGCCAACGACCGCGACAAGGGCGTCAACGACCTGTCGTCGGCGCTGCGCCGCCGGTTCAACACCGTGGTGCTCCCGCTGCCGGACTCCCTCGAGCAGGAGGTCGAGATCGTCCGCACGCGCGTCGCCGCGGTGGGCCGGTCCCTGGAGCTGCCGCCGGAGCTGGCCGCGCTCGCGCAGATCGAGCGGGTCGTGACGGTGTTCCGCGAGCTGCGCGGCGGGGTCACGCTCGACCGGCGCACCACCGTGAAGTCGCCGTCCGCCACGCTGTCCACGGCGGAGGCGATCTCGGTCGTCACCAACGGGACGGCGCTCGCGGCGCACTTCGGCGACGGCGTGCTGCGCGCCGAGGACGTCGCGGCGTCCCTCACCGGGGCCGTCGTCAAGGACCCGGTGCAGGACCGGCTCGTGTGGCAGGAGTACCTGGAGACCATCGTCCGCGACCGCGCCGGCTGGGAGGACCTGTACCGCGCGTGCCGGGAGCTGGTGTGAGCGCGAGGGCTTCTGCCGGCGCCCCTCCGCGTGTCACCGGCACGGGCGCGGCGGCGGACCGCGTGCACGTGCTCGGCGTCCGGCACCACGGCCCGGGAAGCGCGCGGTCCGTGCTCGAGGCGCTCGACGAGCTGGACCCCGACGTGCTGCTCGTCGAGGGCCCGCCGGAGCTGGCGCCGCTCGTGCCGGTCGTCGCGGACCCCGGCCTCGTCCCGCCGGTCGCGGGGCTCGTGTACGCGGTCGACGAGCCGTGGCGGGCGTCCTTCTACCCGATGGCGGCGTTCTCGCCCGAGTGGGTCGCGCTGCGGTGGGCCGTCACGCGCGGGCGCCGCGTCGAGCTCGTGGACCTCGCGGCGGCGCACCTGCTCGCCACCCGTGCGCACGAGGTGCCGGGGCGCGCGGGGCGGGAGGACGACGGTGACGGCGACGAGGCGCACGCCGAGGGGCGTGCGGACGCGTCGGGGGAGGACGACGCCCACGACACCCTCGCCGCGCTGCCGGCCCCGCCCGACCCGATCGCCGAGCTGGCGCGCGCCGCGGGCTACGACGACCCCGAGCGGTGGTGGGAGGACGCCGTCGAGCACCGCTCCGGGTCCGCGGTGGCCCGGTTCGACGCGCTGCGCGAGGCCATGGCCGCCGTGCGCGCGACCGGGCCCGGCGACGACCTCGAGACCCGGCGCCGGGAGGCCGCCATGCGCCGCGCCGTCCGGGCGGCGCTGCGCGGCGGGGCCGAGCGCGTGGCGTTCGTGTGCGGCGCGTACCACGCACCGGCCGTCCACCCGGACGCCCGCGTGCCCGTCAAGGACGACACCGCGCTGCTGACCGGGCTCCCGAAGGTGAAGGTCACCGCCACCTGGGCGCCGTGGACGGCGGGCCGGCTCGCCACCGCGAGCGGGTACGGCGCCGGCGTCACGGCACCCGGCTGGTACCAGCACCTGTTCGTCGAGGGCGCGCGGCCGGGCGCGACGGCGCAGGACGTCACCACGTCCTGGCTGGTGCGGGTCGGGCGCGCGCTGCGCGACGAGCAGCTCGACGCCCCGCCGGCGTCGGTCGTCGAGGCGGTGCGGCTCGCCGACACGCTCGCCGCGGTGCGCGGCCGGCCGTCGGTGGGGCTGTCCGAGGTCACGGACGCCGCCCAGACGGTGCTGTGCGGCGGGTCGACGGTGCCCCTGCAGCTGGTGCACCGCACGCTCGTCGTGGGCGAGGCGATGGGCGCGGTGCCCGACGACGTGCCGATGGTGCCGCTCGCCGCCGACCTCACCCGCCGGCAGCGCGCGCTGCGGATGACACCGTCCGCCTCGGCGACGCTGCTCCAGCTGGACCTGCGCAAGGAGCAGCACCGCGAGCGCTCGCTCCTGCTGCACCGCCTGCGGCTCCTCGACGTGCCGTGGGGCCGGCCGGCGGCCGTCGCCACGCGCACCACCGGCACGTTCCGCGAGGCGTGGGACCTGGAGTGGGTGCCCGAGCTGTCGGTGCGGCTCGTCGAGGCGGGGCTGCGCGGCACGACCGTGCCCGCCGCGGCGGAGGGCCTGGTGCGCGAGCGCGCCGCCGCGGCCGCGGACCTGTCGGTGCTCGCGGACCTCGTCGAGCAGTGCCTGCTCTGCGACCTGCCCGACGCGCTCACCGCGGTGCTCGCCGCGCTCGAGCAGCAGACCGCCCACCAGCACGACCCGCTCACGCTGCTGCGCGCGGTGGAGCCGCTCGCGCGCACGCGCCGGTACGGCGACGTCCGCGACGTCGGCACGGGCGGGGTCGCCCGCGTGCTGCGGACCGTCGTGACGCGCGTCGCGGTGGGCCTGCGGGCGGCGTGCACGGCGCTCGACGACGACGCGGGCGCGCTGGTGCGCGACGCGGTGGAGTCCGCGGACCGCGGTGTGCGGCTCCTCGACGACCCCGCGCTCGACGCGCCGTGGCGGCGGGGACTGACGGACCTGGCCGCGGACGAGCGCGCGCACGCCGCCGTCTCGGGCCGCGTGCACCGGCTGCTGCTGGACGGCGGCACGCTGGACGTGACCACGGTGGCCGAGCGGATGTCGCGTCGGCTGTCGGTCGGTGCGCCGGCGCCCGCGGGGGCCGCGTGGCTCGACGGGTTCCTCGAGGGCGACGCGCTGCTGCTGGTGCACGACCCGGTGCTCCTGGCGCTCGTCGACGACTGGGTCGGCGGGGTGGACGACCGGACGTTCGAGGACCTCCTGCCACTGCTGCGCCGCGCGTTCGCGCGGTTCTCCGACGCCGAGCGCCGCGAGGTGGGGCACCGGCTGCGCGGGCCCGCGGGGGCGCGCGCAGCCGCGGTCGCCCTCGACGTCGACCGGGCGCTGCCCGCGGTGCACGCCACCGCGCGGCTGATCGGG
>JAPSIR010000251.1 GCA_031178625.1 Cellulomonas sp.
GCAAGGCGGGGCGTCTCGTCGGCGACCTCACGGGGCTGCTGACGACGCTCAAGGGCCTGCCGCTCGCGTACAACCGCGACCTGCAGGAGGACAAGGAGCCGGTCTTCGACCAGGTCGACCAGCTGACTGTCCTGCTCCCGGCGTTCGCGGGCATGGTCGCGACGCTCACGTTCGACACCGACCGCATGGCCGCGCTCGCGCCGCAGGGCTTCTCGCTGGCGACCGACATCGCCGAGTGGCTCGTCCGCGAGGGCGTGCCGTTCCGCGTGGCGCACGAGGTGGCGGGGGCGTGCGTGCGCGCGTGCGAGGAGCACGAGCCGGCGCTCGAGCTGTGGGACCTGACCGACGCGCAGCTGCAGGCGATCTCGCCGCACCTGACGCCCGGCGTCCGGGCGGTGCTCTCCGTCGAGGGCTCGCTCGCGTCGCGGTCGGCGCACGGCGGCACGGCACCCGTGCGCGTGGCCGAGCAGCTGGGCCGGGCCCGCGACGCCGCGGCGCGGCTGCGGGCGTCGCGCGCGTCCTGATGGCCGGGGGACCCGACGCGGACGGGCGGCCCGACGCGGACGCGGTCGCCGGTGTGCTCGCGGCACGCGTGCTCGCCGGTCCGCGTCGGCTGGGACCGGTCCGGCTGGTGTCCGTCGACGGGCCCGCCGGATCTGGGAAGACGACGGCCGCGGGGCGGCTCGCCGCGCAGGTGCGCGCGCGCGGCGCGACGGCCGCCGTGCTCCACCTCGACGACCTGTACGCCGGCTGGCGCGGGCTCGAGGGCTCGCTCTGGCCGCGCCTGTCGGCGCAGGTGCTCGAGCCGCTCCGCCGCAGCGTGCCGGGCCGGTACCAGCGGTTCGACTGGCCGTCCGACCGGTTCGACGACTGGGTGGACGTCCCGGTCACCGACGTCCTCGTGCTGGAGGGCTGCGGCTCGGCGCGCCGCGCGGTGGACGCCGTGGCCACGATGCGCGTGTGGGTCGAGGCGGCGCCCGAGCTGCGCCTGCGCCGCGGGCTCGAGCGTGACGGCGAGGCCGCGCTGCCCCACTGGCGCACGTGGATGGCCGACGAGGCTGCGCACTTCGCGCGCGAGGGCACGCCCGGACGGGCGGACGTCCGTCTCGACGCCTTTGGCATGATGACCGGGTGACCGTCGAGCCGGAGCCCGCGCCCGGGGATGCACCGCCCGCGGGCGGCGTCCTCGGCCTCGGCCCGGTGCCGGCGCGCACGTGGTTCGCGCGCGACGTCCTGCAGGTGGCGCGCGACCTGCTCGGGGGCTACGTGACCACCCGCACGCCCGAGGGTGCCGTCACGGTCCGCCTGACCGAGGTGGAGGCGTACGGGGGCGACGACGACCCGGGCTCGCACGCGTTCCGCGGGCGGACGCCGCGCAACGCCGCGATGTTCGCCGAGCCCGGCCGGCTCTACGTGTACCGGCACATGGGTCTGCACCACTGCGTCAACGTCGTGACGCAGCCCGCGGGGCGCGCGTCGGCCGTGCTGCTGCGCGCCGGCGAGGTCGTCGAGGGCGCCGAGCTCGCCCGGGCACGCCGCGAGCGGTCCGGTGTCGTCGACAGCGCCCGCCAGCTCGCACGCGGACCCGCCCGGCTCGCCGTGTGCCTCGGCCTCGACCTCGAGGCGAACGGCTGCGACGTGACGGAACCGGGCGGCGGCGTGGTGGTGCGCCGACGTGACACGGGCACCGTCCTGTCCGCGGTCGCGACCGGACCGCGCGTCGGTGTGTCGGGCCCAGGCGGCGACGGCGGGGCGCACCCGTGGCGGCTGTGGCTGACGAACGAGCCCACGGTGTCGGCGTACCGGCCGGCGTATCGGTCGCCGGCGTCGGCAGACGCCCCGGGCGGGGCGACGACGTCGGCGTGAGGCCGGTGCCCGCGGGCGCCGCCACCCGGACCACCCGACCGCAGGACCACGACCCCGGGCGCGCTGCGCCCGCGAGGAGGAGACAGACGTGAGCAGCATCCTCGACGAGCTCGAGTGGCGGGGCCTCGTCGCCCAGACGACGGACCGCGACGCGCTGGCGCAGGCGCTGGCCGACGGGCCGGTCACCTTCTACACCGGCTTCGACCCGACGGCACCGAGCCTGCACCACGGCCACCTCGTGCAGCTCGTCCTCATGCGGCACCTGCAGCTCGCGGGGCACCGCCCCCTCGCCCTCGTCGGCGGCGCCACGGGCCTCATCGGCGACCCCCGGATGTCGGGCGAGCGCGTGCTCAACACGCCCGAGACGGTCGCCGAGTGGGTCGGCCGCCTGCGCGCGCAGATCGAGCGGTTTCTCGACTTCGAGGGGCCCGACGCCGCCGTCATGGTGAACAACCTCGACTGGACCGGCGGGTTGTCCGCGATCGACTTCCTGCGCGACGTCGGCAAGCACTACCGCCTGGGCACGATGCTCGCGAAGGACACCGTGGCGCGCCGCCTCGCGAGCGAGGAGGGCATCTCCTTCACGGAGTTCAGCTACCAGATCCTGCAGGGGCTCGACTACCGCGAGCTGTTCCGCCGGCACGGCTGCACGCTGCAGACCGGCGGGAACGACCAGTGGGGCAACCTGCTGTCGGGCGTCGACCTCATCCGCAAGACCGAGCGCACGCCGGTGCACGCGCTCACCACGCCGCTCATCACCAAGGCCGACGGCACGAAGTTCGGCAAGTCGGAGGGCGGGGCCGTCTGGCTCGCGCCGGACATGATGACGCCGTACGCCTTCTACCAGTTCTGGGTCAACACCGACGACGCCGACGTCGTGCGCTACCTCAAGGTCTTCACGTTCCGGACCCGCGCGGAGATCGCCGCGCTGGAGGAGTCCGTCGCGACGCGGCCGGCGGCGCGCGAGGCGCAGCGGATGCTGGCGTACGACGTCACCGCCCTGGTGCACGGCACCGACGCCGCGGACGCCGTCGTCGCGGCCAGCCAGGCGCTCTTCGGGCGCGGCGCCCTCGAGGACCTCGACGCCGGGACCTTCGCGGCGGCCGTGGCCGAGCTCCCGACGGCCCGCGGAGGGGCGGGTGACGCCGTCGTCGAGCTGCTCGCCGCCACGGGGGTCGTGGCGAGCAAGGCGGCCGCACGTCGCGCGGTCGCCGAGGGCGGTGCGTCCGTGAACAACGTGCGGGTCACCGACGAGGACGCCGTCCTCTCCGCCGACCAGCTCCTCCACGGCCGGTGGGCGGTCCTGCGGCGCGGCAAGCGCACGCTCGCCGTCGTCGACGCGCAGGCGTGAGCTGACGGCGGCCCACCCGGCGTCACGCAGGCGGGCCAGGCGTCCGCCCGCACGTGGGCGGGACGTCGCGGGAGCGTCAGCGACGCCTCCGCGGCGCCGCCGGCGTAGCGGCGCGGCGTGCGGGGAATGGGCGCGCTGCGCCGGTGGTTGAGGAGACAGCGAGGGCGCCCCCGGGCACCACCCGCATGCGGGGTGACCACGGTCACCGCACGCGGGGTTTGCGCGAGAGCCGTGGGGCGCGTAATGTTCTACAGGCCCGCCCGGCAGGGAGGAACGGACACCGACTCGGTCGGTGGACGGTCCCGCGGAGCAGGGCAACAACCCACAGGCACGCTCCGGACGCACAGTGCGTCGGGGTACGGCGTGTGGAACCGGTCCCGGCCGTCCGGCGATCACCTCGGTGATCGACAGGACGTAGGGCCTGCGGTAGAAATCGCAGCCGGAATCGACGAGGGAATGACCGCCGAACGGCGGCAGGAACTTCGCGAGGATGGGCTACGGTAGGAACCGATGCGGAACGGCAGGAATGACCACCTGGGTGGTCAGGAGAGCGAAAACGGTCCGCTACGATGGTGAACGAGCCTCCTGCGGGATGCCGAAAGGCTGATCGAGGATGAGCGTCTGTTCCTTGAGAACTCAACAGTGTGCCAAGTAGTCGATGCCA
>JAPSIR010000068.1 GCA_031178625.1 Cellulomonas sp.
ACGCGCGCGGGGAGGGTCGTGCCAAGATCCTCCAGGACCACGTCGACGACGAGTGAAGGGGCCAGCCATGAGCACCGCAGACACGGGCCGTGAGACGCGGGGGCCGCGCATCCTGCTGTACAGCGACCACGTCGACGCGCGCGACCAGGTGCGCCTGGCCGTCGGCCGTCGGCTCGGCCGCGGCGAGCCGGACGTCGAGTGGGTCGAGGTGGCCACGGCCGCCGCGGCGATCGCGGCCACCGAGGCCGGCGGGCTCGACCTGCTGGTGCTCGACGGGGAGGCCGACAAGGTCGGCGGCATGGGCCTCGCGCGCCAGCTCAAGGACGAGGTGTACCGCTGCCCGCCCGTGCTCGTGCTCACCGGACGCCCGCAGGACGCCTGGCTCGCGTCGTGGTCGAACGCCGACGCGGTCGTGAGCCGTCCGCTGGACCCGGTGGTGCTGCACGACGCCGTCGCGCAGCTCGTGCGCACGGGCACCGCGGCCCGATGAGCGACGCGACGACCTGGCCCGACCTGCTCACGTCGCTCGTGCGCGGCGAGGACCTCGGCAGCGCGGACACCGCGTGGGCGATGGACCGGATCATGCGCGGCGAGGCCTCGCCGTCACAGGTGGCGGGCTTCCTCGTCGCGCTGCGGGCCAAGGGCGAGACCGCCGCAGAGCTGGCGGGCCTCGCCGACACGATGCTGGCGCACGCGCGCCGGTTCGCGGTGCCGGGGCGGTCCGTCGACGTCGTCGGCACCGGGGGCGACCGCCTGCACACCGTGAACATCTCGACCATGGCGTCGATCGTCGTCGCCGGGGCCGGGCTGACCGTGGTGAAGCACGGCAACCGGGCGGCGTCGTCGTCCACCGGCACGGCGGACGTGCTCGAGCAGCTGGGCATCCGCCTCGACCTGCCGCTCGAGCGGGTCGCCGCGCTCGCCACCGAGGTCGGCATCACGTTCTGCTTCGCGGGCGCGTTCCACCCCTCGATGCGGCACGCCGCCGTGCCGCGGCGCGACCTCGGCATCGGGACGGCCTTCAACTTCCTCGGCCCGCTGACGAACCCGGCGCAGCCGCCGGCGAGCGCGATCGGCGTCGCGGACCTGCGGATGGCGCCCCTCGTCGCGGGCGTGCTCGCCGGCCGGGGGCGTGACGCGCTGGTGTTCCGGGGTGAGCGCGACGGCCTGGACGAGGTCGCGGCGACCGGGCCGACGCGCTTCTGGGAGGTCCGTGGCGGCGTGGTCCGCGAGGAGGTCGTCGACTGGGCGGCCGTCGGCGTCGGACCCGTCACGGTCGAGCAGCTGCGCGGCGGCGACGCCGCGGCGAACGCGGAGGTGGTGCGGGCGCTCGTCGCCGGTGCACCGGGTCCCGTCCGCGAGACGGTGGTCCTCAACGCGGCGGCGGCGCTCGTCGCGGACGGCACGATGCCCGGCACGGCCGAGGGCTCGCTCGTGGACCGCCTCCTCGCCGGCCGTGACATCGCGGAGCGGGCGATCGACGACGGCCGTGCGGCGGACCTCCTCGCCCGCTGGGCGGCGGCAGCCGCGGGGTGACAGCGGCGGCAGCCGCGGGGTGCTGCCGGTCGGCGTCGGCCCCGGGGCGTCAGTCCTCGAGGCCCAGCGCGAACGCCTCCTCGAGGTCGTGCCGGGAGTACGCGCGGAACGCGATGTAGGTCTGCGTCCGCAGCACCCCGGGGACCTTGCTGACGCGGTCGGCGATGACGTCCGCCAGCGTCTCGTGCTCCTGCACCCGCACGAGCGCGATCAGGTCCACCTCGCCGGTGACGGAGTAGACCTCGCTGACGCCGTCGATCTCGGCGATCTGCGCGGCGACCTCGGGGATGGTGGCGGCGTCGCAGTCGATGTGCACGATGGCGGTGAGCATGGCAGCCATCATGCCGTGCGACGGGCGTCGCGCGCGGGCGGTGCGGCGGCCGGCGGCACGTCCTCGACCAGCGGCGGGCGCGGCGTCACGAGGTCGACCGCGACCGCTGCGACGGCGTCGCGCACCGACTGCGCGGAGCGCACCGGAGAGGACCACTCGCCGTCGATCTCGACGAGCCGGACGCCGGGCTGCTCGAGCCACGCGAGCACGAGGTCGGTCTCCTCGGGGTGCGCCGCCGTCGCCGGTGCCGTGGGCGGGGCGACGTGCTCGCCGGTCGCGCGCAGCGTCGCCACGACCGGTCGCGGGTCGGTGCGCCGGTCCACCCGCGCGGTCCCGGCGAGCCGCCCGTGCCGGACGAGCACCAGCTCCCACCCGCCGTCGTCGGTGCGCCGTGCGGCGACGAGCTCGGCGCAGCGGGCGAGCGGCGCGTGCCGCTGGGTCCGGGCCGCGCCGCGGGCGAAGGCGAGGAGCCTGTCCCGCACGGTGGCGGCCTCCTCGAAGCGTTCCTGCGCGACGAGGGTGCGGATGCGCGCGGCGTGCGCCGCGACCACGGCGTCGGGATCGCCCGTCATGGCCGTGCGGACGTCGTCGGCCACCGCCCCGTACGCGGGCGCGTCCTGGCCGCCGGTGCAGGGCGCACCGCAGCGCCCGAGCTCGGCGAGCACGCACGCGTGCGCGCCGGCCGCGGGCAGCAGCGGGAGCCGCGGGGTGCACCGGCGGACCGCGAACGTCTCGTGCAGCGCCTCGACGGCGAGCTGCGCGGTGGCCTGCGACGCGAACGGGCCGATGTGCGCGGTGCCCGCCCGCACGTCCCGCACGACGGACAGCCGGGGGTACGCCTCGTCGGTCAGCCGCACCCAGGGCATGCGCTCCGGCGCTCGGGAGCGGCGGTTGTAGCGGGGGGCGTGCTCGGCGATGAGGCGCAGCTCCCGCACGCGCGCCTCGAGCGGCGTGGCGCACACGACCGGGTCGACGCGGACGGCCAGGCGCACCATCTCGGTCATGCGCGCGCGCTTCTCCGCCGACGTGAAGTAGCTGCGGACGCGCTTGCGGAGCGATGTCGTCGACGTCCCGACGTAGAGGACCTCCTCGCGCGGCCCCCGGAACAGGTACACGCCGGGGGCGTCGGGCAGACCGTCGGCGAGGGTCCGGCGGCGGCGGACGTCGCTCGGCACGGGGTCGGCGGCGCTCGCGAGGTCTTCCAGGTGCGTCACGCCGAGGGGCGCCAGCCGGCCCAGAAGGGCGTGCAGCACGTCGACGGTCGCGCGCGCGTCGGACAGCGCACGGTGGTTCGGCGTGACCTCGGCGCGGAAGAGCGCGGCAAGGGTCGACAGCTTGTGGTTCGGCGCCTCGTCGCGCAGGACCACCCGGCGCGCGAGGCGCACGGTGTCGACCACCTGGAACCCCGGCCAGGCGCGCTCGCACCGCGCGGCGGCTGCCCGCAGGAACCCGACGTCGAACGGCGCGTTGTGGGCGACCAGGACCGTGCCGCGCGCGAACTCCAGGAAGCTGGGCAGGACCTCCTCGATCCGCGGGGCGCCGACGAGCATCGACGTCGTGATGCCCGTCAGCACCTGGATGAACGGCGGCACGGGTCCGCCGGGGTCGACGAGCGTCTGGAACTCGCCCAGCACCTCGCCGCCACGCACCTTGACCGCGCCGATCTCGGTGATGGCGTCCTCGCCGGCGCGTCCGCCCGTCGTCTCGAGGTCCACCACCACGAAGGTCACGTCGGCGAGCGGCGTGCCGAGGTCGTCGAGCCCCGGCTGGACGGGCACCGCCACGGGCGTGGCGGTGCCGGGGGGCGGGGGCACGGCCCCGGGGGCCTCGGCCCACACGGGGCGCAGACGGCGCACGCTCGACATGGGCGGGACCGTACCGACCGGGTCCGACACGGCCCGGCACCGCCGCGCGCGCCTAGGCTGGCCGGATGGGTCCGGGAGACGGCGTGCGCGCGACGGTGCCGGTGCACGACGGGGCACCGGGGCACGGGACGGGCGCGCGCGACGACGGCGCGGCGGCCCGCGCGGACGGGGCCCCGGCCGACGCCGACGCGGGCACGGGTGGGGCGGGCTCGGACGAGCCCGTCCCCGACGCCCTGCGCGCCCTTCTCGTCCGCGCCGCCGCCGACGTGCTGGGCGGCATGGAGCCCGCCGAGGTGCCGACCGCGCTGCTGGCCGTGCGCCGCTTCGCGCCGCGCCGCCGTGCGACGACGGGCGCCGTGCCCCTGTGGAACGCGCTGCGGTCCGACGACGCGTTCCGTGCCCGGGTGGCGCGTGTGTGGGGCGCCGCCCACGACGACGCCGCGGGTGCCGGGCAGGAGCAGCAGGCCCCGGTGGAGGACGCCGTCGGCGACGGGTCGCACGGAGCGGCCGTCCCCGACCTCACCGCGGCGGCCGGGGCGTGGCTGCAGGGACGGCCGTGGCGCCCGCTCGTGCCGCCCGCTCCGGACGGCACGGCACCCGGGACCGAGGCGGGGCCGCCCGCTGCCTCCGATGCCGCACGCCGCGAGAACGAGCGCCTGCGCACCGCGCTGGGCGTGGCCCGTGACGCCGAGCGCGCGGCCCGCGACGAGCTCGCGACGCTGCGCCGCGAGCTCCGCCGGCTGCGCTCGGACGCCGACCGCGCCCGCAGCGAGGCGCGCCGGCTCGCGGACGCCGCCGCGGCCGACGCGCAGCGGGCCGCCGACGAGCGCGGCGCTGCCGCAGAGCTGGCCGCGCGGGCAGCCGATGCGCACCGCGCCGCGGCGGCCGAGCGCGCCGCGGCACGGGACCAGGTGCGCACGGGGCGCGCGCTCGCCGACGCGCGGGCCCGGCTGCTGCTCGACACGCTGCTGGACGCGGCGTCCGGGCTGCGCGCCGAGCTGGCCCTGCCGCCCGTGACGCGCACGCCGGCGGAGATCGTGGCGCCCACCGGTCCGTCGGCCGTCGACCGGCCGACGTCGCGCGGGCGCGCCGTCGAGGACCCGGCGCTGCTCGACGACCTCCTGCGGCTGCCGCACGCGCACCTGCTCGTCGACGGCTACAACGTCAGCAAGACGGGCTGGCCGGGCCTGCCGCTGGCCGACCAGCGGCGCGTCCTCGTCGACGCGCTCGGCCGGCTCGCGGCGCACAGCGGCGCGGAGGTGACGTGCTGCTTCGACGGCGCGGAGGGGCACCGCGCACCGGCCCAGCAGCGCGGGGTCCGGGTCGCGTTCTCGTCGGGGGAGATCGCCGACGACCTGCTGCGCCGGCTGGTCGCCGCCGAGCCGCCGGGGCGCGTGCTCGTCGTCGTCACGAGCGACCGCGAGGTCGTCCGCGACGTCGAGGCCGCGGGCGCCTGGGCCGTGCCGTCGGGCGTCCTCGTCACCCGCCTGCAGCGCACCTGAGCCGCTCCGGCGGCGCCGCGTCCGGCCCGCGAGGCGCGGCGCCCCCGCCGCCGTAGGGCGTGCGGGGGCGTCGCGCGTGCGCGGTCGGGCCCGGTGCGCTCCGGTTCCGTGCGCTCCGGATCAGTGCTCGCCGGACGACTCGTAGAGGGCCTCGACGTCGGACGCGAAGTCCTTGAGCACCTCGGCGCGTCGCACGCTCAGCTTCGGCGTGAGGTAGCCGTCGGCGATCGTGAGGTCACGGTCGAGGATGCGGTACTTGCGGATGGACTCGGCCCGGGAGACCGCCCGGTTCGCGCGTTCCACCGCCTTGTCGAGCGACGCCAGCACGTCCGGGTCCTTCGCCGCCTCCGCGAGCGACATCGCGGGCTTGCCGTGCGCCGTGAGCCACCCGGGCACGCCCTCCGGGTCGAGCGTCACGAGGGCGCCGATGAACGGGCGCTGGTCGCCCACGACGACCACCTGGCTGACGAGGGGGTGGGCGCGCAGCCGGTCCTCGAGCACCGCGGGCGCGACGTTCTTGCCGCCGGCCGTGACGATGATCTCCTTCTTGCGGCCCGTGATGCGCAGGTAGCCGTCCTCGTCGATCGTGCCGAGGTCGCCCGTGCGGAACCAGCCGTCGTCCATCGACTCGGCCGTGGCCGCGGGGTTGTCGTGGTAGCCGCGGAACACCTGGATGCCGCGGATCTCGATCTCGCCGTCGGCCGCGAGCCGCAGCGACGTGCCCGGCAGGGCGGGGCCGACGGTGCCGATCTTCGTGCGCTCCGGCAGGTTGACCGTCGCCGGCGCGGTGGTCTCGGTGAGGCCGTAGCCCTCGAGCACCTTGAGCCCGACGCCCCGGTAGAAGTGCCCGAGCCGCTCGCCGAGCGGCGCGCCCCCGGAGATGGCCCACTCGACCTGCCCGCCCAGCACCGCCCGCAGCTTCGACAGCACGAGGACGTCGGCGACCTTGTGCTGCAGCCGCAGCCAGGGGCTCGGGCCGGACGGCGTGTCGAGCGCGCGCGAGTAGACGATGGCGGTCTTGGCGGCGCGCTGGAAGATCGCGCCCTTGCCGCCCGCCGCGGCCTTCTGCTCCGCGGAGTTGTAGACCTTCTCGAACACGCGCGGCACCGAGAGGATGAACGTCGGCTTGAAGGACCCGATGCCCTCGACGAGCGTCTTCGTGTCCGGCCAGTGGCCGAGCACGGCACCCGCGGGGATCGTCAGGACGTGCACGAACCGCGCGAACACGTGCGCGAGCGGCATGAACAGGAACGTGCGCGCGCCCGGCGTCGACACGACGACCTTGAGCTTCTCCACGGCGTTCGTCGTCAGCTGCGCGAAGTTGCCGTGCGTCAGCTCGACGCCCTTGGGACGTCCGGTCGTGCCCGACGTGTAGATGATCGTCGCGACGTCGTCCCGCGCGGCGAGCCCCCGCCGCCGCGCGATCTCGTCGTCGGGGACGTCGGCGCCGGCCGCGACCAGCGTGTCGACGGCGCCCTCGTCGAGCACGAGCACCTCGCGCAGCGTGGGCGCCTGCGCGCGCACCTCGTCGACCACCGCGGCGTGCGCGGGCGACTCCACGACGAGCAGGCTCACGTCGGCGTCGGTGAGGATCCACTCGACCTGCTCGGCCGAGGACGTCTCGTAGAGGGGCACCGGCACGGCGCCGGCGGCCCACGCGGCCCAGTCGAGCAGCGACCACTCGTACCGCGTGCGGGACATGATCCCGACACGGTCGCCGGGGGCGACGCCTCGCGCGACGAGTCCCTTCGCCACCGCGACGACGTGCGCGTCGTACTCGCGCGCCGTCATCGGCTCCCACGTCCCCGCGGCGGTCACGCGCTCGACGAGGGTGCGGTCGGGGGTCGCGCGCACGCGCGCGGCGAAGAGGTCGTTGAGGTTGTCCGAGGGATCCGTCTCGACGAGCAGGGGGGTGTGGAACTCGTCCATGCTGACTCCAGTGGCAGGGGGCGACGGGTGCGACGAGGATACGGGACCTCCGCCCCGTGCCCGCAGCGCCCGACCGGGTACGGTCGCGCACCCCCCGATCGGCGCCCGTCGCCCCGGTCGGCGCCCGCCCGGGACGAACGGATGCGCACGCTCCCACGACGGACCGCTAGCGTGGTCCGGGCGCGCGCGGTGGTCGCGCGCGCGGGTCGACGGCAGGAGCGGACGAGGACATGCACGCCATCGGGGTCGACATCGGCGGGACGAAGATCGCGGCCGGTGTCGTGGACGACGACGGCGTCATCGTGGCGCAGACGCGGCGGGACACCGATCCCGACGACGTCGCGAGCATCGACGCCGCCATCGCGGACTCCTACCGGGAGCTGAGCGCGTCCTTCGAGGTCCGGCAGGTCGGCCTCGCCGCGGCGGGCTTCGTGGCGGCGGACCGCTCCGGCGTCCTGTTCGCCCCGAACATCGCGTGGCGCGACTACCCGCTGCGCGACAAGGTCGCGGCCCTCATCGGGGACGAGTCCGTGACGATCGTCGTGGAGAACGACGCCAACGCGGCCGGCTGGGCGGAGTTCCGCTACGGCGTGGCGCGCGACGTCCAGGACATGGTGATGCTGACGCTCGGCACGGGCCTCGGCGGCGCGATCGTCACGCACGGCCGGCTCGTGCGCGGCGCCTGGGGCGTCGCGGCCGAGATCGGGCACATGCGCGTGGTCCCCGGGGGCCACTACTGCGGCTGCGGGCACGAGGGCTGCTGGGAGCAGTACGTGTCGGGGACGGCGCTCGTGCGCGACGCGCAGGCCGCGGCGATCACGCAGCCGGAGCGCGCGGCGCGGCTCGTCGAGCTCGCGGGCGGTCGCGCCGACAAGATCACCGGCCCGCTCGTGACGCAGTGCGCGCAGGAGGGTGACCCGCTCGCGGTGGAGCTGCTCGCGGACGTGGCCCGCTGGGTGGGCGAGGGCGCGGCGAGCGTCGCCGCCCTGCTGGACCCCGAGATGTTCGTGCTCGGCGGCGGCGTGAGCGCCGCCGGCGACCTGCTGCTCGCCCCGGCACGCAACGCCTACGCGCAGCAGCTGTCGGCGCGCGGGCACCGTCCCGAGGCCTCGATCGTCATCGCCTCAATGGGCAACGACGCCGGCATGGTGGGCGCGGCGGACCTCGCCCGCGTCTGACCGCGGCCGCGCGGACGCGCGGCCGGGCCACGGTGGCCTCAGACCACCGCGCCGGGGTCGTCGTCCGCCGGGTCGCGCCGGTGCGGCATGCGCCACACCAGCACGCCGACCGCGACCACGAACAGCACGACCGCCGCGCGCAGCAGCAGCGCGGGCGCGTCCCGCCACGCCACGACGACCACGAGCAGCAGGACCGGCACGCCCACGGCGGCGCCCCACGCCATCGTGAGCAGCGGGTCGCCGCCCAGCACCGGTCCGGGGTCCGGCGGCACGAAGTGCTCCGCCTCGTCGACGGCGTCCTCGGCCTGGTCGTACTGCGCGGTGCCGTCCCAGTCCCGGCCGGACAGCCGGGGCGGGGGCGCGTCCGTGCCGCTCGGCGCACCGGCGTCCGGTGGCTCGGCGGCGGCGGGACGGACCACGCGTCCGGGTGCGGCGGGACCGGTCGCGTCGGCCGCGTCGTCGACGTCCCGCAGGCGCGCCACGATCGACGCCCAGACGGCGTCGTCGCCGTCGCCGGCACGGGCGTCGGGGGAGGGCTCGTCGCCGCCCCCGGTGCCACCGGGGGTGCGTCCGACGGGTGCGCCGTCCGGCGCGGCCCCCTCGGCGGGGGACGTGTCGTCGGCACCGGCGGCGTCGTCGGGGCGTGCGGCCATGGGAGCACTCTAGAGTCGGACCCGACGTGCCGGCCCGCGCGGGCCGGTTGCAGATCTGCACCGCGCCCGTGACCACGGGCGGCAGGCGGCGTCGGCGCGGGCGTCGGGACGAGGAGACACGTTGTTCTACTGGTTGATGAAGCGGGTGTTCGTCGGGCCCCTGCTGCACCTGGTGTACCGGCCGTGGGTGCGCGGCGCCGAGCACGTGCCCACGGAGGGCGCGGCGATCCTCGCGAGCAACCACCTCGCCGTCATCGACTCGTTCTTCCTCCCGCTCGTGCTCGACCGCGAGATCGTCTTCATCGGCAAGCAGGAGTACTTCACGGGCCGCGGGCTCAAGGGCCGGCTGACCGCGGGCTTCATGCGCGGCGTCGGCACCATCCCCGTGGACCGCGGCGGCGGCAAGGCGAGCGAGGCGGCGCTGCGCACGGGCCTGAAGCGCCTGCGCGAGGGCGGCCTGTTCGGCATCTACCCCGAGGGCACGCGCAGCCCCGACGGCCGGCTGTACCGCGGCAAGACCGGGATCGCGCGGCTCGCGCTCGAGTCCGGCGCGCCGGTCGTGCCCCTGGCGATGATCGGCACGGACGTCGCGCAGCCGCTCGGGCGCAAGATCCCGAAGGTGATGCGCATCGGCGTCGTCATCGGCGAGCCGCTGGACTTCAGCCGCTACCGCGGCATGGAGAACGACCGCTTCATCCTGCGGTCGGTGACGGACGAGATCATGTACGCGATCATGAGCCTGTCGGGACAGGAGTACGTCGACGTGTACGCGGCGACGCAGAAGGCGCGGATCGCGAGCGGGCAGCCCGCGGCCCACGACGCGCCCGGCCGGCTGCCCGACGCGCCGGGCGGGCGCCCGCGCCCCGATGTCCAGGTTCCGGGCCCGCCGGAGGACGGCTCCTCGACGTCAGTAGGATGACGCCGGTCCCGGCCGCGTGCCGGGCCCGCGCGCACCGCCTCGGTGCGCCCGCCGTGCAGCACGACCCGTCGCCGCCGCGCACGGACCTCGGTCCGGCGCCCCGGCCCCCTGGGGGAGGCACGCTGGGCGCGCCCGCCGACGCGGGTGCCGCAGTCCTGTGCTCGACCAACGAGAGGTGTCTCCCATGTCGGTCCGTCGCGTCGCCCTCCTGACCGCCGGCGGTTTCGCTCCGTGCCTGTCCTCCGCCGTCGGTGGGCTCATCGAGCGCTATACGGAGATCGCTCCCGAGGTCGAGATCATCGCCTACCAGCACGGCTACCACGGCCTGCTCCTCGGCGAGAAGGTCGTCGTGACGCCCGAGGTCCGTGCGCAGGCCGGCGTGCTCCACCGCTTCGGCGGCTCGCCCATCGGCAACTCGCGCGTGAAGCTGACGAACGCGGCCGACTGCGTCAAGCGCGGCCTGGTCCAGGAGGGCCAGGACCCGCTGCGCGTCGCGGCGGAGCAGCTCAAGGCGGACGGCGTCGACGTGCTGCACACCATCGGCGGCGACGACACCAACACGACGGCCGCCGACCTCGCGGCGTACCTGCACGAGAACGACTACGAGCTGACGGTCGTGGGCCTGCCCAAGACGATCGACAACGACGTCGTCCCGATCCGCCAGTCGCTCGGTGCCTGGACGGCGGCCGAGGAGGCCGCCGGGTTCGCCGCGAACATCATCGGCGAGCACCGCTCGGGCCCGCGCATGCTCATCGTGCACGAGGTCATGGGCCGGCACTGCGGGTGGCTGACCGCGGCCGCCGCCGCTGAGTACCGCAAGTGGCTGGACCGGCAGGAGTGGGTGCCCGGCATCGGCCTGACGCGCGAGCGCTGGGACGTGCACGCCGTCTTCCTGCCCGAGCTGGCGCTCGACATCGACGCCGAGGCCGAGCGCCTGAAGGCGATCATGGACGAGCAGGGCAACGTCAACATCTTCCTGTCCGAGGGCGCCGGCATGCACGAGATCGTCGAGCAGCTGGAGGCGGCGGGCGAGACCGTGCAGCGCGACCCGTTCGGCCACGTCAAGCTCGACACCATCAACCCGGGTCAGTGGTTCGCGAAGCAGTTCGCGGCGAAGCTGGGCGCGGAGAAGACGATGGTGCAGAAGTCGGGGTACTTCTCCCGCGCCGCGGCGCCGAACGCCGAGGACCTGCGCCTCATCAAGTCGATGACCGACTTCGCGGTCGAGTCGGCGCTGCGGGGCGAGTCCGGCGTCATCGGCCACGACGAGGAGCAGGGCGACCGCCTGCGCGCGATCGAGTTCCCGCGCATCGCCGGCGGCAAGGCGTTCGACGTCTCGCAGCCGTGGTTCGGCGCGCTCCTCGAGGACATCGGGCAGCCGCTCGTGCCGGCGAGCCACGCATGAGCGTCGAGCCGGACCCGCGGGTCGTCGAGGGCCTCGACGCCTGGGAGGGCCTGACGGCGCTCCAGCAGCCGCAGTGGCCGGACCGCGCCGAGCTCCGCCGCGTGCGGGATCGCCTCGCCGCGGTGCCGCCGCTCGTGTTCGCCGGGGAGGCGGACGCGCTTCGGGCGCAGCTGGCGGCCGCCTCCCGCGGCGAGGCGTTCGTGCTGCAGGGCGGCGACTGCGCGGAGACCTTCGCGGAGTCCACCGCGGACAACATCCGCAACAAGATCAAGACGATCCTGCAGATGGCGGTCGTGCTCACGTACGGCGCGAGCATGCCCGTGGTGAAGATGGGCCGCATGGCGGGGCAGTACGCGAAGCCCCGGTCGTCGGACAGCGAGACGCGCGGGGACGTGACGCTGCCCGCGTTCCGCGGCGACATCATCAACGGCTACGACTTCACGCCCGAGGCCCGCACGCCGGACCCGCAGCGCCTGCTCGAGGCGTACCACACGTCCGCGTCGACGCTCAACCTCATCCGTGCGTTCACGACCGGCGGCTTCGCGTCGCTCCTGCGCGTGCACGAGTGGAACCGGGGCTTCACGACGAACCCGGCGTACGCCCGGTACGAGGAGATCGCGGCCGAGATCGACCGCGCCATCCGGTTCATGGCGGCGTGCGGTGCGGACGTCGACGCGCTGAGCGCGGTCGACTTCTACGCCTGTCACGAGGGGCTGCTGCTCGACTACGAACGGCCGCTCACCCGGATCGACTCGCGCACCGGACTGCCGTACGACTGCTCGGCGCACTTCCTGTGGATCGGCGAGCGCACGCGTCAGCTCGACGGGGCGCACGTCGACTACTTCTCGCGCGTGCAGAACCCGCTGGGCGTCAAGCTGGGCCCGACCTCCACGGGGGACGACGCCATCGCGCTGATGGACCGGCTGAACCCGAAGGGGGAGCCGGGACGCCTGACGTTCGTCACCCGCATGGGGGCCGGCAAGGTGCGCGAGCTGCTGCCCGCGCTGGTGGAGAAGGTGACGGCCGACGGCCGGCCCGTCACGTGGGTGTGCGACCCGATGCACGGCAACGGCATCACGTCTGCCACTGGCTACAAGACGCGACGGTTCAGCGACGTCATCGACGAGGTGGCCGGGTTCTTCGAGGTGCACCGCGCGCTCGGCACGGTGCCCGGCGGCCTGCACGTCGAGCTCACCGGTGACGACGTCACCGAGGTGCTCGGCGGCTCCGAGGAGATCGACGACGAGGGTCTGGCACGTCGGTACGAGACGCTCGTGGACCCCCGGCTGAACCACCAGCAGTCGCTCGAGATGGCGTTCCGGGTCGTGGAGCTGCTGCGCCGCGCCTGACCGCGGCCGCGCCACCGCGACGCCGACGCCCCGACCCGCCGTGCGGGTCGGGGCGTCCGTCGTGCGGGCACGCGCGCCGGCTCAGACGACCGTGAGCACGACCGCCGTGCCCTTGCGGACCTGCTCGCCCGCGGGCACGCTCTGCTGCCGGACGGTGCCGAACAGGCCGCCGAGCACGTTCTCGCGCGTGGCCGTGAGCCCCAGCGCCTCGAGGTCCTTCTTGGCCTGGTCGAACTGCTTGCCGGTCAGGTCCGGCATCGCGACGGTCTCCGGGCCCTTCGACACCGTGACGCGGACCGTGTCGCCGCGACGCGCGGTCGCCCCGGCCTCCGGTGCCTGCTCGATGATCTCACCGGCGGGCACCGTGTCGGAGAACGCCTCCGTCGGCTCCACGCCCAGCGCGTCCCGGGCGAGCTGCTCGGTGGCGTCCTCGAGCGAGATACCGACGACCGAGGTCACCGTGACGGGCGCCGGGCCGTCGGAGAGCACGAGGAGCACAGGGCTGCCGCGCTTGGCCTGCGTGGCGGCCTCGACCGGCGTGCCGTCGGGGAGGGTCGCGCGCAGCACGAGCCCGAGCGCGACGTCGTCGCTGTGCTCCGGGTCGCCGTAGTCGGCGGTCAGCTCGGCCGCCTCGAGCGCCGCCTCGGCGGCGGCCTGCTCCTGACCGACCAGGTCGTCCGGCACGTCGACCAGGTCGACGCCCCGCGACACCGTGAACGTGACCGTGCCGTCCTTGCGGACGGCCTCACCCGGTCCGGGATCGGTGCCGACGACCGACCCCGCGGGGACCTGGTCGTCGAACGACTCGGCCCGCTCGTGTGCGAGGCCGGCCGCGTCGAGAGCCGCGACCGCCTCCTGCTCCGTGGACCCGACCACGGCGGGCACCGAGGTGTAGGCGCCCGGGCCGTGCTCGAGGTACCACCACGTGCCGAGCCCGAGCAGGGCGAGGGCGGCCGTGACGACGACGGGGACCAGCCAGCGGCGGCGGGGCGCGGCCCCGTCGGCGTCGTCGGACGCGCGCGCCGGGGCGGGCGCGGCCACGCCGAGGCCGATCGGCAGGGCGACCGTCCCGCCGCGACGGTCGGCGGCGGTGAGCCGCGTCGTGGCCGCGTGGTCGGTGCTGCCGTCGTCGAGGTCGCCGGTGAGGGCGTCGCCCGTCGCGGCCGGGAGCACGACCGACGGCGGGACGTCCGCACGCCGGTCGAGCGTCGCGTCGTCGAGACCCGCGCGCGTGCGGCGCAGCAGCTGGCACGCCGCGGTGGCGTCGACGGGCCGGTCGTCGGCGTCCCGGGCGGCGAGGGCGGCGACGAGCTCGTCCACCTCCGACGGGAGCCAGTCGACGAGCGTCGAGGGTGCGGGCACCTCGGAGCTGACGTGCTGGAAGGCGACCTGGATCGGCGTCTCGCCCGTGAAGGGCTGCCGACCGGTGAGCATCTCGTACAGCAGGACGCCGCACGCGTACACGTCCGTGCGAGCGTCCGTGGCACCGTGCGTCACCAGCTCCGGGGCGAGGTACGCAACCGTGCCGAGGACCGTGCCCGTCGTCGTCGACGTCACCTCGGTCACCGCGCGCGCGAGCCCGAAGTCGCCGAGGCGGACCCGGTCGTCCTCGCTCATCAGGAGGACGTTCTCGGGCTTGACGTCGCGGTGCACGAGCCCGGCCCGGTGCGCGGCGGCGAGCGCGTCCAGCACGGACTCGAGCACGCGCAGCGCCTCGCGGACCGTGAGCGCGCCCTCCTCGGCGATGCGCCGCCGCAGGTTCGTGCCCTCGACGTACTCCATCGTCAGGTAGCTGGTCTCGCCGTCGACGCCCTGGTCGTAGACGCCGACGAGCCCCGGGTGCGTCAGCCGTGCCGCGGTGCGCGCCTCGCGGCGGAACCGCGCGACGAAGGCGCTGCCCGACGACCCCTCCGCGAGGTGGGGGTGCATGACCTTGAGGGCGACCTCGCGGTCGAGGCGGCGGTCGACGGCCAGGTAGACCGTCGCCATGCCCCCGCGCGCGATGCGCGAGACGACCTCGTACCGGCCGTCGACCAGACGGCCGACGAGCGGATCGGTGACGGTGGCTCCCACGCGCGGAAGTCTACGGGCGGGGGCGTGCGGAACCCGGAAGCCGTGCCGGTCAGCCGAAGCGCGTCATGAGCGTCTGCACGTTGGCGACGTACCGGCGGGTGTCGGCGTACATGCCGTTGCGCGCGACGGACGAGGCGCCCTGGTAGTACGACGCGATCGCGGTGGGCAGGTCCGGCGACGTGCGCACGAGCGAGCGGAGGATCGCGACGCCCGCGACGACGTTGTCGTCCGGGTGCAGGAGGTTGAGCGGCCGCCCGACCATCTCGGACGCCCACTGGCCCGACGAGGGGATGACCTGCATCGTGCCGATGGCGTTGGCGGGGGAGACGGAGCTGTGGTTGAAGCCGGACTCCTGGAACGCGACGGCCTGCGCCAGTGCGGCGTCGACGCCCATCGACCGTGCGGTCGCGGCCACCTTGGCCTGCATCTCGTCGCGCGAGGGCACGCCCGCGGCCAGCAGGCTCGCCTTGTTCTGGTTCGCCGACGCGACGACCTTGTCGGGGTACGTGCGGCCGGCGAACGTGTTGCCGACGAGGCCGCTCGTGGTCGCGGCCGGCGC
>JAPSIR010000069.1 GCA_031178625.1 Cellulomonas sp.
TGCTCCGCCCCTCGGGGAGGCGGAGGACGATCGGCTGACGGCGCGGAGCGGCATGCCTGCCGCCCGACCGACGCCGACGGCTCGGCAATCTGTCACTCACACGCAACACGTTAAGTGTGTCGGACGGCCGTCCACCGCACTTGAGCGGATCCGGGTGCGGAGATTCCGTGCACATCCTGTTACGCGGCCGTCACACCCGGTGCGGGCCCGGGGCACTACGCTCTCCCCCGTGCCCGACCTGGACGCGCCGCCAACTTCTCCCGGGACCCCGTCGACCCCGGTCGGCGCCCCGCCGACCCCGCAGCCCGCCGCGCAGCCCGACGGCGGGGGGCTCGACGACCTCTACGACATCGCGCGGCTCGCGCGCCGGCTCGGGGTCGAGCACGCCACGATCCGCGTCTGGCTGTCGCGCAAGGTGCCGTGGCTGCCCCCGCCGGACGGCCGCCTCAACGGCGGCGCGGTGTGGCGCGCGTCGACGCTCGAGGGCGTCGAGGAGCGGCGGTTCCGCCGCCGGCCGGGCCGCAAGCCGCGCTTCGTCACCGCGCCGGCCGCGGCCGACGTGCCGCGCACGGGCCCGCTCACCGGGCAGATCCCGATCGTCGAGCCGGCGGCGCGCACGGCCGCCGTCGCGGCCGTCGCCGCCGTCACGGGGCAGATCCCCGTCGTGCCGGTCGCGGCCACGTCCGCGCACGTCGCGGCCATGACGGGCCAGATCCCCGTGGTGCAGCGCCGCGGCCGCCACGCCGCGCTCGCGGGGTCCGTGCCGGTCGTCGCGCCGCGGACCGCCGACGCCGCGGGGCGGCCCGCGACGCCCTGACGGCCGGACACCGCCGACGGCTCGCGCGGCGCGTCGGCCTCACCGGGCCGCTGCGGCACCGTGGGCCGTCGCGGCGACGTCGAGCGTCGCGCGCGGCGTGACCGTGATCTCCACCGCGGCGTCCGGCCCCAGCAACGCGCGCGAGCCCGGCGGCACCGGCACCTCGACGCGCCACCGGCCGGGCCGGGGGTCGAGGTCCTCGAGCGGGTCCTCGTCGGCCGACGACCAGTCCCGCACCGCGCCCGGGATCTGCGAGTTCCAGCGCGCCCACGTCACGCACCGCCCGTCGGCGTCCGGGCCGATGTCGACGACCAGCGTGTCGGCCCAGTCGGCGGTCTGCTCCAGGTGGTCGAGGAACGACAGCACGTGGTCCCGCGAGCGCAGGGAGACCAGGCGCAGCCGCAGCACGTGCCGCATGGTCGGCACCGCGGCGCCGTCCGCGTCGGTGGGCCGGGTCGCGGCGCTCGACAGGAACGTCGTCACGAGGGGGACGGGCGTGCCGGTCGCGTCGCGCTCCGCGGGCCGCTCGACCTGGATGGGGCACAGGTGCGCGGCGCTCTGCTGGTGCAGCACGACCGGCAGCCCGCGGATCGACAGGGCCGTCTCGAGCTGCCACGACGTCTCGTCGTCGACGTCGCCCGGCAGCTGCAGACGGACGAGCCGCGCCTCCACCGCGAGGTCGCCGAACAGGAAGCGCCGCAGGTTCTGGTAGCCCTCCTCGGAGTTGACGATGCCGAACCGCCCGCTGTGGCTGCGGTGCACCAGGGCGCGCGGCGCTCCCCGGACGTACGCGTTCTCGACCCGGACGAGGCCGTCGCTGCGCGGGCCGACCACCCGCGCCGCCATCCCGAGCGCCGCCGTGTAGTCGTCGGAGCTCGTACCGACGAGGCAGAACAGCCGGTCGACCGGGAAGCCGCCGGCCGGCATCGTCGCGGGCGAGAAGCCCGGCCGCGCCGGGGCCCCGGCGGCCCGCGTCGGCGTGAGGTACTCGAACATGCGGTCGGGGCCGAAGATGTCCGCGCCCAGGACGCCCGTCAGGTCGCGGACCCGCTCGAGCAGCCCGTACCCCTCGAACTCGATGCCCCCGTGCGGTGTCGCGTACGTGAAGACGCGGTCGACCAGGTCGGTCGCCGCGTCGAGGCGCCCCTCCTCGTCGCGGTCGGGCAGCACGCGCTGCAGCAGCGACCGGGCGACCAGGCCGCCCATCGAGTGCGCGACGAGGAAGACCCGCGGCGCACCCGTCGCGCGCCGCACGAGCAGGACCAGCTCGAGCAGGCTCTGCGCGGCCCGCTCGAGCGAGAACGGGTTCGGGTCGCGGGTGAGCGCCGGCGCGAACTCGTCGTAGAACCGGTGCACCCACACGGTGGCGGCGGGCACGGTGCCGGCCGGCTGCTGCCGCAGGTACGCCTCCTGGTCGCCGTGCACGAGCAGCTGGTAGCGGTGGTCCGTCATGAGCCGCAGCAGCGGGCTCTCGAACTGGTGGTACGCGGGACGGTCCGACCCGTCGACGCGCACCTGCACGGACCCCTCGTTGAAGCCGCAGAGCGGGTCCTGGACGGCCGTGTCGATGCCGCCCGCACCCCCCGCGAAGCCTCGGACGTAGATGACGGGCAGCCGCCCGTCCCCCTCGTACGGCATGGGAGCTCCTCACGTCCGCGCCGGGGCGGCGACCCTGCCGCGCCGGGACGGGTCGCCCCGCCACCAGGACGAGGCGCCGGGGCCGCCCGCAGATACACGGACCGTGCGGTGCGCGCGCCGTGCGGGTGCGCGGCGGTGCACGGGCGACCGCCGTACGCTGCCGCGTATGGCGGGCCGGACGCCGGACGACCGCGCCGCCGACGTGGCCGCGGCGATGCGCGCGGTCGACCGCGCCGCCTTCCTGCCGCCCGACCAGCGGCCGCACGCGTACGAGGACCGCGCCCTGCCCCTCGGCCACGGGTCGACGGGCTCGCAGCCGAGCACGGTCGCGGCGATGCTGCGTCTGCTCGCCGTGCCGGTCGGCGCGCGGGTGCTCGACGTCGGCGCGGGGTCGGGGTGGACGACGGCGCTGCTGGCGCGCCTGGTCGGGCCGACGGGCGAGGTCCTCGGGCTGGAGCTCGAGCCGGCGGTCGCCGCGTGGGGCGCGGGGAACGTCGCCGCGGCGGGGCTGCCGTGGGCGCGGCTCGAGGTCGCCGACCGGGACGTGCTCGGGCGGCCCCGACCCGGCGGCTGGGACCGCGTCCTCGTGTCCGCGGCGGCGGCCGAGCTGCCGACCGCGCTGGTCGAGCAGCTCGCACCGGGGGGCGTCCTCGTCGCGCCGGTGGGACGGACGATGCACCGGGTCGTCCGCCGGCCCGACGGCGGCACGGACGTCACGACGCACGGTTCGTACCTGTTCGTCCCGCTGCGTTGACGGCGTGTCGCCGCGGCGCGCCGGAGGGCCGCTGACCAGCCCGGGAGGACCCCGGCGAACCCGACGGACCTGGACGGGTCACGGATTCCACCAGAGGGGTGACGAATCGCCTACCGGTCAGTAGCGTGCACCGTGCCCGGGGGGAACTGTGACAGCAGCCATACCGGGTGTGACGCCGTGGACGCCGTCCGCGGCGCCCGCCGTGCCCGCACCAGCCGTCCGACACCCGGGATGAGCCCATGCCACGTCGTGCACTCGCCGGCATCGCTGCCGCGTCCGTCGTCCTCGCCTCCGCGCTGCTCGCCCCACCGGCGGCCGCGGCACCACCGCCGGACGAGCTGTCCGGCCTGCTCGTCGACGACCTCGCCGTCGACGTCCAGAAGGAGGGCGTCGGCGACGCCCTCGCCGACGCCGAGGGTCAGGTCACCGCGTTCGTCGAGCTCGACACCCCGGCGGGCGTCGAGGTCGCGCAGGAGGGCGGCGCACCCGCCGACGTCCTCGCCGCCGCCGAGGCGACCGAGGTCAAGGCCGCCGAGGTCGTCCCCGCCGAGGCCGGCGCGACGCAGACGCTCGCCGCCGAGCCGACCCGCATCGCCACCCTCACCAACCTCGTCTCCGGCGCGCTCGTCGTCGGCGACGCCGCGCAGGTGCGCTCGCTGGCCGACCGCCCCGACGTCGTGTCGGTCCGCCTCGTCGCCGAGCGCACCCTCGACAACGCGGCGCAGGTCGAGTTCACCCGTGCCCTCGCGACGTGGCAGGACACCGGCGTCCTCGGCACCGACGTCCGCGTCGGCATCGTCGACACCGGCATCGACTACACCCACGCCGACTTCGGCGGCCCCGGCACGGTCGAGGCGTACGAGACCGCGTACGGCGAGGGCGGCGCCGGCTCGATCCCCGAGGGCCTGTTCGACCCCGAGAAGTTCATCGGCGGCATCGACTTCGCCGGCGAGATCTACAACGCGGGCGGGGAGGGCGCCGAGCTCGTCCCCGTGCCGGACGACAACCCGATCGACGTCAACGGCCACGGCTCGCACGTCGCCGGCACCGCCGCCGGCTACGGCGTGACGCCCGACGGCGAGACGTTCCGCGGCGACTACAGCGCGCTCGAGTCCGTCTCCGACTGGCCCGTCGGCCCCGGCACGGCACCCGCCGCCCAGCTCTACGCGCTCAAGGTCTTCGGCGACATCGCCGGCTCGACCAACCTCACGCCGCTCGCGTTCGACCACGCGGCCGACCCGAACGGCGACGGCGACTTCTCCGACCGCCTCGACGTGCTCAACCTCTCGCTCGGCGCGTCCGGCGCCCCGGCCGACGACCCGGAGTCGCTCCAGGTCGCCGAGCTGACGGCCCTCGGCACGGTCGTCGTGCTGTCGGCCGGCAACGAGGGCGACGTCGAGGACATCGGCGGCTCGCCCGGCAACGGCCCCGCCGGCCTGACGGTCGCGTGGTCGATCGGCAAGGACCTCGCGTTCGACGCCATGGAGGTCGTCGAGGCCGAGGACGAGTCGCTCGTCGGCCGGCACGCCGGCCAGAACTCGGTCAGCTACTCCGGCGAGGACGTCACCGCGCCCGTCGCCTACGTCGGCCCGACCTTCGACGGCTGCACGCCGTTCACGCCGGAGCAGGCCGCGGACGTCGCCGGCAAGATCGCCTACCTGTGGTGGGACGACGACGACGCCACCCGGGCCTGCGGCTCGGGCGCGCGCTTCAACAACGCCACCGCGGCGGGAGCCGTCGGCGTCCTGCTGCCGACCGAGGAGACCATCTTCCCGGCGGGCATCGCGGGCAACGCCGAGATCCCCGGCTTCCAGATGACCAACGCCACGACCGACGCGCTGCTGCCGGAGATCGAGGCGGAGACGCTCGTCGCCCACATCGGCCCGTCGCTGGCCCTCGCCACGCGGCAGGACGTCGGCGCCGACACGCTCAGCGCGTCGTCCTCGCGCGGCGCGCACGGGTCGCTCGGCTGGGCGAAGCCGGACGTCGCGGCGCCCGGCCAGCAGATCGTGTCCGCCGGCGTCGGCTCCGGCAACGCCGGTGCCACCAGCAACGGCACGTCGATGGCGGCCCCGCACGTCGCGGGCATCGCCGCCCTCGTCAAGGAGGCCCGTCCCGGCTGGTCCGCGGCGCAGATCAAGGCCGGGATCATGAACACGGCGACGCACGACGTGTCGACCGAGCCCGGCGGCGACCTGTTCTACGGCCCGGCCCGCGTGGGCTCCGGCCGCGTCGACGCCCTCTCGGCCGTCACGAACGACACGCTCCTCTACAACGCCGAGCGCCCGCAGCAGACCTCGGTCAGCTTCGGGGTCGTCGAGGTCGGCGCGGACGACGTGACGATCCGCAAGGCCGTCACGGTGCAGAACCTCGGCAGCACGGCGCGCACCTACTCCACGTCCGTCACCGAGAGCACCACGTCCGGCGAGGCGAGCATCACCGCGAGCCCGGCGTCGCTGCGCGTGCCGGCGGGCGGCACGGGCATCGTCACCCTGACGTTCACCGCGGACCCCGCCACGCTGGCCCGCGACATCGACCCGACGCAGCAGGCCGAGCAGCTCGAGGGCCTCGCCCGCGAGTACGTGTCGCAGGTGTCCGGGCGTCTGGTCCTCACCTCGGGCGACCAGGAGTGGCGCCTGCCGGTGCAGGCCGCGCCGCGGCCGACGACCGACCTCGAGGCGGCGCCCGTGGAGTTCGCGGACGCCGGGGCGGAGACGGCCGAGCTCGCGATCAGCGGGCGCGACGTCGTCGCCGACGGCTGGTACGGGCTGGTCACGCCGCTCGTGCACGCCGCCGACAGCCCGCGGCTCGAGGCGCTGCCCGCCAACGCCGAGACCTCGCCGTCCACGGTCGCGGCCGGTGACATCCGGCACGTCGGCTGGGCGTCGACCGCCCCCGCGGTCGCCGCGGACGGCGGCGACCCGACCGAGGAGGGCTACCTCGGCGTCGGCATCGCGACCGACGGCGACTGGGCCGTCATCGGCCACTCGCTCCAGCCCCGCGTCCTCATCGACACCGACGGCGACGCCGAGCCGGACGTCGTCAGCATCGTGCGCAAGCTCGTCGACACCGACTACACCGTCGTCGAGACGTACGACCTCGCGACGGAGGAGGCGCTGGCCGGCCCCGAGCTCGTCTTCCCGTTCGCGGGCGAGGTCGAGGCGGGCGCGTTCGACAACAACGTGCTGACCGTGCCGGTGCCGCTCGCGGCCCTCGGCATCGAGCCGGGCACGCAGGTGGGCGTCTGGGCGGCCATGTACAGCCAGTACGCCTTCCCCGCCGACGGCGTCGTCGACCAGGTCGGGCCGTTCACGGTCGACCCGTACGACCCGCCGCTGTGGTTCGAGTCGAACATCGGTGCCGAGTTCGTCTCGGCGTCGTTCGACGGCGCGACGGTCGACGTCCACAAGGGTCCCGGCGCCGACGACGCGCGGATCCTCGCGCTGCACCACCTCAACGCGCGCGGGGACCGGGCGCAGGTCGTGGACGTCACCGTGCCCGAGGCGATCGCCACGACCACGACGCTCGAGGTCGACTCGATCCGCATCGCGGGCGAGGACAACCTGTTCCAGATGAGCGTCAGCCCCCGTGAGGCGACCGGCGTGTTCCGCGTCTACGACGGCGAGACGCTGCTCGGCGAGGCGGAGGTCGTCGACGGGGCGGGCATCTTCAGCACCACCGCGCTGGGTGCCGGCCCGCACGTGTTCCGGGCGGAGTTCGTGCCCGACACGCCGCTGTACGCCGGCTCGACGTCGAACGTGGTCGAGTACGACTTCGCGAAGTCCGCCTCGACGACGACGCTGGCGGTGTCGCCCGCGACGACCCGGTACGGGTCGCCGGTCACGGCCACCGTCACGGTCACCGGCGCCAGCTGGGCCCCGTCCGGCCCGGTCGAGATTCGCGCGGACGGACGGCTCGTCGCCACCGGCGAGCTCGCCGTCGACGGGCTCGTCGGCACCGCGTCGGTCGAGCTGCCGCGGGACCTCGCGGCCGGCCGGCACCGCCTCGTCGCCGTCTTCGGCGGCTCGGCGGACGTCGAGCGTTCGCAGTCCGCCCGCGCCGAGCTGCGGATCACCCGGGCGGCGCCCCGCGTGACCCTCTCGGCCGACACGTGGACCGTGCCCCGCGACAGCACCCCGACGGTCACGGTGACGGTCGGCGGCACCGTCGAGGGCGCCCCCGCGGGCACCGGATCGGTGCGCGTCCTGCTGGGCCTGCGCCCGCTGGACGTCGTCGAGCTCACCGACGGGACGGCCCAGGTGACCCTCCCGGCGCTGCGCTCCACGAACGTCGTGACGGTGCTCTACGGCGGCGACGACGGCTACCTGCCGGGTGCCGCCGCGAAGGTGATCCGCGTCGGCTGAGCCACCCCGACCGGTGACGAGGGCCGGTGCCGCACGGACGTCCGTCCGGGCGACACCGGCCCTCGGCCTGTCAAGGGACCGACGGCCGACGCCGATGCACGGCGCATGGGCCTCTTCGACCGACGGACTCAGCCGCCGGGCTCCGTGCCGCCCGCGCCGCACGGCCCCGCCGACACGCCGCTGCGCACCGCCGACGTCGCGGTCGACGAGCACACCGGGCCCGTTGACGAGGCGATCGAGGACCTCGACGACGACGAGCTCGACGACGCCCCGATCACGCCCGTGTGGCCCGCCCGCCCCGGTGGCCCGCACGACGACTCCGCCGACGGCCACCTGCCCCTGGTGCCGATCGTGCCGGCGGTGCTCGCCGACGCGCGTCAGGCGCGGGCCGTGCCGGCCGCGGCGCAAGCGCCGGCCGTGGAGGCTCCGGCCGTCCCGGAGATCGCGCCCGTCCCGGAGCTCCTCGCCGCGCCGGTCACGACCTCCGCGGACGCACCCGCGCCGGCCGCCGCCGACCGGCACACCGTCGACGAGCTGAACCCCGCGGAGCGGATCTGGCTCGCGCAGCAGCGTGCGCTGGTCGCCGACCTGTGCGACGACCCGACGGACGCCGCCGCCGTCGCCACGCTGTTCGACCGGGTCCGCACCCAGTGGGCCGAGGCGGCGGAGCGCCCCGACCCGCGGCCGCTCGCGGACGCGTTCGGCGTGGCGCTCGGCGACCTCGTCGTCGCGCAGGCGCCGGCGCTGCGGTGGGCCGCCGCCAGCGACCGGTTCGGCACGGAGATCGTGCTCGCGCACGCCACGCCCGAGGTGCTCGTGTACCCGCTCGCGTCCGTCAGCCAGTACTGGGAGGACGCACGTCCCGGCTGGTTCGCCGGCCAGGTCGAGCGCCTCACGCAGACGGTCCGGGCGGCGCTCGCCGCCCCGGGCTGACGACCCGCGGGCGGGCCCCCTTCCCGCCCGCGGCCGGACGACCCGCTCCTCCCCCCCGGGCGGGTCCGCCGGCGGGACCTCGTCCGTGCGCCGGCTCCCTCCGGCACGACGAGGTCCCGTCCGGTGCGTCGCAGCTCGCCACGCCCCGTACGACCGCCCGGTGGACCGCAGGGTCCGGGACGTGTGGTCCCGCGGATGCAGGTCTCACCGCGGCGACGCGTCAGAAGAGGGCGTCGGGCTCCGGCAGGTCGCGGCGCGTCGCGGGCGCCGTGCCGGTGCGGCGGGACGCCGTCCGCGCCGTCGTCGACGTCCGGGCGGTCGTCGACGTGGCCGTGCGCGTGCGACGCACCGGCGCGGCGCCGACCGCCTCGAGCACCGGCGTCTCGCGCATCGTGCCCGCCGGGAGCGTGCCGTCGCGGGCGGCGCGGGCGGCGGCACCGGCGAGCTCGTCGGCACGCTCGTTGAACCGGTCCCCCGTGTGCCCGCGAACCCAGCCGAACGTCACGGGACCGGTGCGGTCGGCGATCGCACGGTCGATGGCCTGCACGAGGCCCAGGTTCTGCACCGGCCCGCCCGACGCGGTGCGCCAGCCCTTGCGCCGCCACCCGGGCAGCCACTCCGAGGCGCACTTGATGGCGTACTGCGAGTCGGCGACCACGCGCAGGGGCTCGTCACCGGGGTGCGCGAGGACGGCCTCGAGCACCGCCGTGAGCTCGGCGACCTGGTTGGTGCCCGAGCGCGCGCCGCCGCTGGCGCTGGTGCCGTCGTGGTTGACCCACGCCCACCCGATCGCCCCACCAGGGTTGCGCAGGCAGGAGCCGTCCGTGCTGACCGTGATCACGGTCGACGATCGTGCCACGCCGCCGGGTTCGCTCCGCACGTCCGGCCCGCGTCGCACCCCGCGGGACGCCCGCCGCGGCGACCTGCTCGCACGCCCGTCCACGGCTCCGCGGGGCGGGGCGAGGCACAGGTCACCGGGCGGTGTGCCCGCGATGCGGGCAGGCGACGGCGGTCAGGCGACGGCGGACAGCGCCTCCACGACGCGCCGCACGCTCGACGCGAGCCCCCACCGCTCCGCGAGCGCGACGAGGGCCCCCGGGTCGGCGGGCGTGGCCGGCAGCCGGTCGTCGACGTCGGCCACGGGGGCGTCCGCCGCCACCCGGACGACGGTCGGGGCGACCGCCAGGTAGTCGGCGGCCTCGGTGAGCCGCCGGCGCTGCGTCGCCGTCAGGCCGGGGTCGCCGGCGTCGCGTGCCGCGAGCACCCCCTCGAGCGACCCGTAGCGGTGGATCAGCGCGGCGGCCGTCTTCTCACCGATGCCCGCGACGCCGGGCAGGCCGTCGCTCGCGTCGCCGCGCAGCGTCGCCATGTCGGCGTACGCGCGCCCGGTCGGCACGGCGTACCTCTCGGCCAGGAGGGCCTGGTCGACCACGAGCAGGTCCTTGATGCCCTTCACCGTGTACAGGACCCGCACGGGCACGTCGTCGTCGACGAGCTGGAAGAGATCGCGGTCCCCCGTGACGACGTCGACGGCGGCGCGCTCCCCCGCCGGCCGCGCGGTCTCGCGCGCCACGAGAGTGCCGATGACGTCGTCGGCCTCGAACCCCGGCGCCCCGACGCGCGCGACGCCGAGCGCCGCGAGCGCCTCGACGATCACGGGCACCTGCGGCGAGAGCGTGTCGGGGACCTCCTCGACGGCGGTGCCGCCGGGCACCTCCTGCGCGACGCGGTGCGCCTTGTACGACGGGATGGCGTCCACGCGGAACTGCGGCCGCCAGTCGTCGTCCCAGCACGCGACGAGCCGCGTCGGCCGCCGGTCCGTGACGAGCCGGGCGATCATGTCGAGCAGACCGCGCACCGCGTTGACCGGCGTGCCGTCGGGCGCCCGTACGGAGTCCGGCACGCCGAAGTAGGCGCGGAAGTACAGCGACGCGGTGTCGAGGAGCAGCAGGCGGTCGGCGGGCATGCGCGAACGCTACCGACGTCCACCGACGCACGGGCCGGTGCCGCACGTGCGCGGGCCGGGCGGCGCCCCTCCGGCACCGCCCGGCCCGTCACCGGCCGCGGCCCCTCCGCCGCGTCCGCCGCCGCCGGGTCGCCGGCGGCACGTCCTGCGCCTCAGCCGACCGGGCCGAGGTCGAGCTGGTCCTCCGCCACGGCCACCACGCTCCACGTCTGCCCGTCGGCGTCCGTGAGCTCCCACGCCGGGACCAGCAGGCTCGCGCCGTCGGGCGTGCTGAGCAGCGTGACGCCGAGGCGGGCGTCGACGAGCGTCACCTCCTGCACGGGCCACGCGATCGGCGACCCGGGTGCGGGGACGGGCGGGACGGTCGGCTCCGCGGGGGCGGGCTCGGGCTCGACGGGCACGGCCAGGGCCGTGCCGTCCTGCGCGGCCGTGCCCTCGGTCGCCGCACGCGCGAGCGGCATGACGCCCCCGAACGACGCGCCGAAGCGCGGGTCGTTCAGCCGGTCGACCGCCTCCGCGGCGCCGACGACGTCGTACGTGCCGAGCTCGACGAGCGGTGCGAGCGGCCCGGACGCCGACTGGACGCCCTCGCCGGCGAGGCCGACCGACCACGCGACCCCTGTCTGCGTGCCGTCCACCACCTGCGTGCCCTGCACGAGGACGAGCCCCGGCACGCCCGACTCCTCCGTCACCGCGAACTCGAACCCGGCGGTGTCCACGCCGAGCCGCCCGACCAGGTCACGCGCCGCCGCCACCGCGGCGTCGCCGGTCGGCGTCGCGCCCGGGTCGCACACGCTCGGGTCGGCCGGCGCGGGCTGCGGCACGGGCAGGATCGAGACGTCGGGCGCGGCCGGCTCCGCCGTGGCCGCGGACGAGCCGTCGACGCCCGCGCCGGTGCCCGCGTCGGGGCGCTCCGGCAGCCCGGACCGGCACGCCGACGGGTCGCGCGTCGGGTCGTAGAACCACAGGTTCGCCATGCCGTCGCCCCCGACGGTCACGCTCGGGCCGGTCCCGTCGGCCATCCCGACGACCCACTGCCCCCACTCGCCGCGCGGTTCGCCCGCCACGCCCAGCACCTCGGCGGCCCGGCGGGCGGCGTCGGCGGTGGCGGCCGCCGTCGCGTCGAACGCCCACGCCCGCGCCTCGCCCGCCGCGGTGGGCAGGCCCTCGCCGCGGAAGGTGGTGCGCCCGCCGAAGCCGGGGGCGATCATGCTGCGCGCCGCGTCCGCGGCCTCCGTCGCGGCACCGACGCCGGCCTCCGCGCCCGGACGGGCCTGCAGCGCGATCGGCCGTGCCGCCGGGTCGTCGGCGCCCGCCGCGCCCAGCGCGTACCCGCCGGTGCCGACGAGCACGGCGCCCGTCGCGACCGCCGCCACCTGCAGCCAGCGGGCCGGGCGGCGGCGCGCGCGTGCGGCGGCGAGGTCGTCACGGCCGGCAGATGCCGTCGCGGTCGCGTCCGGTGCGTCCCCCGCTGCGCCCAGCGCGACACCGGTCGCGTCGTGCAGCCGGGCCCGCAGCCGCGGCAGGTCGGGGGTCGCGTCCGCCGCCGGGTCGGCGGCACGGACGCGCGCGACGGCGGCGTCGTCGGCGGCGTCCGGCTGCCCGGCGGGGGTGCCGCCGTCGCCGGTGCCGGCGGTGCCGGGCGTGCCGGGCGTCCCGGTGGTGTCGCGGGTGTCGTCGTCCATGGGGTCCTCCTGCCGAGACGGTGCGGGGCGCCGGTCGGCCCGTGCGGGCCGCACGGCGTCGCCGCTCTCCTGCCCCGTCTGTGTCGTCGGCGGTGCGGGTCTTGCAGCGGGTCAGCCGTCGACGGCGGCGAACGCGGCCCGCAGCCGCGACCGGGCGCGCGAGAGGGCGGCGTCGGCGCCGCCGCGCCCGGTGCCGAGGACGGCCGCGAGCGCGTCGCCCGTGAGTCCCTCCCAGGCGTGCAGGAGCAGGACCTCGCGGTCGCGCGCCGACAGCCCTGCGAGCACCGTGCGGACGGTGTCGTCGCGGACGGCGCGCAGCGCGGGGTCGTCGGCGTCGGGCTCGTCGGGAACCTCGGCGACCGGCAGCGGACGGCCCTTGCGGCGGTGGTTCGCGACGACGTAGCCGGCCGTGCGGTACAGCCACGGCAGCTCGGCGCCGTCGGGCACGTCGTCGCGCCGGCGCCACGCGACGGTCAGGACGTCGGCGGTGAGGTCCTCCGCCTCCGAGCCGCCGGCGCGCCGGGCGACGTACCGGTGCACGGCCGTGGCGTGCGCGCGCACGAGCGCGTCGTACCAGGCGGCGTCGTGGACCGCGCCGGGCGTCCCGGCGGACGCGTCGACCGCGGCGGGCGCGGCTGCGGCGGGGTCGCCCAGGGGCTCGCGCCCGTCCGGGACGACGTCGAGGTGCGGAGGGTGCGACGGCACTGCGGCTCCCGGCGGTCGGACGGCGCGGACGAGCGGGCGGCGCGCGGAGCACCGCCCTCACCCCCCGGTGTCGCCACCCGCCCCGATCTTGCACCCGCCGTCGCCGCGGACGCGCGGACGGTGCACCGGTCGCCCTCCCGGAGCCGGGAGCGCGACCGGCGTGCCCTCCGTCGTCCGCGTCGGCGCGTCAGAGACCGTCGGCCACGACGGCGGTCGCGCGCAGCCACGCGTCGCGCGTCGACGGGCGCAGCGCCGCGTGGTCGATCGGCCCGCCGGTGACGAGCGCCCGGTCGTGCGGGACCTCGACGACGGCCCGCGTGAGCGCGCCGAAGTGCGAGCGCAGCCGCTGCCGCAGGTCCTTGTCGACCTTCGGCTCCGGGAACGACAGGATCGTCACGGCCTGCCGGACCAGCTCCTCGTGCCCGGTCGCCCGCAACGCGTCGAGCGCCCACGCCGCCGACTGCGCCGTGTCCTCGCGCAGGGTGGAGACGACGACGAGCTGGTCGGCCGTGTCGACCGCGGCACGCCAGTTCGAGGCGCGCATGTTGTTGCCGGTGTCGACGACGAGCACCCGGTAGAACTGCGACAGCACGTGGTGCAGCGACCGGAACGACTGCGCGTCGACGCTCGACACGGAGGCCGCGTTCTCGTCGGACGCCAGCACGTCGAACTGCTCGTTCGGCTGCGTGCGCACGTACGCGTCGAGGTCGCCGATGCGCAGCGTGCCGCGGCCCGTGAGGTCCGGCAGGGCGTGCAGCAGGTCGACGGCCGTGCGGGTGTGGTCCGCGTGCGACGAGCGCCAGCCGAGCGTGCCGCGCGTCTCGTTGTTGTCCCACGCGAGCGTGTACCCGCCGCGGTGCAGGCCGAACGTCGCGGCGAGCAGCATCGTCGCCGTCGTCTTGTGGGCACCGCCCTTGGGGTTGACGACGACGACCGTGCGGGGGCCGTCGAACGTGCGGCGCACCGCCTCCACCTGCGACCGGCGCACGCGCTCGGCGCGGCCGGGCGCGGGCTTCACCGCCCCGAGCGTCAGGCGGCGGACCGTGCGCTGCCAGCCCTGCTCGGCGGGGCCCGCGTGCGCGGGGTGCCGGGCCGCGAGCAGGTCGTCGAGCGTGGGCAGCGACGTGCCGGCGACCACCGGGGTCGCACCCGTCGCGGGGCCGCCGCGGCGGCTGACGGCGGGCGTCGCGCCGGTGGCCGGCCCGCCCCGCCGGGTGGCCGGCGCGGCGGCGGGGGCGTCCGCCGCGGGCGTCGGTCCGCTCGCCGGCGCGCTCGCCCCGGTCGGGGTCGAGGCCGGGACGGTCGACGACGCGACGACGGGTGCCGGCGCCGACGGGGCGGGGTCGGCCGGCACGGGCGCGGCGACGGGCGACGGCGTGCCGCCGGCCGCCACGGGACCCGTCAGCGGTGCGACCTCGTCGGCGTCACCGGCCTCGTCGACGCGGCCGTCGGGGTGGATGAGCAGCGCCCACAGCCCGTCCGGGTCCCGCACCTCCACGGGCAGGGCCCGCCCGGCGTCCTGCGCGAGGGCGGCGATCCGCGCCGTCATCTGCGCACCCGCCTCCGCGAGGTCGGCCGCCGCGATGCGCTCGAGCACGCCGTCGACGGAGATCTCCCCCGTGCCGTCCTCGCGCACCTCCGCGACGATGTGGGGCAGCGCCCCCGCCGCCGCGTCGCGCGTGGCCACGTCGCCGCCGCTGTCCGTCATCGGTCCCCTCCGTCCTGCGGGCCCGCGGCGCCCCGCAGATGGCACGCCGGGACCCGTCCTGCCCTGCAAATCCTGGACGAACGTATCGTTCCTCCCCCTGGTGCGCACAACGGGCAGCACGGGGGCGGCAGGCACGGGAACCGCAGGGGCGCGAACCGCGCGGACAGAACCGCACGATCGGACGGCCACCGGCCGGTGGCCTACTCCTCCGTGTCGACCTCGAACCAGACGGTCGTGCCGCCGTCCGGCAGCCGGGCGGAGCCCCACGTCGTCGACAACGCCTCGACCAGGGCCATGCCGCGGCCGTTCGGCGCGGTCGGCTCGGGGTGCCGGACGCGCGGCGTGCCGCCGCCGCGGTCCGTCACGGCGACGCGCACGACGCTGCCGTCGACCCGCACGGCCACCCGCACCGGCTCCCCGGCCGGGCCGTGCACGACGGCGTTCGACACCAGCTCGCCGGCGAGCAGCTCGATCACCTGGTTCGCGGCGCCGCCGACGCCCGCACCGGCGACGGACCGCATCACCCAGTGCCGCGCCTGGCGCGAGGCGCTGCGCTCGGCGAGCACGACGAGCTCGTCGTCGAGGAGGGGCGGCGGCGCACCACGCCGCCGTCCGCTGCGGAGGTCCCGGACGTCACCCACGCCCCCCAGGGTGCACGAGACGGGCCGGTCGCGCCGGTCGGCCCGCGTGCCGGACACCGGTCCGGGTGCCGGG
>JAPSIR010000252.1 GCA_031178625.1 Cellulomonas sp.
CGCGCTCGCCGTGGCGCTGCCGCTCGCGGCGCTCGCGCACCTGCGCCCCCGGCTCGCCGGCGTCGTGCTCGCCGGCACGGGTGTGCTGTACACCGTGCCCTCCATCGCCCTGTTCGCGGTGCTCGCGCCGTACACCGGCATCGGCCGGACGACGGTGCTCATCGGACTCGTCCTCTACGCGCTCCTCGTGCTCGTCCGCAACGTTCTGGTCGGGCTGCAGGGCGTCGACCCGGCCGTCCGGGACGCCGCGCGCGGCATGGGCTACGGCCGGCTGCGCATGCTGCTCGCCGTCGAGCTGCCGCAGGCCGTGCCGGCCGTCGTGACCGGGCTGCGGCTGGCGACCGTCAGCACGGTCGCGCTGGTCACGGTGGGCGTGGTCGTGGGCTACGGCGGTCTGGGGCAGCTGATGTTCCGGGGGTTTCGCAGCAGCTACCGCGCCGAGGTGGTGACCGCGACGGCCCTCTGCCTGCTGCTGGCGGTGGTGGCGGACGTGCTGCTCGCGGCGTTGGGGCGCGTCCTCACGCCGTGGCACCGGTCCTCGGGGCGCGGCACGGCTCCCGGCGTCGCGTCCGCCGGCGGCCTCGCGGCGGGCGGCACGGCGAGCGCGGGCACCGGGGACGGCGGCACGACGACGCGGCCGCGCCCCGGCGAGGAGGCCGCATGGACGTCGTGACCGAGGCCTTCCGCTGGGTCAACGACCCGTTGAACTGGACCGGGCGGCGCGGCGTCCTCGCGCTCACGGTCGACCACCTCCAGGTGTCCGCCGTCGCGGTGCTGCTCGCGCTCGTCGTCGCGCTCCCGCTCGGCCTCTGGCTCGGCCACCGCGGGCGCGGTGCGACGGTCGGCGTCGTGGTGGCGAACACGACGCGCGCGCTGCCGACCCTCGCCCTGCTCATGCTCCTCGCCGCGAGCGGGTACTTCGGCAACGGCGCGACGGCCGTGGCGTGCGCCGTCTTCGCGGTGCCGCCCGTGCTGGCGAACGCCGTGACGGGGGTCGCGGGGGTCGACCCGGCGGCACGCGACGCGGCGCGCGGGCTCGGGATGTCGCCGGCGCGCGTGCTGTGGTCGGTCGAGGTCCCGAACGCCGTCCCGCTCGTCGCGGCCGGCATCCGCACCGGCGCGGTGCAGGTGCTCGCGACGGTCCCGCTCGCGGCGCTGGTCGGCGGCACGAGCCTGGGCACGGTCGTCGTCACGGGGTTCGGCACCCAGCGCTACGGCCAGGCCCTCGCCGGCGGGCTCCTCGTCGCGGGCCTGTGCCTGCTCGTCGAGGCCGTGCTCGCCCTGCTCGAGCGCGCGGTCACGCCGCCGGGGCTGCGCAGCCGCGACCGCGCGGCCGCCGGCCGGCGCGCGCCCCGTGCCCTGCGCCGCCCCCGCACCACCGCGGTTGCCGAGCCCGCGGTGACCGGGTCGAATGGGCGCAGCCGTGCGTCGTGACGCGACGCGCCACCGACCCGCCCGACGGCGGCCGCCGTCCGCCCCCGCGACCGGACCGACGCCCCACCGACAGGAGCACCCCATGCGCACACGGCGCACCCGCACCACCACGCTCGCGACGCTCGCCGTCGCGACGCTCGCCCTCGCCGGCTGCGGCACGCCCGGGTCCGGCGGCGGCCGGGCCGAGACGTCCGCCACCAGCACCTCCGGCCTCGCCACCTGCGAGCCGGTCGCCGGCGAGAGCCTCGTGGTGCTCGAGGACGACCAGGGGCTGCAGAACGCGGACAACGTGATCCCGGCGGTCAACGCCCAGGTCGCGCGGGACCACCCCGTGGTCGTCGGGCTGCTCGACTCCGTGTCGGCGGCGCTGGACACGCAGACGCTCATCGAGCTCAACAAGGCGGTCGACATCGACCGCCGCACGTCGAGCGAGGTCGCGCGCGAGTTCGTCGCCGACGAGGGCCTCGCGGCGGACGAGCAGATCGGCGCGGGCGTCGCGCTCACCGTCGGCGCCGCCAACTTCTCGGAGAGCCTCACGCTCGCGGAGGTCTACGCGGAGGTGCTGCGCAGCGCAGGCTTCGACGCCCAGGCGCAGAGCATCGGCTCGCGCGAGACCTACCTGCCCGCCCTGCAGGACGGCACCCTCGCGGTCGTGCCCGAGTACGCCGCGACGTTGACGACGTACCTCGGCTCCCAGCTGAACGGTCCCGACGCGGAGTCGGGCGCGTCCTCGGACGTCGGCGCGACCGTGGCGGCGCTGACCCCGCTCGCCGAGGAGAGCGGGCTCGTCGTCGGCGCACCGTCCGCCGCGCAGGACCAGAACGCCTTCGCCGTGACGGCGGAGTTCGCGCAGGAGCACGACGTGGCGACGCTCTCGCAGCTCGCCGAGGTGTGCGGCGGCCTCGTGCTCGCCGGCCCGCCCGAGTGCCCCGAGCGCCCGTTCTGCCAGCTGGGTCTCGAGGAGACCTACGGCCTCGACATCGCGGAGTTCAGGTCCTACGAGCTCTCGCTCATCGGCGCGGCCGTGCGGCAGGGCGACGCGGCGATCGGCCTCGTCCTGTCGTCCGACGGCTCCCTCGCCGCCGACGGCGACTGACCCCTCGTCGGTCGGGCGGGGCAGGCACGTCGTCGGACGTGCCCGCCCGCGCCTGCGGCGGCAGCAGCTCAGCGACCGTCCTGCTCCAGCAGCCGCAGCCACACCTCGCTGAGGGTCGGGTACGACGGCACCGCGTGCCAGAGCCGGTCCAGCGGCACCTCGCCGACGACCGCGACCGTCGCCGCGTGAAGCATGTCCGCGACGTCCGGCCCGACGAAGGTCGCGCCGACCAGCACGTCCCGCGCACGGTCGACCACCACCTGCACGCGTCCCGCGTAGCTCTCGCCGGTGACGGTGGCGCCCGCGAGCGCACCGAGGTCGTAGCCGACGACGCCGACGTCCAGGCCCGCCTCCCGCGCCTGGGCCTCGGTGCGGCCGACCCAGGCCACCTGGGGCCGGGTGAAGACCACCTGCGGGACCGCCGCGTCGTCGGCGGTCGCACGGTAGCGGCTCCACCGGCCCGCGCCGGCCTCGCCCTCGCGGGACAGGCCCCGCGGCACAGCCGGGTCGGCGGCCGCACCGGCCGGCCGCGGGTCGAACCGTGCCGCGATGACGTCACCGACGACCCGCGCGTCGTACTTCCCCTGGTGCGTCGTGCCGGTGCGCCCGGTCACGTCGCCCACGGCGAACAGCCAGCCGCCGTCGACGCCGCGCACCTGCAGGCCGTCGTCGACCTCGAGCGCCGCACCGGGGGTCAGGCCGACCGTCTCGAGCCCGAGGTCCTCGGTGCTCGGCCGTCGGCCGGTGGCCACGAGGACCTCGTCGGCGTCGACCTGCTCGGTGCCGCCCGCCCGCGAGCCGTCTACCGCGGCGTGCCGCACGGTGAGGTGCACCCCGGCGTCGTAGCGGGTCGCCCCGACGACCGACGCACCGAGCGCGACGCGCACGCCGCGCTCGCCGAGGGCGCGCCCGAGCGTCTCGCCCGCGAAGGGCTCCGCCTGCGGCAGCAGCCGGTCACCCCGCACGAGCAGCGTGACGTCGCTGCCGAGGTCGGCGAACGCCGTGGCCATCTCGACGCCGACGACACCGCCGCCCACCACGGCGAGGCGGGCCGGCACGGTGTGCGCGCTGGTCGCCTCGCGGCTCGTCCAGGGGCGCACCCCGGCGAGCCCGCCGGCCGCCGGCACGACCGCGGCGGACCCTGTCGCGACGACGACCGCGTGCCGCGCGACGACACGGGTGTCGACGTCCTCGTGCGTCACCACCAGCTCGCGCGGACCGGTGAGGCGGGCGTGCCCGCGCAGCAGCGTGAGCCCGGCGCCCTCCACCCACGCGACCTGGCCGTCGTCGTCCCAGTGCGACGTGACCTCGTCGCGTCGCCCGAGCGCCGCGGC
>JAPSIR010000253.1 GCA_031178625.1 Cellulomonas sp.
CGGCCACCCGCAGTGGTGGTTCAACCTGCGCGCGTCGAACACCGAGCCGCTGCTGCGGCTGAACGTCGAGGCGGCGGACGAGGACATCATGGAGAAGGTGCGCGACGACGTGCTCTCGCTCGTGCGGACGGACGCCCCGTGAGCGCCGCCGAGGGGTCGGGCCAGGCCGCCACCTCCCTCGAGCCGTGGGCGCGGGCGCTGCTGCGCTGCCCCGTGACGGGCGCCGAGCTCGTGGACGGCACGGACGCCGACGGCCGTCCCGTGCTCGTCTCGCAGGACCCGGAGCGCCCGCTGGTCTACCCCGTGCGCGACGGCATCCCCGTGCTGCTGGCCGACGAGGCGCGGCCCGCCTGACGTCCGTCCCCGCACGACGACGGCCCCCGGTGCGTGCGCACCGGGGGCCGTCGTCGTGCCGCGTCAGCCCGCGAGGGCGTCCGCCAGCGCGTCCCGCAGGTCGGTGTTCTCCTCGAGCCACGCGCGGGCCGACGCCGCGGGGTCCGCGCCGTCGTCCTCGTTGAAGATGCGGTTCTCGAGCGAGAAGAGCTGCTCGTCGGTCAGCGTGAAGTCGCCGATGGCGGCCGCCAGCGCCGGGTAGTCCTCCGCGAAGCCGGAGCGCCCGACGGTGTGGATCTCCTCGGCCGCGCCGAGCAGCCCCTGGGGGTCCTCCAGGTCGCGGACGGGGAAGGCGTCGTAGGCCCAGTGGGGCCGCCACAGCGTCACGACGACGTCCTCGCCCGCGTCGGTGGCCGCCTTCAGCTCGGCGAGCATGGCGGGCGTGGACGACACGACGAACTGCATGCCTTCCAGGCCGTAGCCGGGGATCACCTCGTCCTGCGTGATGCGGGTGAGGCCCGCGCCCGCCTCGATGCCGACGATGCGGCCGTCGAACGCGTCGGCGTTCGCCGCGAGCTCCTCGAGCGACGTGATCGGCGCGTCCTCGTTCACGGCGATGGTGAGCGTGGCGTCGTCGTACCAGACGCCGAGCTGCTCGAGGTCGTCGCCGTACTTCTCCAGGTAGTCGGCGTGCGTGGTGGGCAGCCACATGTCGAAGTTGACGTCGTAGTCGCCGCCGGCCAGGCCGGTGTAGACGATGCCGGCGTCGGCGTCGTCGGTCTCCACGTCGTAGCCGGCGTCCTCGAGGACCGCCGCGAACAGGTGGGAGACGGCGATGCCCTCGTCCCAGCCGGTGTGGATCCCGATCGAGACCTGCGGCAGGTCGCCGTTCTCGAGCCGGTCGGCCTCCTCGGACGTCCCGCCGGAGCAGGCCGTCAGGCCGAGCGAGAGGGCTGCCGCGGCGGCGAGGGTGGTGCGCAGACGTGCGGGCGTCATCGTGTCCTTCCGTGGGGGACGGGCCCGGTGCCCGTCCCGAGGGGTGGGGGAGCCGACGCGCGGGCGCGCCGGACGTGCGTGGCGGCCGTGCCGGCCGCGGGGAGGGGGCGGCTCAGGCGGACGCGGCCGCGAGGGCGCGGGAGACGGGTGCCCGGCCGGCGAGCGCTGCGGTGACGCGGTCCAGGTACATGGCGAGGATGACGACGGACAGGCCCGCCTCGACGCCGAGCGCGACGTCGACGCGCGTCAGGGCGTTCACGACGTCGCCGCCGAGGCCGCCCGCGCCGACGAGGCCGGCGACGACCACCATGGACAGCGCGAGCATGATCACCTGGTTGACGCCCGCCATGATCGTCGGCAGCGCGAGGGGCAGCTGGATCTGACGCAGGATGCGCCCCTCCGTCGACCCGAACGCGTGGCCGGCCTCGACGACCTCCTTGTCGACCTGCCGGATGCCGAGCTCGGTGAAGCGCACGCCGGGCACCATCGCGAAGACGACCGTCGCGACGACGCCGGGCACGATGCCGACGCGGAAGATGATCGCCATCGGGATGAGGTAGACGAACGTCGGCATCGTCTGCATGAGGTCGAGCACGGGACGCAGCAGGGCGGACACGCGGTCGTCGCGGGCGGCCCAGATGCCGAGCGGGACGGCGAGCGCCAGGGCTACCACGCTGGCCAGCAGCACCAGCGCGAGGCTGTCCATCGCGTTGTCCCACTGGGCGACCGCGATGACGACGCCGAACCCGACCAGGGAGCCGACGGCCAGGCGCCAGCCCTTGACGAGGAGTGCGACCAGCGCGAGCGCCAGCGCGACGGTCCACGCGGGCGGACCGCCGAGCACCGCGTCGAGGCCGTCGTAGACGAGCTCGACGACGTCGCGCACGGCGCGGAACAGACCGCGGAACGTGCTGGTGACCCAGTCGGTCGCCGTCTCGACGGCGTCGCCCAGGGGCAGGCGCGGGAGGATGCTCGTGGCGCTCACGCGACGGCCTCCGTCCGGGGCGCGGCGGCCGGCAGCGGCGTGCCCTCCGGCGGGGTCGGCGGCAGGTCACCGGCCGGCACGACGTCGGTCGGCGTCATCGCCTCGAGCAGGGTGACGCGCGGGATGACGCCGAGGAGCCGCCGGTCCTCGTCGACGACGGGCACCGGCAGCGGCGACCCGGCGGCGGGGGCGAACACGTCGGCGAGGGGCGTGGTGGGGCCGACGCTCGCGACGTCGCGGTCGATCGCGTCGGTGAGCGCGGCGGCGCCCGTCCGCAGCGCCGAGACGACGTCCGCGTCGCGCACGACGCCCTGCAGGACGCGCCGGCGGTCGACGACGTAGGCCGCGGGGAGCTGCTGCTCGCGCAGCGTGCGCAGCACCTGCCGCGGGCCCGCCGTGACCTGCACCGTGACGGCCGCCGGCCGCATCACCGAGGACGCCGTGAGCACACGGGAGCGGTCGACGTCGGCGACGAACTGGGCGACGTACTCGTCGGCGGGGGCGGACAGGATCTCCTCGCCGGTGCCGACCTGCACGACCCGGCCGTCGCGCATCACGGCGATCCGGTCCCCGAGGTACATCGCCTCGTTGAGGTCGTGCGTGATGAAGACGATCGTCTTGCCGAGCTGCTGCTGCAGCTCGAGCAGCTGGTCCTGCATCTCGCGGCGGATCAGCGGGTCGAGCGCGCTGAACGCCTCGTCCATCAGCAGCACGTCCGTGTCGGCGGCGAGCGCCCGGGCGAGCCCGACGCGCTGGCGCATGCCACCCGACAGCTGCGACGGCAGGGAGTCGGACCAGCCGGAGAGGCCGACGAGCTCGAGGGCCTCGCCGGCGCGCCTGCGGCGCTCCGCGCGGTCCACGCCCTGGATCTCCAGCGGGTACGCGGCGTTGTCGAGCACGCTGCGGTGCGGCAGGAGCGCGAAGTGCTGGAACACCATGCTCACGCGGCGGCGGCGCAGCTCGCGCAGGCGGCGGGCGTCGACGGCCGCGAGGTCGTCGTCGCCGAGCAGCACCCGGCCGGCCGTCGGCCGCCACAGGCCGTTCAGCATGCGGATGAGCGTCGACTTGCCGGAGCCCGACAGGCCCATGACGACGAAGGTCTCGCCGGAGGCGACCTCCAGGTCGACGTCGACGACGGCGGCGGTGCCCCACGGGCGCACCTCGTCGCGCGTCGCCCCCTCCCGGAGGCGGCGCAGGGCCTCCCCGGGTCGCCGTCCGAAGATCTTGTACACGCCCTCGGCGCGTAGTGCGGTCACGTCCACCTCGTGCGTCCTGGAGCCCGGCGCCGGGTGTGCGGCGGCCGCGGGCGCACCACGTGCACCCGCTCACGGACTCTCGCGTCGGACCCCGGACCGGTGCGGTCTCAGCTGTGCGTGCCCGGCGTGGCCGGGGCGAGGATCGGTCGTGACCCTCGGGGTCCGCCCCCGGCCGGACGGCCCGGGGCGCGGCCCACCCTGCCCCGCCGCGCACGGTTGCCGCAAACGGCGAGCGCCCGCTCCGCCCGGTTCC
>JAPSIR010000070.1 GCA_031178625.1 Cellulomonas sp.
CACCTCTTCCACGAGGGGCCGTCGTCCCGCGCCGACATCGCGCGCAGCACCGGCCTCACCCGCGTGACCGTCTCCGACCTCGTCGCCGCCCTCCTGGGGGAGGGCCTCGTCGCCGAGCTCGGCGTGCGGTCCGAGGGCCGCGTCGGCAAGCCCGCCACGCTCGTCGGCCTCCGCTCGGCCGACCACCACGTCGTCGCCGTCGACCTCACGGACGACGAGACCGTGCTCGGCGCCGTCATGACCCTCGACGGCGAGGTCGTCACGCGCATCCACGAGCCGAGCGCCGGCACCACGGGCGCCGCCGCCGTCGACCTCGTCGAGGACGTGTGCCGCCGGCTCGTCGACGCGACCGCGCACCCCGTCGTCGGCGTCGGCATCTCCTCGCCCGGCGTCATCGACGACACCGGTGCCGTGCGCGAGGCTCCCAACCGCGGCTGGTTCGACGTGCCGCTCGCCGCCCGCCTCACCGCCGCGCTCGGCGTCGCCGTGCACGTCGCCAACGACGCCAACACCCGTGCGCTCGGCGAGTACACGTTCGGCGGCGCCGACGCCAGCACGATGATCGTCACCGTCGGCCAGGGCGTCGGCGCCGGGCTGCTCGTCGACGGCTCGCTGGTCCGCGGCCGCGGGCACGCCGCCGGCGAGATCGGCCACGTGACCGTGGTCGACGAGACCACGGCGGGCGAGGACGCGCAGGCGTGCGCGTGCGGTCGTCGCGGCTGCCTCGAGACCGTGCTGAGCGCGCCGGCCCTGCGCCGCCGCGTCGCCGGCCTCGACCCCCAGGAGTCCGACGCCGCGCTGGCGTCGGTCGGACGGATGCTGGGGCGCGCCCTGGCACCCGTCGCCAGTGCGCTCAACCTCGCCGAGGTCCTGCTCTCCGGCCCGCCGGAGCTGCTCGACGGACCCCTGCGGGAGGCGGCGCTCGCCACCGTGCGCGCCCGGACGATGCCCGTGATCGGGCACGACCTGCGCCTGCGGATGGCGGCACTCGACGAGGACGCGGCGCTCGCGGGCGCCGCCGTGCTCGTCCTCTCCGGTCAGCTCGGGATCACGTGACGGTCCCGGGCCGACAGGCCGGCTCGGGGTCACGTGACGACCCCGAGCCGACCGTCCATCAGGTCGGCAGCTACCCCCGGCGTCGTCGGCGTGACGACCGCCTCGCTCATGGGAGGAACCCCAACGTGAAGATCCTACGTTTCGCGGCCGCCGGCTTCGCGGCGGCGCTCACGCTGACGGCGTGCTCGTCCGGTTCGGCAGGCGGCTCCACCGACGCGACGGACGGGGGCTCGGAGGGGGCCGAGATCCGCGTCTGGCTCGCCGGCACGGACACGCCCCAGGACGCCCGGGACTACCTCAAGGAGACGTTCGAGGAGCAGAACCCGGGCTCCACGCTCGTCGTCCAGGAGCAGTCCTGGACCGGTCTCGTCGACAAGCTGACCACGTCGCTCTCCGGCTCGGACAGCCCGGACGTCGTCGAGGTCGGCAACACCCAGTCGCCCACCTTCACGTCGGCCGGCTTCTTCGCACCGCTCGACGACATCGCGGAGGATCTCGGGGGCGACGACCTGCTGCCGGGCTTCGTGGAGTCGGGCACCTGGGACGGCACCCTGTACGCGGCGCCGTACTACGCCGGTGCGCGCGTCGTGTTCTACAGCGAGCAGATGCTGGGCGACGCGCCGGTCCCGACGACGCTCGACGAGTACGTCGCCACGGCGAAGTCGGTGCGGACGGACACCCACTCGGGCGTCTGGTTCCCGGGGCAGGACTGGTACAACATGCTCCCGTTCGTCTGGGAGAACGGCGGCTTCATCGCCGAGCAGAACGGTGACGAGTGGGAGGCCGGCTTCTCCTCGGAGGGCGGCATCGCCGGCCTCCAGCAGGTCCAGGACCTGTTCCAGAACGCGTCGAACGCACCCAAGGACGGCGACGAGACGAACCTGCAGGTGCCGTTCTGCGAGGGCGCGACGACGTTCCTCTCGGCGCCGAGCTGGATCAAGTGGTCCATCCTCGCCGAGGCCGACGCGGAGGTCCCGGGCTGCCCCGAGACCTACGGCGCCGACCTGCGCGCGTTCCCGCTGCCCGGCAAGGACGGCGGCGCCGCGCAGGTGTTCGCCGGGGGATCGAACGTCGCGGTCGCGGCGAAGTCGGCCAACCCCGACCTGGCGAAGGACGCGCTCGCGATCATGCTGTCGGACGAGTACCAGACGATCCTCGCGGAGAACGGCCTCATCCCGGCCAAGGTCTCGCTCGCGGACGCGCTGCCGGACGACGAGGTCACGGCGGCGGCGGCCGCCGCCGCGGCGAACGCGCAGCTGACGCCGGCCACGCCGAAGTGGGGCGACGTCGAGGCGCAGAAGGTCATGCAGGACGCGCTCGTCCGCCTCGCGCAGGGCGAGGACGTCGCGGCGGTCGCCGAGGAGCTCGACTCCACGATCGAGTCCATCCTCAACGGCTGACCGGACGCGCCGGGTCCCGCCCTCACGGCGGGCGGGGCCCGGCGCCCCCGCGGGAAGGACCCCCATGACCTCCACCACGCTCCGGGCCGCACCGCCGTCGGCGGCGCCGGCCCCCCGCGCCTCGCGCGCGATCACCCCGGCCCGGCTGCTGCCGTGGCTGCTGCTCGCCCCCAGCCTGGCCGCCCTCGGCGTCGTCACCGGCTGGCCGCTCGTGCGGTTGCTGTGGCTGTCGTTCCAGGAGTACGAGCGCGCCCAGCTCATGGGCGTGCCGGCAGAGTGGGTCGGGCTGCAGAACTACACCCAGACGCTGACCGATTCGCGGTTCTGGACCGTCACGGCGCGCAGCTTCGTGCTCATGGTCGTGTGCGTCGTCCTCACCATCACCCTCGGCACGCTCATCGCCCTGCTGCTCATGAAGCTCGGTCGCGCCATGCGGCTCGTGCTGTCGGTCGGGCTGCTGCTCGCGTGGGCGATGCCGCCGCTCGCGGCGATGCTCGTGTGGGGCTGGATGTTCGACACGCAGTACGGCGTCGTCAACCACACGCTCACGGCCCTGACGGGGGAGAGCTGGATGGGCCACCCGTGGCTCATCGAGCCGCTGCAGTTCTTCGCGGTGGCGACGCTGGTCATCGTCTGGGGTGCGATCCCGTTCGTGGCGTTCACGCTGTACGCGGGCTTCACGCAGATCCCGCACGAGGTGATCGAGGCCGCGCAGATCGACGGCGCGAGCGCGCCGAAGCGGTTCTTCCGCATCCAGGTGCCGTACGTCCGCGCGATCTACACCGTGCTGATCGTCCTGTCGATGATCTGGGACCTGAAGGTGTTCACGCAGATCTTCGTGCTCCAGGGCATCGGCGGCGTGCGCTCCGAGACGAGCACGCTCGGCGTCTACATCTACGAGATGGGCATGGCGCAGGGCCACTACGGCACGGCCAGCGCCATCGCGGTCGTGTTCACCGTCATCATGCTCGCGATCTCGGCCTACTACGTGCGGGCGACCATCAAGGAGGAGGAGCTGTGAGCGTCGCAGCCGCCGGAGCCGCGCCGGCCGTCAGCGCGGACGCCCGCCCCGTGGCGGTCCCCGCCGTCGTCGCGCCGCGCCGCCGCCCGGCGCGCAAGCGGGCGTCGTCGTGGGGCTGGGGGATCGTCGCCGCGCTCGTCGCCGCGGCGTTCGCCTTCCCGGTCTACTGGATGGTCAACACGTCGCTGCTCCCGACGAACGAGATCATCGGCCCGCGCGTGCACTTCTGGCCCGACCAGCTCACGCTGCGCAACTACGAGACCGCGATGTTCGGGCAGGTGCGCTCGCCGTTCCTGCCCGCGCTCGGCACGTCGCTGTCGGTGACGTTCCTCGTGCTCGTCGCGTCGATGCTGTTCGCGTTCGTCGGCGCGCTCGCGGTCACCCGCTTCCGGTTCCGCGGCCGGCGTGCCTTCGTGCTGTCGATCCTCGTCGTCCAGATGATCCCGGGCGAGGCGATGATGATCAGCGTCTTCCAGCTCGTCGACGGCTGGCGACTGCTGAACACGGTCGTCGGCCTCGGCATCGTCTACCTCGCGGGCGTCCTGCCGTTCACGCTGTGGACCTTGCGCGGGTTCGTCAACGGCGTGCCGGTCGAGCTCGAGGAGGCCGCCATGATCGACGGGTGCTCGCGCGGCCGCGCGTTCTGGAAGGTCACCTTCCCGCTGCTCGCACCCGGGCTCGTCGCCACCGGGGTGTTCGCCTTCCTGCAGGCGTGGAACGAGTTCATGATGGCCTTGATCATCATGACGCGGCCCGAGCAGATGACCCTGCCGGTGTGGCTGCGCACGTTCCAGCAGGCGACCAAGGCGACCGACTGGGGGGCCCTCATGGCCGGGTCCGTGCTCGTCGCGGTGCCGGTGATCATCTTCTTCCTGATCGTGCAGGGGCGGATGACGGGCGGGCTCGTGTCCGGAGCGGTCAAGGGCTGAGCGATGGAGACCACGACCCTCCGTGCCGGGGGAGCGGCGGCGCTGCGCGTCGCCGGGCCGGACGGCACCCCCGACGGCGTCCGCGCCGTGCAGACGGACGCCCGGCCGCCCGGCTGGTCCGTGGGCGTCGACGTCGGCGGCACCAAGGTGCTCGCCGTGCTGCTCGACGCCGACGGCCGCGTCGCCCGTACGCACCGCGCGCCGACCGTGCCCGGCCCCGACGGCGTGCTCGACGCGGTCACGACGGCCGTGCGGTCGCTCGCGACGGCCCAGGGACTGGCGCTCGAGCGGCTCGTCGGCGTGGGTGTCGGCGTCCCCGGCGTCGTCGACCCCGCGACGGGCACCCTCGAGCACGCCGTCAACGTCGGCGTCGCGCACCCGTTCGCCCTCGCCGCCGCCGTGACCGCCGTGCTCGGCGGACGCGCCGCCGTCCGGGTCGAGAACGACCTCAACGTCGCCGTCCTCGGCGCCGCGCACACCGTGCCCGGGCCGGACCGTGCGGGGCACGCGCGCGACCTCGCGTTCCTCGCGCTCGGGACGGGCGTCGCCGCCGGCCTGCTGCTCGACGGGCAGCTGCGCCGCGGCACGCACCGCGCGGCGGGCGAGGTCGGGCACCTGACGCTCGTGCCGGACGGGCTGGCGTGCAAGTGCGGCCAGCGCGGGTGCGTCGAGCAGTACGCGTCGGGCAGCGCCCTCGACCTCGCGTGGCCGTCGACCGACGGGCGTCCCGCGCCCGCGGTGCTGTTCGAGGCCGCCGCGGCCGGCGACCCGGACGCGGAGCGGGTGCGCGACCGGTTCGCGTGGGCCGTCGCGGCCGCCGTGCGCATCCTCGTGCTGACCTGCGACGTCGACCGGGTGGTCGTGGGCGGCGGCGTGAGCAACGTCGGCGAGCCGCTGCTGCACGCCGTGCGCGCCGCCCTCGACGCGGAGGCCGCCGCGTCGCCGTTCCTCGCGTCCCTGCGCCTCGCGGACCGGGTGCGGCTCGCGCCGCCCGGCGTGCCGGTGGGCGCGGTCGGTGCTGCGCTGGTCGGACGAGGGGAGGTCGTCTGATGGAGGTCGTGATCGCTCCCGTGCCGGAGCTGGCGCGGCTCGCCGCCGACGCGGTCGAGCGGCTCCTCGCGGCGCGTCCGCAGGCCGTCCTGGGGCTCGCGACGGGCTCGAGCCCGCTCGCCGTCTACGACGAGCTGGCGCGCCGGCACGCCGACGAGGGCCTGTCGTTCGCGCGGGCGCGCGCGTTCATGCTCGACGAGTACGTCGGGCTGCCGGCGGACCACCCCGAGCGGTACCGCACCGTCATCGACCGCGAGCTCGTCTCGCGGGTGGACCTCGACCCCGACGCCGTCCTCGGGCCCGACGGGCTCGCCGACGACCTCGCCGGCGCGTGCGCCGGCTACGAGCGCGCGATCGCCGACGCCGGCGGCGTCGACCTCCAGCTGCTCGGCATCGGCACCGACGGGCACGTCGCGTTCAACGAGCCGGGGTCGTCGCTGGCGTCGCGCACCCGGGTCAAGACGCTCACGCGGCAGACGCGTGAGGACAACGCGCGGTTCTTCGGCGGGGACGTCGGCGCCGTCCCGACGCACTGCCTGACGCAGGGCCTCGCCACGATCCTGTCCGCCCGCCACCTCGTGCTCCTCGCGCAGGGTCGCGGCAAGGCGGAGGCCGTGCACCAGCTCGTCGAGGGGCCGGTGAGCGCGATGTGGCCCGCGACCGTGCTGCAGATGCACCCGCACGTGAGCGTGCTGGTCGACGAGCCGGCGGCGAGCCGGCTCCAGCTGGCGGCGTACTACCGCGAGACGTGGGCGTCGAAGCCGGTGTGGCAGGGGCTCTGACGGCCGGGCTCAGCGCCGGCCCGCGGCGCTCTCGGCCCGCGCGGGCGTGGCGAGCAGGACGCCGCGCACGAGGTCGAGCGCCGCGTCCGGCGTGAGCCCGGCGGCGTGCGCCGCGCGCGCGTAGGCGGCGGCGGCCGCACGGAGGCCGTCGTCGGCGGCGACCGCACCGGCGGCGACCTGCGTACCCGCCCGGCGTCGCGTGACCACCACGCCGGTGGTCTCGAGCTCGCGGAACGCCCGTGCCACCGTCCCCGGGGCGACCCCGAGGTCGGTCGCGAGCGCGCGGATCGTCGGCAGCCGGTCGCCGGGGCGCAGGCGCCCGGCCGCGACGTGCGCGACCACCTGGGCACGCACCTGCTCCCACACGGGGACGGCCGACGCGAGGTCGACCTCCAGCCCGACGCTCACGCGAGCGTCCCGGTCCGCGTGACGGGGGCGGCGGCGTCGTCGGCGGCCCGCCGCAGCGCGGTGGCGGCGACGGCCACCCCGGCGAGCCCGACGCCCGCCCCGAGGACCGCGAGAGCGACGCCCACGGCGACGAGCAGGGGCGCCCCCGCGGTGCCAGCGACATCCCCGACGGACCACGCGCGCGGCCGCCCGACGTTCGCCACCGCCGCACCGGCGACCAGCAGCACACCCCCGAGGGTGCCCGCGGCGACGAGCTGGGTGCCCGCGAGCACGCGCCGTGCGGAGACCCGCCGCAGCCGCGCGTCGTCACGCTCCGACGTCGCGGCGACGAGGGGCCGCGCCGCGACGAGCCGCAGCACGCCCTCGCCTGCGGTGATCACCGCGAGCGTCGCGAGGAGCAGCGGGACGCCGTAGGCCCAGCCGGGGTAGGGGCCGGCGGCGCCGCCGTGGCGCTCGACGCCCGCGGCGCGGGCCACCGCGTCGAGGGGCAGGTCGACCGCCACGGTGCGTCCGTCCGGTGCGGCGGTGAGGCCCAGCGCGACGACGGCGACGGCCAGCGCGGCGCACCAGGCCCACGCGGTGCGCCGCAGCGGCGCGGGCGCGACGTCGGCGGCGCTCCGGCGGTGCAGCGACGCGCGGCGCACCTGCCCGTCGGGACGCGGCCACGTGCGCTCGCCCGCCGCGCTGACCAGCAGGAACGTGAGGCCGGCGAGCGCCGGCACGGCGGCGAGCGCGAGCCCCTGCCGGCTGCCCGCGTCGACCGCGAGGCCGGGCACGAGCAGGACGACCGCGACGAGGCAGCCCCACGCCGCAGCGGCGACACCCGCGGCGTGCCGCCGGGCCCGGGCGAAGGCGACCGGGGCCTCCTGCACCGGAACGGCGCCGGTGCCGGTGTGCACGCCGGCACCCGGGCGCATCCCCGCCACGAGGGCGGCCGCGAGCCCGACCAGCAGCACGGCGATGAGCAGGGCGACGGACACCACGGTGGTCCCTCCGATGTATTGATGTGCCGATACATTGGTACACAACGGGGCGCGCAGTCAAGCGATCGCGGGCGCCGGGAGGGCGGACCGCACGCCCGTCACGTCGGACCCCCGACGTAGCATGGGACCCATGAGCGACCCGACCCCGCCGCCCGCCGGCCCCGACGACCCGTTCGGCCCGGACACCCGGGGCGGCACGTCGGTCCTCGAGCGGGAGGAGACGACGGAGCAGGTCGAGCCGGGCGACCACGAGCGCTTCTCGCACTACGTGCGCAAGGAGAAGATCATGGAGTCGGCCATGACGGGCCGACCCGTCGTGGCGCTGTGCGGCAAGGTCTGGGTGCCCGGCCGCGACCCGAAGAAGTTCCCGGTCTGCCCCGTCTGCAAGGAGATCTACGAGGGGCTGCGCGAGCCGCAGGACGGCGACGGCGCGTCCGGGGGTGAGGGCTCGGGCGGGTCGGGCCGGCGCTGGGGCTTCCGCCGCGGCAAGGGCTCCGGGTCGGGCGGCGCGTGAGCGCGGCCCCGCGCCCCACCTCCACCCCGCAGCACCCCTCGTCGTCGGCGGCGTCGCAGCTGCCGCCGGCGTTCCCCGCGCGCGCGCCGTGGGGCGCGGCGGGGAGCCTGCGGGCCTGGCAGGCCGAGGCGATCGAGCAGTACCGGAGGGAGTCGCCGCGCGACTTCCTCGCGGTCGCCACACCCGGTGCCGGCAAGACGACGTTCGCCCTGCGGATCGCCACCGAGCTGCTCGAGGCGCGCGTCGTGCGCCGCGTCACGGTCGTCGCGCCGACGGAGCACCTGAAGAAGCAGTGGGCGGACGCGGCTGCGCGCGTCGGCATCCGCCTCGACCCCCGGTTCACCAACGCGCAGGGCCGGCACGGCGCCGGGTACGACGGCGTGGCCGTCACGTACGCGCAGGTCGCGAGCAAGCCGGCGCTGCACGCCGCCCGCACGGGGGCCGAGCGCACCCTGGTCATCCTCGACGAGGTGCACCACGGCGGCGACGCCCTGTCGTGGGGCGACGCCGTGCGGGAGGCGTTCGAGGGGGCGACCCGCCGCCTCGCGCTGACGGGGACGCCGTTCCGCTCGGACACGGCGCCCATCCCGTTCGTCACGTACGCGCCCGACGGTCATGGCATCCGCCGCTCGGTGGCCGACTACACGTACGGCTACGGCGACGCGCTGCGCGACCACGTCGTGCGGCCCGTGCTGTTCATGTCGTACTCGGGCTCGATGCGCTGGCGCACGCGCGCGGGCGACGAGATCGCCGCGCGCCTCGGCGAGCCGCTCACCAAGGACATGACCGCGCAGGCCTGGCGCACGGCGCTCGACCCGAACGGCGAGTGGATCCCGTCCGTCATCACGGCGGCCGACCGGCGCCTCACCGAGGTGCGCCGCACCGTGCCCGACGCCGGCGCCATGATCATCGCCACCGACCAGACCGACGCGCGCGCCTACGCCGGCCACATCGCCCGGATCACGGGGGAGTCGCCGACGATCGTCCTGTCCGACGACGACGGCGCCAGCGACCGGATCGAGGAGTTCTCCGCGAGCGACGCACGCTGGCTCGTGGCCGTGCGGATGGTGTCCGAGGGCGTCGACGTCCCGCGCCTGGCGGTCGGCGTGTACGCCACGAGCGCCGCCACGCCGCTGTTCTTCGCGCAGGTGGTCGGACGGTTCGTGCGCGCGCGCCGCCGGGGCGAGACCGCCTCGGTCTTCCTGCCCAGCGTGCCGCAGCTGCTCGAGCTCGCGTCGACGATGGAGGTCGAGCGCGACCACGCCCTCGACCGGCCGACGAAGGACGACGCCGACCCCGAGGCCGCGTTGCTGGCGGCCGCCGAGCGGGAGACCTCGACGCCCGACGCCGTCGGCAAGGACGGCGTGGCGGGCGCCTTCGAGGCGCTGGAGGCCCAGGCGTCCTTCGACCGCGTGCTGTTCGACGGCGGCGAGTTCGGCACGGGCGCCGAGGTCGGCTCGGAGGAGGAGCTGGACTTCCTCGGGCTGCCCGGGCTGCTCGACGCCGACCAGGTGGCCACGCTGCTGCGGCAGCGCCAGGCCGACCAGCAGGGCGCACGGCGGGCGCGCGGGCAGGCGGCGGTCGCGCCGGCGGAGATGGACCACCGCAAGCAGGCGGAGCTGCGCAAGGAGCTCGCGCAGCTCGTCGGTGCGTGGGCGCGTCGCAGCGGACAGCCGCACGCCACCGTGCACGCCGAGCTGCGGCGCCGGTGCGGCGGGCCGGAGGTGGCGCTCGCGGCCCCCGACGAGCTCCAGGCACGCGTCGCGATGCTCCGCGGCTGGTTCGTCGGCAAGCGCTGACGAAGCAACCCGTCTCACGATACGGACAATGAGATGGGGATGAGATCGCAGGTCAGCGCGCTGGACACGCGACCACATACCAGTAGGTCTTGACGTCGCAAGTCGACTGTTCCGGATGCCGCGCACGGCTGGGGCTGCCAGGCTCTACCCGTGACAAAACGGACCCGGGGCCTCCGGGTCATCACACGTGGAAGCCCGGCGGCGTGCGCGTCGCCGGCGTCCTAGAAAGAGGTGTCCACATGCCCGCATGGCTCATCCTCATCCTCGTCGGCGTCGTCCTGCTCGTGCTCGGCGTCGCCACCGGCATCGGCGAGTTCCTCATCTGGATCGGCGCGATCGTGCTGGTCGTCAGCCTGATCCTCGGCCTCGTCGGCCGCGGCCGGGGTCGCGCCAGGATCTGAGCACGCCGCTCGCGCCGCCGGCCACGCCGGCCCGCCGCGAGCGGCCACCGCGGTCGACACCCCCTCCGTCGACTGCGACGGACACCGGGCCGGGACGCCATGCGCGTCCCGGCCCGTTCCGTGCGTGCGGGACGGGTCAGCCGACGCGCGCCTCGACCGTCGGCACGGCCGCCTCGTCGGCGGACAGCCGGCGCGCACCGCGTGGCAGCTCGTCGCGGGACGCACGGTGCCGGCGCGCCGCGGCACGCACGCCGTCCGCGCCCGTCGCGCCCGGCAGCACCTCGCCGTCGGCGACGAGCGGGACGTGCAGCATGCGCAGGTCGGGGCTCGGCTCGCGGCGCTGCGCGGCCGACCACGCCACGACGGCGTCCTCGGGCCCCGTCACCAGGACCTCCTCCACCGCACGGCCGTCGTCGTCGAGGCGCCGCGCGGCCGACTTGCGCCCGCCGAGGCTCGTCTTGGACCGCGACGCCTTCGCGACCGGCTGCAGCACGCCGTCCCGGTCCTCGCGCGCGACGAGCTTGTAGACCATGCCGCACGTGGGTGCGCCCGAGCCGGTCACGAGCGACGTGCCGACCCCGTAGGAGTCGACCGGCGCGACCGCGAGCGACGCGATCGCGTGCTCGTCGAGGTCGGACGTCACGACGATCTTCGTGTCCCGGGCGCCCGCCGCGTCGAGCTGCGCGCGCACCTCGTGCGCCAGCACGCCGAGGTCGCCCGAGTCGAGCCGGACGGCGCCCAGGCCCGTCCCGGCGGCGGCGAGCGCGTTCTCGACGCCCCGCCGCACGTCGTACGTGTCGACGAGCAGCGTCGTGCCCGGCCCGAGCGACGCGACCTGCGACGCGAACGCCGACGGCTCGTCGTCGTGCAGGAGCGTGTAGGCGTGCGCGGCCGTGCCGATCGTGGGCAGCCCGTACCGCCGGCCCGCCTCGAGGTTGGACGTGGCGGCGAACCCCGCGACGACCGCCGCCCGCGCGGCGGCCACCGCGGCGTGCTCGTGCGCCCGCCGCGCGCCCATCTCCAGGCACGGTCGGTCGACGGCGGCGCTCGTCATGCGGGACGCGGCCGAGGCGATCGCGGAGTCGTAGTTGAGCACCGACAGCACGAGCGTCTCGAGCAGCACCGCCTCGGCGAACGTGCCCTCGACGACCAGCACGGGCGACTGGGGGAAGAACATCTCGCCCTCGGCGTACCCCACGGCCGAGCCGGTGAACCGGTACCCCGCCAGGAAGTCGAGCGTCGCGTCGTCGACGACCCGCTCGTCCGCGAGCCAGTCGAGCTCCGCGGTGCCGAACCGGAACGTGTCGAGCGCCTCCAGCACCCGTCCCGTCCCGGCGAGGACGCCGTAGCGGCGACCGTGCGGGAGGCGGCGGCTGAACACCTCGAACACGCACCGACGGTGGGCGGTGCCGTCGGCCAGCGCGGCCTGCAGCATCGTCAGCTCGTAGCGGTCGGTGAGCAGGGCCGTGCTCGCGTCCGCGCCCGGCTGGGGGAGGGCCGGGTCGGTGACGGCCCGGGGCGCGACGGCGTCGCGCTCGCGCGTGTCGGTCATGGCGTCAACGTAGACGGCGACGGGCACCGGCACACGCCGCGCGCACGACCCCGTGCGCACGGCCCGGCACACCCTCCCGGTGACCCGGCGGTGAGGTCGCGTGGGTGGCCGCACCTACAGTGGTGACGTGCCCGCCCCGACCGCTGTCCCCGACACGACCGTCGAGGCCGACGAGGCCACCGGTCTCGCGGACGCCTGGGTGACGATCGTGTGGAACGACCCGGTGAACCTGATGTCGTACGTCACGTACGTGTTCCAGACGTACTTCCGCTACCCGCGCGAGAAGGCGGAGCGGCTCATGCGCCAGGTGCACCAGGAGGGTCGCGCCGTCGTGTCGACCGGCAACCGCGAGGCGATGGAGGTCGACGTGCAGGCCATGCACGGCTACGGCCTGTGGGCGACGCTCCAGCGCGGGGGCGAGTGATGCGCGCCTTCCGCCGGCAGAAGGGCCGGTACGTCGCCCGCATGGACGCCGGTGAGCGCGCCGTCGTCGCGTCCGTCGTCGCGGACGTCGCCGAGCTGCTGGGTGCCGGGCGCTTCGAGGACGGCGTCCCGGCCGCCGGCCCCGGTCCGCACGCGGGCGCCGGGCTCGTCGACGGCGCGCCCGCCGGCCCCTGGACCGTCCGTACCGCGCCGTTGCCGCCCCCCGACGACCCCGCGGTGCGCCGCCTGCTGCCCGACGCGTCCCGCGACGACCCAGAGGTCGCCGAGGAGTTCCGGCGCCTGACCGAGGACGACCTGCGCGCCCGCAAGGTCGCGCGGCTGCGGTCCCTGTGGACCGCGCTCGTGCACGGCGAGCCCGGCTGGCCGGACGACGCGTTCGTCGTCGCGCCGGCGTCCGCCGACGACGTCGCGGCGACGCTCACCGACCTGCGGCTCGTCCTCGCCGACCGCCTCGAGATCCGCACCGACGCCGACTCCGAGGCGCTGTACGACAGCCTCGCCACCGCGGCGGAGGACGACGTGCGGGCCTACCTCGCGTCGGTGTACGGGGCGCTGTCGTGGCTCCAGGAGTCGCTGCTCGCTGTGATGCTCACCGCACACGACGAGCGTCGACCGGGCCGCGGACCCTCCGACGACTAGTCTCGGCAGCGTGAACGACGCCCCCATCGGCATCTTCGACTCCGGCGTGGGCGGCCTCACGGTCGCACGGTCGGTGCTCGACCAGCTGCCGACGGAGTCGACCCTGTACATCGGCGACACCCTGAACGGCCCGTACGGCCCGAAGCCGCTCGCCGCCGTGCGCGCGCACGCGCTCGAGATCATGGACGACCTCGTCGACGCGGGCGTCAAGATGCTCGTCATCGCGTGCAACAGCGCGTCGTCGGCGGTGCTGCGCGACGCGCGCGAGCGGTACACCGTGCGCCGCGGCCTGCCGGTCGTCGAGGTGATCCTGCCCGCGGCGCGCCGCGCCGTCGCCGCGACGCGCAACGGCCGCATCGGCGTCATCGGGACCCGCGCGACCGTCGAGTCCCGGTCCTACGACGACGCGTTCGCCGTCGCGCGCGTCGAGCTCACGTCGCAGGCGTGCCCCCGGTTCGTCGAGCTCGTCGAGGCGGGCGTCACGTCCGGTCCCGAGGTGCTCGACGTCGCGCACGAGTACCTCGACCCGGTGCGGGCGGCGGGCGTCGACACGCTCGTCCTCGGCTGCACGCACTACCCGCTGCTGACGGGCGCCATCTCCTACGTCATGGGGGACGACGTCACGCTCGTGTCGAGCGCCGAGGAGACCGCCAAGGACGTGTACCGCCAGCTCGTCGCGCACGACCTCGAGCGCGACCCGGCGGCCGGCCCGCCCACGCACCGCTTCCTCGCGACGGGCGACCCCGTGGCCTTCACGGTGCTCGCCCGCCGGTTCCTCGGCCCGGAGGTCGACGCCGTCGAGCCCCGTGTCGCCCTGCGGGGGGCGCTGCGATGAGGCTGCTCGTGGTCGGCTGCGCCGGCTCGTTCCCCGGGCCGGACTCCGCCGCGTCGTCCTACCTCGTCCAGGCCGACGACGCGGACGGGCGCACGTGGTCCGTGCTGCTCGACCTCGGCAACGGCGCCCTCGGCCCACTGCAGCGGTACGGCGACCCGGCGGCGCTCGACGCCGTCGCGCTGTCGCACCTGCACGCCGACCACGTCGCCGACATGGCCGTGCTCGGCGTCCTGCGCCGCTACCGGCCGGACGGCGCGCTGCCGCCGCTGCGCGTGCTCGGGCCCGTCGGCACCCTGGACCGCCTCGCGCAGCTGTCCGGCAAGGACCCGGCGACGCACACGGGCGAGCAGTTCGCCGTCGAGACGTGGGAGCCGGGACGTGCGTGCACGGTCGGTCCGCTCACGCTCGAGCCCGTGCCCGTCCTCCACCCCGTCCCCGCGTTCGGGGTGCGCGTGACCGGGCCGTCCGACGACGACCCCGCCCGCACCGTCACGCTCGCCTACAGCGGGGACACCGACAGCTGCCCCGGCCTCGACGCGCTCGCCGCGGACGCGGACGTGCTGCTCGCGGAGGCGGCCTACGTCGAGGGCCGCGACGACCACCTCCGAGGCGTCCACCTGACGGGCCGGCGGGCCGGCGAGGCCGCCGCGCGGGGCCGGTCGCGACGCCTCGTCCTCACGCACGTGCCCGCCTGGAACGACCCGCAGGTCGCGCTCGCCGAGGCACGCACCGCGTACGACGGCGACGTCACCCTCGCCCACCCGGGCCTGACGATCCCCCTCTGACCGCGGACGCCCGCGTGGCCCCGCCCGCCCGGGCGACCCGGCCGAGTGCGCACGTCCCACCGAGTGCGGGACGTCCCACCGACTGCCGCACCCGGTGCGTGGTCGGGATCTGTCGGGGGTGTCGGGGCGGGGCTGTGGACGACGGGGCCTGCGCACCGGGCGTCCCCCGGCAGCGTGCCCCCGTGGACGGCGACAGGGGGACGACGGTGCTGGGCAGGGGACAGGGCGTGCTCCCCGCGGTCGTGGCGGGCGACCACGCCCTGCGCACCGGCGCGACGGCGATCCGGGAGATGAAGGAGGAGCTCGCGCCCCTGCCGCCCGGTGCGCGCGGCGTGCGGCGTGCCGCGCCGCCCTCCGGCTGCTCGACGCCCGAGCCGAGTCCCGGGGGAGTCGTCGAGCCGCGTCCGGATCGCCGAGTGCGGGCTCGCCGCGCCCGTGCTGCAGCACGTCGTCGCGACGCGGCGGCGCGGTGGCGCGCGTGGACT
>JAPSIR010000254.1 GCA_031178625.1 Cellulomonas sp.
GCGCGGACGGCCGCCGGGCCCGATCGCTGTCGCGCGCAGGTTGTCTTTCGGGCAGGACGGAGGAGGATGGAACCGGACGCCGCCTCGCGGTCGTCCGAGACGGTGGTCCCACCTCTGCGCCGCACCGGCGCGCACGGACCGCCTGGCGGGAGCGACGGACCATGACCACCAGCTACACCGCCCTCGTGGACGTCGGCGACGTCGACGTCGACGTCGACACCACCATCGAGTCGCTCGTCCTCTACGACGCGGTGTTCGTCGCGACCTCGCACGGCACGACGGAGGTGGTCCTGACCGTGGAGGCGCTGTCGCTCGTGACCGCCGCCACCACGGCGCTCACGCTCGTCGCGGTCGCCGTCGACGAGCCGCAGGCGATCAGCGTCATGACGACGGGCGCGTTCGACGAGCGGCAGCGCGCGCTCGCGTCCTAGGGCCCGCGCCTGTGCCCGGTACCGGTCACGTGGTCGCGCGCACGACCAGGGTCACGGACGGCTCGTCGTCGGGCTCGGCCAGGCCCGCACCGGGCTGCAAGCGGTTGAGCACGTGGCGCCCGAGCCCGGCGCCGACGGCCGACGTCTGCACGCCGACCGTGGTGATCGCCGGCGAGGCCAGCCGGGCGAGCGGCACGTCGTCGACCCCGACGACGGCCAGGTCGCGCGGTGCGGTCAGCTGCTCGAGCCGCATGCCGGCGAGGACCGCGAACGCGACCTCGTCGTCGTAGGCGCACACGCCCGTGGCCGCCGCGGCCCGGTTCCGCAGCCGCGACACGGAGCGGGCCGCCGCGTCCGCGTGCAGCGGCACGTCGACCACGACCGGGTCGGGCAGGGCGTGCTCCGCGCACACCGCGCGCACCCCGGCCAGTCGCCCCTGCATCAACCCCGCGGCCGACGGGTCGGTCGACGCCGCGTACGCGAGTCGACGGTGCCCGCGGGCCACCAGGTGCTCGGCCTGCCGACGGCCGATCGTGCGCTGCGGCACCCGCATGAGATGGCTGTCACCGCCGTCGAGCGAGACGCCCACGACGGGGACGTCGAGATCTGCGGCCGAGGCCAGCTCCGCTGCGGTGAAGGCCCCGAGGTCGACGACCGCCACAGGGGTCGACGACTGCAGCATCTCGGCGAGATGTCGGCCGTCCCGGCGCTGGTACGCGACCACGTACCCGTGCGCCCGCAGCGTGGCGCCCAGCGTGCCCATGATCGTCACCGCCGCGACGCCGACCGGCACGTCGGCGAGCACCACGAGCACCGTGTCGCTCGTGCCGGCGCGCAGGGCGCGCGCCGCCGCCGACGGGGTGTAGGACAGCGCCTCAGCCGCTTCCTGCACGCGGGCGCGCGTGGCGGCACTGATGGTCTGCCCGGCCGTGTTGTTGAGGACGTAGCTGACGGTGCTCTGCGAGACGCCCGCCCGGCGGGCCACGTCGCGTGCGGTCACGCGGGGAACAGCCACGGCCGCTCCCTGGGTCACGATCTCGACGTCCGAGGGTGCCCACTGTGGCACGGCCGACCGGAGTTGGCGATCGGTGATCGGTGATCGGTGGCGCACCGGTCCGGCGCCGGCACGGCCCGACCGTTCAGGTCGGGCGCCGCCCGGCGACCACGGTCGCGTCGACGTCGTCGTCACGCAGCACGTGCACGGCCCAGCCGACGGGGAACGCCGCGGCCGTCGCCTGCGCCTGCCGCTCGCCGGTCTCCACCGCGACGTGCCCGCCGGGGCGCACCCACGCCGCGACGCCGGCGAGCAGGCGGCGCTGCACGTCCAGGCCGTCGGCGCCGCCGTCGACCGTGGCCCGCGGCTCGTGCGCACGCGACTCCACCGGCATGGTCGCGACGGCGTGCGTCGGGACGTAGGGGGCGTTCGCGACGAGGACGTCGACGTGCCCGCGCAGGCGCGCCGGCAGCGCGTCGTACAGGTCGCCCGCGACCGCCTCGCCGCGCGCCCCCAGGTTCGTGGCGGCCCACCGCACCGCGACGGGGTCGAGGTCGGCGGCGAGCACCCGCGCGCCGGGCACGTCCTGCGCGACCACCGTCGCGACGGCCGCGACGCCGCAGCACAGCTCGACGACGACAGGGGCGGCGCCGGCGTCGCGCGCGAGCCCCACGCCGGTCCGGGCGAGCAGCTCGGTGCGTCGCCGCGGCACGAACACGCCCGGCCCGACCGCCACCCGCCGGCCAGCGAACGCGACCCAGCCGAGCACCGTCTCGAGCGGCTCGCCGGCGACGCGCCGGGCGGTGAGGTCCGCCAGCCGTGCGTCGTCGGCGGCCGCGGCGCGCAGCAGCGCCGCCTCCTCCTCGGCGAACACGCAGCCTGCGGCCCGCAGCCGGGTGACGAGCGGGTCGTCGGCGGGGTCCGCGGGGCGCGCCGCGGCGGGGGAGTGCGTCACCCCGGGATCGTCGCACCCGGCGTCCTCGTCGGTCGTGCGGACCGTGGCGCCCGGCGTCCACCAGCCGAAGGTCCTCCGGCGCCGCGGCGCCGCACGACTAGGCTGACGTCGCATACCCATCCGTCTGTCGAAGGAGCACCATGGCCAGCATCGAGGCCGTCGGCGCCCGCGAGATCCTGGACTCGCGCGGCAACCCCACTGTCGAGGTCGAGGTCGCCCTCGACGACGGCACGATCGCCCGCGCGGCCGTCCCCTCGGGCGCGTCCACGGGTGCGTTCGAGGCCGTCGAGCGCCGCGACTCCGACGACCCCCGCTACGGCGGCAAGGGCGTCGAGGGTGCCGTCAACGCGGTGATCGACGACATCGCGCCGGAGCTCATCGGCTTCGAGGCGAGCGAGCAGCGTCTCGTCGACGCCGCGCTCATCGAGCTCGACGGCACGCCCAACAAGGGCAAGCTCGGCGCCAACGCGATCCTCGGCGTCTCGCTCGCCGTCGCGAAGGCCGCGGCCGACTCGGCCGACCTGCCGCTGTTCCGCTACGTCGGCGGCCCGAACGCGCACGTGCTGCCCGTGCCGATGATGAACATCCTCAACGGCGGGTCGCACGCGGACTCGAACGTCGACATCCAGGAGTTCATGGTCGCCCCGATCGGCGCGACGACGTTCCGCGAGGCGCTGCGCACCGGCACCGAGGTGTACCACTCGCTGAAGTCCGTGCTGAAGAGCAAGGGCCTGGCGACGGGCCTCGGCGACGAGGGCGGCTTCGCGCCGAACCTCGAGAGCAACCGCGCGGCGCTCGACCTCATCCTCGTCGCGATCGAGAAGGCCGGCTTCGTGCCCGGCCAGGACGTCGCGCTCGCGCTCGACGTCGCCGCGACCGAGTTCTTCAAGGACGGCGCGTACCAGTTCGAGGGTGCCGCGAAGTCGCCCGCCGAGATGATCGCCTTCTACGAGCAGCTCGTGGCGGACTACCCGCTCGTCTCCATCGAGGACCCGCTGTCCGAGGACGAGTGGGACTCGTGGGTCGAGCTCGTCGGCAAGGTCGGTGACCGCGTGCAGATCGTCGGCGACGACCTGTTCGTCACCAACCCGGAGCGCCTCGCCAAGGGCATCCAGCTCAAGGCGGCGAACTCGCTGCTCGTGAAGCTGAACCAGATCGGCACGCTCACCGAGACGCTCGACGCGGTGACGCTCGCGCAGCGCAGCGGCTTCACGACGATGACCTCGCACCGCTCCGGCGAGACCGAGGACACGACGATCGCCGACCTGTCGGTCGCGACGAACGCCGGCCAGATCAAGACCGGTGCGCCCGCCCGCGGCGAGCGCATCAACAAGTACAACCAGCTGCTCCGCATCGAGGAGGAGCTGGACGACGC
>JAPSIR010000255.1 GCA_031178625.1 Cellulomonas sp.
AGCGCGGGCTCGCACGTCGGTCGAGGAGATCGACAGCGCGGGGATCTCCAGGACGTCGACCCGCCCCTCGGGCAGGCCGGCGACGGACAACGCGTGCCCGGGACGGGTGACCGCCACGAACCGCGCCATGTCGAAGAGCTCGGCAGCATCCTTCCACGTGAGGATCTGCGCGATCGCGTCGGCACCGGTGATGAAGTACAGGTCGGCGTCCGGGCGCTCGGCCTTGAGGTCGCGCAGCGTGTCGACCGTGTAGGTGAGGCCCGCGCGCTCGACGTCGACGCGGCTCACCGTGAACCGCGGGTTCGACGCCGTGGCGATCACCGTCATGAGGTAGCGGTGCTCGACCTCCGTGACGACCGAGTCCTGCTTGAAGGACGGCTGCCCGGTGGGCACGAACACGACCTCGTCGAGGCCGAAGCGCGCGGCGACCTCGCTGGCCGCGACGAGGTGGCCGTGGTGGACGGGGTCGAACGTGCCGCCCATGACCCCCAGGCGCACGCGACCCTCCGATGCGGGCAGCACCGTCAGTGGCGCGACCCGACGCTGCGGAAGGCGTAGGTGATGAGCAGCAGCGCCAGGAGGCCGACGAAACCGCCGACGCCGAACACGGCGGGCGGGAAGGGGAGCTCGGTCCCGTGGGCAGCGGCCTCCTCGGCCGCGGCGATCAGGGTGGCGTGCACGTCGTCCTCCTGGTGTCGTCGCGTGACGGTGCTGTACCCCGGAACGGTGCCGGGTCCTGCGTCGCGGTGGCCGGTCGAGCCCCGTGGGACGACCGCGCCGCGGCCCCCCAGTGTCGCACGGGTGGCGCGGGCCGGCGGGCACCTCAGCCGCGCACGTGCCCGTCCCCGTGCACGACCCACTTGGTCGTGGTGAGCTCGGCGAGCCCCATCGGGCCGCGGGCGTGCAGCTTCTGCGTCGAGATGCCGATCTCGGCGCCGAGCCCGAGCTGGCCGCCGTCGGTGAACCGCGTGGAGGCGTTCACCATCACCGCGGCCGAGTCCACCTCGGCGACGAACCGCTCGCTCGCGGCGAGGTCGCGCGTCACGATCGCCTCCGTGTGCCCGGAGCTCCACGTGCGGATGTGCTCGAGCGCGGCGTCGAGGTCGTCGACGACGCGCACCGCCAGGTCGAGCGCGAGGTACTCGGTCGCCCAGTCGTGCTCCGTCGCGGGCACCACCGCGACGGCCTCCGGCGCGAGCTCCTGCGTGCGCGCGTCGCCGTGGACGGTGACGCCCGCGTCCGCCAGGGCCGTCAGGGCCGACGGCAGGAAGCCCGCGGCCGCGTCCCGGTGCACGAGCAGCGTCTCGGCGGCGTTGCACACGCCGACCCGCTGCGTCTTCGCGTTGAGCAGGATCGGCAGGGCGACGGCGGGGTCGGCGCTGGCGTCGACGTACACGTGCACGTTGCCCACGCCGGTCTCGATGACGGGCACGGTCGACTCGCGCACGACGGTGGCGATGAGGTCGGCGCCGCCGCGCGGGACGAGCACGTCGACCAGGCCGCGCGCGTGCATGAGCGCCACGGCGCCCTCCCGGCCCCACACGTCGATGGACTGCACGAGGTCGCCCGGCAGCCCCTGCTGCTCGAGCGCCCCGGCCAGCACGGCGACGACCGCCGCGTTGCTGCGCGCCGCGGCCGAGCCGCCGCGCAGGACCACCGCGTTCCCGCTCTTGAGGGCGAGCCCGGCGGCGTCGACCGTCACGTTCGGACGCGCCTCGTAGATCATGCCGACCACGCCCATGGGCACCCGCAGCTGGCGCAGGCGCAGCCCGTTGGGCAGCGTCGAGCCCCGGACGACCTCGCCGACGGGGTCGGGCAGCGCGGCGAGGTCGCGCAGGGCGTCCGCGATGGCGCCGATGCGGCCCGGGTCGAGCGCGAGCCGGTCCAGCAGGCCTGGCGACATGCCGGCCTCGCGGCCGCGCGCGAGGTCCTCGGCGTTCGCCTCGACGATCGCCGGCGCCGCCGCGACCAGCGCGTCGGCCATCGCGTGCAGGGCCGCGTCCTTGGTGGCGCGCGTGGCCGTCGCCAGGCTCCGGGCGGCGACCTTGGCGCGGCGCGCGACGGCGAGCACGCCCTCGGCGGCCGGCGGCGTGGTCGCGTCCCCGGCGGGCGCCGGGACCGCCGCGGTGGCGGTCGACGGGGCGGCGGGCTCGAGCGACGTCGTCATGCGCCCAGGGTAGTCCGCGCTCCCCCGCCCGCCGCGGGCGTCCACCAGGCGTGCGGCGGGTGCGGCGTGCCTGCGGTCAGCGCCGGCGGCGCACCAGGACGAGGTCGTCGCGGTGCACGAGCTCGCGGTCGTAGCCGGGGCCGAGCGCCTCGCGCAGGTCGCCCGTCGAGCGTCCGAGCAGCTGCGGCACCTCGTCCGCCGCGTACGCGACGAGGCCGCGCGCCACGACGGCACCGGCCGCGTCGACGAGCTCCACGGGGTCGCCCGCCTCGAACGCGCCCTCCACCTCCGTCACGCCGGCCGGCAGCAGCGACGTGCCGCGCTCCACGACGGCCCGCACCGCGCCCGGGTCGAGCACGAGGCGACCGTGCGTGCGCGCCGCGTGCGCGAGCCACAGCCGCCGGATCGACGCCCGCCGCCCGGTCGCGGCGAACCACGTCCCGACGTCGTCCCCGGCCAGCGCACGCCCCGCCAGCGCGGCCGACGTGAGCACGACCGGGATGCCGGACTGCGTCGCGATCGCGACCGAGTCGAGCTTCGTCACCATGCCGCCCGTGCCCACCGCGCTGCCGCGAGCGGACACGTCCACGCCCTCCACGTCGGCCGGCCCGCGGACCTCGGCGATCCGGCGCGAGCCCGGCCGCGACGGCGGGCCCGTGTAGAGCGCGTCGACGTCCGTGAGCAGCGCGAGCGCGTCGGCGTGCACGAGGTGGGAGACGAGCGCCGCGAGGCGGTCGTTGTCACCGAACCGGATCTCGTCGGTGGCGACGGCGTCGTTCTCGTTGATGATCGGCACGACGCCGAGGTCGAGCAGCCGGGTCAGGGCGCGGTGCGCGTTGCGGTACTGCCCGCGCCGCCACGTGTCCTCGGCCGTCAGCAGCACCTGCGCGACGCGGAGCCCGTGCGCACCGAACGCGCGCGTGTAGTGGGCGACCAGCAGCCCCTGACCCACCGACGCGGCCGCCTGCTGCGTCGCGAGGTCGCGGGGCCGCGCCGCCAGGCCGAGCGGACCGATGCCGGCGGCGATCGCACCGGACGACACGAGCACCACCTGCGTGCCCGCCGCGCGGCGTGCGGCGAGCACGTCGACGACCACGCGCAGGCGGTCCGGGTCGAGGTGCCCGTCGGGCGTGGTCAACGACGAGGAGCCGACCTTGACGACGAGCCGGCCGGCGGCGGGCAGCTGGTCACGGCCCAGCAGGGCGGCGGAGGTCACGCGCTCATGATGCCCGGAGGGGACGCCCGCCCCGGACGCCTTTCCGGCGCGCGGACGCCCGCGCGCCGGCGACCTGCGTCACTCCGGCTCGGTCCAGACGCCCTGCTCGCGCTCCGTCCACAGCTCGGCGCGCGCCGCGGACTTGGCGTCCATGCGCTCCTTGTACTCCTGCCGCTTCTCGCCACGCGTCGGACGCGAGCGGTCCTCGAGCCGCAGGTCGGTGCCGCGCGGCCCGCCGAGCAGCTCCGACCCGGTGAGCAGCGTCGGCTCCCAGTCGAACACCACCGCGTTCGACTCGGGCCCGATCCGCACCTCGTCGCCGGCGACCGCACCCGCCTCGTACAGCTTGTCCTCGACGCCCAG
>JAPSIR010000071.1 GCA_031178625.1 Cellulomonas sp.
GGACCGCGCGCGGTCGCGGCCGCGCGCCGGTCCACGTCGTCGAAGCTGAAGGGGCCGGGCCGGCCGAGCGCGCCCGCCACGAAGTTGCGCTCGTCGACGGTCTGCAGCGGGTGCTGCACGACGAGCGCGTCGCGCACGGGCCGGCCGTCGGCGCGCTGCACCGTCTCCTCGAGCGCGTCGAGCAGCTCGCCGACGGGCACGGCGGGCGGGCGCGCCGCACCCGTGCGCTCGTCGGCCCCCGTGTGCACGACCACGAGGTGGTCGCCGGCCGCGAGCACGGCGTCGAGGAACAGCTGCCGGTCCTCCGCGCGCCGGTCGCGCTCGCCGACCAGCGGGTCGCGCGCCAGCACGTCGTCCCCGCCGCCGTGCGCCGCGCGCGGGAAGACGCCGTCGTCCATGCCGAGCAGCGCGACCACGCGGTGCGGGACGGCACGCATGGGCTCGAGCGAGCACACGGTGAGCGCGCCCGTGCGGAACCCGGCACGCGTGGGGCGGCCGGCGAGGTGCGGTTCGAGCAGCGCCACCACGTCCGCCTGGCGCAGCGGCACGTCGGCGTGGCCGTCCGCCGCGGCCCGTGCGTCGGCGAGCACCGTGCGCGCCTCGACCATCTGCCAGGCGTCCTCCGGGGCGACGTCCGTCAGCAGCACCACCGTGCGCTCGAGCGTCGTGAACCACGCGTCCGCGGGCCGCGTGCCGTCGAGCTCGGCGAGCAGGCCGGTGAGCCGGTCCACGAGCTCCGCGAAGCGACCGGCGAGGTCCACCTCCGTGCTGTCCACGTCGTCCAGCGGCAGCGCCGACCCGACGAAGCGGTGGTCCTCCTCCGCCATCGCGACGCCGAGCAGCAGGCGGTCGGTGCCCGTCCGCCACGTGCCCTGCGCGACGGCACCCAGCCCGTACCGCGCCCGCCGGCCGACGTCCTCCCCCCACCGCACGCCGGACGCGAGCGTCCACGCCCGCACGCGCTCCAGCTCCGCGTCGTCGAGGCCGAACCGGCGGCGCACCGCCGTCAGGTCCGCGAGGTCCAGCACCGCGGTGGCGGTCACGCGCGACCCCGCGAGCGCGAGCACGTCGGCCAGCACCCGCAGGACGGGGTTGGTGCGTGCGGGCGCGCGGTCCGCGACCCGCACGCGCAGCGTCCGCCCCGGGTGCACGGGCACGTCGTCGGGGCGGTCGCCGCGTCCGTCCACGACGCCCGCGGCGGCGCCGAAGGCCGCGACCACGAGCGGCGCGAACGCCTCGACGTCCGGGCACAGGACCACCACGTCCCGCGGCTGGAGGGTCGGGTCGTCCGCGAGCAGGCCGAGCAGCGCCTCGCGCAGCACCTCGACCTGGCGGGCGCGCCCGTGGCAGGCGTGCACCTGGACCGTGCGGTCGTCGGTGGCGACGGTGGTCCGCCGGCCGGGTCGCGCGTCGGCGCGCAGGGCCGCCTGGAGGGCGCCGAGGACGGTCGCCGGCGGCGCGGGCGCCGCGTGGTGCGTCACCGCGGCGCCGCGGGACACCAGGCGCACACCGAGCTCGGTGGCGTCGCGGGCGGTCGACGCGAGGAGCGGGTGCCGGGCGGCGCCGACGACGTCGCGGCGGCGCGGCGGCGGCCCGGGTGGCGTCGCGGCGGCCGCCCGGTCCCACAGGACGGACGACGGGTGCGGCAGCCACAGGTGCACGTCGCGGTGCGCGGCGAGCGCGTCGAGGACGTCCAGGTGCGCCGCCGGCAGCCGGGTCGCGCCGAGCACCGACAGGCGGGCCGGCAGGTCCACCGACGCCGGGTCGGCGCGCACGGCGCGGACCGCGGTCGCGAGGCGCTCCGCCGGGCTGGGCGTGCCCAGGGCCGCCCGCACGGCCCGCCACAGCGGGGGCTGCCACGCCAGGTCGCGGGGGAGCGGGTCGCCGAGCCCGTCGTCGTCGCGGCCCGACGCCCACGCGGTCACGAGCGCGGGGCGCTGCGCGCCGTACGCGGTGAACGTCGCGGCGAGGCGCCGGGCGAGCGGCAGGCGCCGTCCGGTCCGCACGTCGGCGTCGACGTGGCGGGCGAGCGGTGCGGCCCACGGCGCGCCGCCGGCCACGGCGTCGTCGACGGCGCGCAGCACAGCCCACGTCAGCCGCTCGGGCTCCCAGGGGTCCTCGTCGGGGTCGACGCCGCCGGCCACCGCGACGACGCGGCGCACCAGCCGCGCAGGCGGGTCGAAGTCGATCCGCGCGCACACGCCGCCCTCCCCGCTCGGTCCCGCGCCGAGCCGGTGCGACAGCCGCTGCGCGACCCAGCGCTCGACCCCCCGCGTGGGGACCGCGACGACCTCCCGGGCGAACGGGTCCGCGTCGGGCGGCTGCTGCGCGAGCACGTCCGCCAGGGCGTCGACGAGCACGTCGGCCCGCGCGGCGGTGTGCACGCGCAGGCGTCCGCCGTCGCGTCCGGGCCCCGTCACGCGACGCACGCTAGCCGACCGCTGCGACACGTCCGGGGCGCCGCCCGGCCCGGGGGACGCGCCGGTCCGGCACCGGGGCTGTGGTCGGCTCAGCGCCAGGTGCCCCGCGCCCGCAGCACGTCCCGCAGCAGGTCCGCGCGGTCGGTGACGAGCCCGTCGACGCCGAGCTCGAGCAGCCGGTGCATCTCGGCCGGGTCGTCGACGGTCCACACGTGCACGGCGCGCCCGGCGGCGTGCGCGGCGGCCACCGTGCCCGCGTCGACGACCTGCAGCCGGCCGTGCGCGACCGGCACCTGGAGGCAGTCGACGTCGCGCAGCGCCCGCGCCGCGGCGCCCGCCGCCCGCAGCCGGTGCGCCGCGAGGAACGTGGCCACCTCGCGGGTCCCGGCCGAGGTCGCGACGGGGCGGGACAGCCGGGCCAGCGTCGCGCGGCGGCGGGCCCGCGAGAACGACGTCACGCACACGCGGTCGTGCGCGCGCGTGCGCTCGACGGCCGCCGCCACCGGGCCGACCGCGCGCGCGTCCTTGACGTCCACGTTGACGTGCAGGTCCGGCCACGTGCCCAGCAGCTCGTCGAGCCGCGGCACCGGCTCGGTCCCGCCGATGCGGGCGCGCCGCACCCGCGACCACGGCAGGCGCGCGACCTCGCCGCGGCCGTCCGTCGTGCGGTCGAGCGTCGCGTCGTGCAGCGCGACCGCCACGCCGTCCGCCGTCGCGTGCGCGTCCGTCTCGACGTACCGGAAGCCGAGGTCGACGGCGGCCGCGAACGCGGCGAGCGAGTTCTCGCGGCCGTCGAGCGAGAAGCCGCGGTGCGCGAGGGCGACGACGCCGGACGGGTCGTCGAGGTAGGGATGGGGCACGTGCCCAGCCTCGCCGGTCGGTGCGGGCGTGCGCACGCGCGACCGCCCCGCGTTCACCCGGTCGTCGCCGGTCGCGCACCGCCCGGTCGGCGGGCTGTCGGTTTCGTCCTGTTCGCTGAGGCCCATGAGTCGTTCACTGGGACGTATGAGACGCAGCGTCGTGCCTCCGCTGGCCCTGGCCGCCGTGCTCGCCCTGGGCGCCGGGCTGGTCCCGTCCGCGGCGGCTGCCGCGCCCGCCGTGCCGGCGGCGGAGGTGGACGCCGCGCCCGCGGCCGCCGCCCCCGACGGCCGGCACGGCCACGACCGCGGACGTCGCACCGTGACCGTGCCGACGCTCGTCGCGCGCGCCACGCTCTCGGCGGACTTCGTCGCCGAGGGCCCGCCGTCCGGCGCGCTGGCCTCGCCGGCCAACGGGCGGCAGGGGCCCTTCGCCGGGCAGGTGATCCCCGGCTTCTCCGGTGCGGTCGACGCCGGCGACGGCACGTTCTGGGCACTGCCGGACAACGGGTTCGGCACCAAGGCGAACTCCGCCGACTTCCTGCTCCGCATCTACCGCGTGGCCCCCGACTGGCAGACCGCGGACGGCGGCAGCGGCGAGCTGCGCGTCGGCGAGCACCTGTCGCTGCGCGACCCCGACGGCCACGTCGACTTCCCGATCGCGCAGGACGGCACGCCGGAGCGCCTCCTGACGGGGGCGGACTTCGACGTCGAGTCGGTCGTCCGCGCGCCCGACGGGTCGTTCTGGATCGGCGAGGAGTTCGGGCCGTTCCTCCTGCACGTCGACGCTACGGGGAAGCTGCTGGCGCCACCCGTGCCGCTGCCGGGTGCGACGTCCCCGCAGAACCCGTACCTGCAGCCCGGTGAGCAGGCGACGATCCGCGCGTCCACGGGCTTCGAGGCGCTCGCGGGCCTGCGCGACGGCCGCTACCTGTACCCGGTCCTGGAGAACGCGTACACCGCCGACCCGGACCAGCGCCGCCGCGTCGTGCACGAGTTCGACACCCGCCGCGGGCGGTACACCGGCCGCACGTGGGACTACCGCGCGGACCGCGAGGGCGACCTCGTCGGCGACGCGTTCTGGGTGGGCAAGCACGAGATGCTGCTCGTCGAGCGGGACAACTTCGACGGCGCCGCCTCGGTCGTCAAGCGCGTCTACCGCGTCGACCTGCGCCGCGAGGACCGGCAGGGCTTCCTCGAGAAGGAGCTCGTGCTCGACGCGCTCGACATCGCCAACCCGCACGGCATCGGCGCGGGCGACGGCTACGGCACGGGCGACCCGTTCAGCCTGCCGGTGCAGTCGTTCGAGACGGTCGTGCAGCTGCGCGACGGCCGCCTGCTCATCGCCAACGACAACAACTACCCGGGCAACGCCGCACGCGTGCCGGGCACACCCGACGACACCGAGATGGCGCTCGTCGAGCTGCGTCGGGAGCGCGTCCGTCCCGGCGAGGTCGAGGTGATCGCGCACCGGGGCGCGAGCGGCTACCGGCCCGAGCACACGCTCGCGGCGTACGCGCTCGCGATCCGGCAGTGCGCCGACTGGATCGAGCCGGACGTCGTCTCGACGAAGGACGGCGTGCTCGTCGCGCGGCACGAGAACGAGATCGGCGGGACGACCGACGTCGCGACCCGGCCGGAGTTCGCCGCCCGCCGCACGACGAAGACGATCGACGGCCAGCAGGTGACCGGCTGGTTCACGGAGGACTTCACGCTCGCCGAGCTGCGCACGCTGCGCGCGAAGGAGCGCATCCCGGCCCTGCGGCCCGGCAGCGCCGCCTTCGACGGCCTCTACGAGGTGCCGACGCTCGCCGAGGTGCTCGACCTGGCGCGGCACTCGGTGACGTGCGACGGCGAGACCGTGGGCGTCTACCCCGAGACGAAGCACCCGTCCTACTTCGACGGCATCGGCCTCTCGCTCGAGGAGCCGCTGGTGGCGGAGCTGCGCGCGGCCGGCCTCGACGACAAGCGGGCGCGCGTCGTGGTGCAGAGCTTCGAGACGGGCAACCTGCGCGAGCTCGACCGGATGACGAAGGTCCGTCTGGCGCAGCTCGTGAGCTGCACGGGGGCGCCGTGGGACCTCGTCGCCGCCGGCGACCCGCGCACCTACGCCGACCTCGTCACGCGCGAGGGGCTGCGGGACGTCCGGCGCTACGCCGACGCCGTGGGCCTGTGCAAGGACGTGGTGATCCCGCGGGCGGCCGACGGCACGCTCGCCGAGCCGACGCGGGTCGTGCGCGACGCCCACCGCGCGGGCCTCGACGTCCACGCGTGGACGTTCCGCGCGGAGAACCAGTTCCTGCCGGCCGAGCTGCGCAGCAGCGCCGACCCGGCGGCGCACGGGGACCTTCCCGCCGAGATCCGCGCGTTCGTCCGCGCGGGTGTCGACGCGGTGTTCTCCGACCACCCCGACGTCGCGGTCGCGACGGTCGGCTGAGACCACCGGCGGCGCCCCGGCAGGGAGGGGCCGGGGCGCCGCCGGTGACGCGCGAGGCACGGGGCGTCCCCCGCAACATATCGACAGTCGATATGTTGCGGGTCTAGGCTCGGCCCGCCCGCACGGCGTCACGGTGGCGCCGCGCACGCGGGCACGAGGGGGAGCCGTGCCGTCCTTGACCTCCGACCGCGCCACCGGCCGTGTCACCCGGCTCGCCGGGTTCCTGCGGATCGCCGGCGTGCTCGCCGCCGGCTGGGGCGTCGCGTACACCGTCAACGGCATGACGCAGGCGCCCGCGACCGTGAAGGTGCCGGTCACGCTCGGGCAGGTCGGGCCGTCGTCCGGGTCGGGCAACGTCCGGGTGGAGGTCGACGGCATGGGCGCGGTCGTCGACGGCTGGTTCGCGGGCGCCGAGCCCGCGGGCCTCACCGCCGGCGTCCCCGACGGCACGCTGACCCTCGCGGCGTGGGGCTCGACACGGCTGGAGCAGGCGCTCGGCCGGGGGGACTGGCTCGTCGGCGGGCTCGCGCTGCTCGCCGTCGCGCTCCTGCTCGCCCCGGTCCTCACCTCGGTCGCCGAGCGGCGGCCGTTCGTGCGCGGGACCGCACGGCGCCTGGCGCTCGCGGGCGTGACGGTCGCGGTCGCCGGTCAGGTCGCGACCGCGCTGCCGCACGTCGCGGGCATGCTCGTCGTCGAGCGGACGGGGCTGCCCGCGTCCGCGTTCGCGCCCCTGCCCGCCCTCGCCCCGTGGCCGCTCGCCACCGGCGCGCTGCTCCTCGCGCTCGCCGTCGCGTGGGCGCAGGGGGAGCGGCTCGCCGCCGACGTGGACGGGCTGGTGTGAGCGCACCCGAGCACCGGGTCGTCTGCCACCTCGACCGTCTGCTCGCAGAGCGGGGGATGACCCTCGTCGACCTGGCCGAGCGAGCCGGGGTCACGGTGGCCAACCTCTCGGTCCTGAAGAACGACCGGGCCCGCGCGATCCGCTTCAGCACGCTCACGGCGGTCTGCGACGTCCTCGGCTGCACGCCGGGCGACCTCCTCTCCGTCGCGCGCGCACCGCACTGACGCCGCCGAGGGTGATCTCTGCGCCCGTGGCGCGTCTCTCGAACACACGTTCGATACGATCGACGTCATGCCCGACCGCCCCGCCCCGCTCGCCCCGTTCCCGCCCGGACGCCGGGAGGTGGCCAACAGCGAGGTGCCCGACGGCATCCCCACCCGCCCCCAGGGCGACGTGCCCGTCATCGTCCGTGTGGTCTGGACCGACGGGTCGGAGGAGTGGCGGCCGGCGCGCGCCGTGCGGTGGACCCGCGGGCACGTCATGGTCGCGTGGCGCGACGACCCGGCGGACCCGCGCACCGAGCGGCACACGTGGCTGCGGGCCGGCGACGTCGCCCGGTCGGTGAGCTGGTTCGTGCCGCCCGAGCGGGCGGCGGGCGGGTCCGCGGCGGGCGCGCCCGGTGTCGGCGCGTCGACGGGTGACGTCGCCCGGCACGGCCGTCCGGCGTAGGGCCGCAGGGCGCGCGGCGGGTCTCGATCCGGTCACGGCCCCCGCCCGGACCTTGATCGGAGGCCGGTCGGGATGATGGGTTCGTGGTCGACCACCGACCGGAAGCGCCGCGCCGACACCCCGGGGAGTCCATGACCACCGCCACCTTCACCGCCATGGTCCGCTTCGACCTCGACCCGCGCGACGTCGTCGTGAGCGTCGGCGGCGAGGTCGCGGAGGGCGCGCTCGACGAGCTGTGCGACCTGGTGGAGAGCACGGCCCGCATGTCCGGTCGGCAGGCCTGGGTGGACCTGACCGGCGCCACGATCGGCGACGACGCGCTCGCCGCGGTGTGCGACCGCTGCCGCGAGGTCGCGCGCGTCCTCGTCCCGCGCTGAGGTCGCGTCAGCGCCGCTCGCGGCGGTAGAGCGCCCGCGCCCAGACGTGGCCGAGCGCCCCGACGACCACGCACCAGCCGACGGCCAGGGCGGTCGTCGTGCCGTCCAGCGGCGCGCCGCCCAGCAGGCCGCGGACCGTCTCGATGATCGGCGTGAACGGCTGGTGCTCGGCGAACCACCGCACGCCGGCCGGCATGGTCTCGACCGGCACGAACCCGCTGCCGAGGAAGGGCAGGAGCAGCAGGATCATCGGGGCGTTGCTCGCGCTCTCCACGCTCCGTGCGTTCAGGCCCATGCCGACGGAGAGCCAGTTGAGCGCCAGCGCGAGCAGCACGAGCAGGCCGGCCAGCGCCACCCAGCCGAGGGCGTCGGCGTCGGGCCGGTACCCCATGGCGAGTGCTGCGGCGAGGACCAGGACGAGCGCGGCGAGCGCCTGCACGGCGAACCCGATCACCTGGCCGGAGAGCACCGACCCCGGCGAGATCGCCATGGTCCTGAACCGCGCCATGATCCCCGCCGCCGCGTCCATGGCGGCGCTCGTCGCGACGGACGTCGCGCCGCCGACGACGGTGAGGACGAGCAGCGTCGGCGTGATGTAGTCGAGGTACGCCGCGCGTCCCTCGGCGCCCGGGGCCACGCCCGGCGCGACGCCGGCGCCGAAGGCGCCGCCGAACACGTAGACGAACAGCAGCAGCATCACGAGCGGGCCCAGGACCAGGAAGAGCGTCAGCCCGGGGTAGCGCACCGCGCGCAGCAGGTTGCGGCGCAGCATCGTCAGCGTGTCCGCCACCGGGCGCGCTCCGGCGGCGGGGGTGGCGGTCGGGGTGGTCGTCGTGGTGGTCATCAGGCCACCTCCTCGCTGCTCGGGTCAGACGTGGCGGTGGACGGCTCGGTGAGGCGCAGGAAGACGTCGTCGAGCGACCCGGCGTCGTGCGCCGACTTGAGCTCGGCGGGGGTGCCGGCGGCGACGACGCGGCCGCCGTCGATCACCACGACGCGGTCGGCGAGGTGGTCGGCCTCCTCGAGGTACTGCGTGGTGAGCAGGATCGTGGTGCCGGCGGCGACGAGCGTGCGCACCTCGTCCCACAGGGTGCGACGGCTGCGCGGGTCGAGGCCGGTGGTGGGCTCGTCGAGGAACACCACGGCGGGGGAGCCGACGAGCGTCATGGCGAGGTCGAGCTTGCGGCGCATGCCCCCGGACCACGTCGAGACGGGCCTGCGGGCGGCGTCGACGAGCCCGAACTGCGCGAGCAGGGCGTCCGTGCGCGCGCGGCCCTCGCGCCGGCCGAGGTGGTGCAGCGACGCCATCAGGCGCAGGTTCTCCTCACCCGTCAGGAGGTCGTCCACCGCGGAGACCTGGCCCGTCACGCCGATGGCGGCGCGCACGGCCTGCGGCTGCGCCGCGACGTCGTGCCCGGCCACGCGGGCCGTGCCGCCGTCCGCGGCGAGCAGCGTCGACAGGATGCCGACGGTGGTGGTCTTGCCCGCGCCGTTGGGCCCGAGCAGTGCGGTCACCGTGCCGGTCGGGACGGTGAGGTCGACGCCGTCGAGGACGGTGTGGTCACCGAAGGACTTGCGCAGTCCGCGCACGTCGACGGCGAGGTCGTGGGTCATGGCCGTTCTCCTCACTGCGGTCGGTCGAGCGGGGTGGTGCGGGTGCCGGGCGGGGCAGGTGGTGCGGGCGGCTGCCGGGCCGCGGGTCGCTCGACCCGCGGCGGCGCGCTCAGGGACGGCGCACGATCACGTCGCCCCAGCCGCTGCTGGCGCAGACCTGCGCGGTGTCCTCGTCCTCGACGGGGCCGGCGGACGGCGTGAGCTGGTTGCGCACGCTGCCGCGCTCGGACGACACGTCGAGCCAGGCGGCGGTGCCCTCGGGCACGCCGACCTCGATCGAGCCGTAGGAGGAGGTGAGCGTCACGCTGCCGGACTCGACGCGGCCGACGCGGATGCCGGCGTGCGCCGCCTTGGCTGCGACCGTGCCGCGCACCCGGCCGACGAGGATGTCGGCGTGCGCGCCGACGACCTCGAGCGCGCCCGTGACGGAGCCGACCTCGGTGGGCCCGTTGCTCGCCTTGACGGTGCCCTCGCCGGCCATCTCCTCGATGCGCACGTACCCGGCGCTCACCTTGACCTGCGCGGTGCCGGTGACGCGCCCGACGACGACCGAGCCGGCCGAGACCTTGAGCTCGAGGCGGTCGGCCTCGTCCAGCCGGGCGTCGCCGCCGTTGAGCGTGAGGTCCACCGCGCCGAGGCGGCCCTCGGAGTACAGGGAGCCGGCCTTGCCGCGCAGGTCCGACCCGGCGGGCACCTCGATGGTCACCCGCGCCCCGCCGGCCGAGAAGGGCAGCACGTACTGCTTCCAGGCCGACGGGTAGACGATGGTGACGGCGTCGCCGTCGCGGGCGACCCGGGTCTCCTCGGCGGCGCGCACGGCGCCCGCCTTGGTGGGGTCCGCGGGCAGGACGGTGACGACGACGTCGTCCCGCTCGCTCGCGACGACGTGCAGGTTGCCGAACGGGACGTCGACGACGACCGGGACGGGCGCGGACGCGGGGAACGTGGGCATGGCGGCTCCTCGGGAGTGGTGTCGGTGTGGTGTCAGGTGACGCCGGACGTGTCCGGCCACCTGCGACGTGGAGGTGCGGCGGCGAGCGCGCGGCCGCGTGGGCGGGGTCCGGTCAGCGCACCCAGCCGGTGAGGCGGTTGCCGCCGCCGTGCTGCTGCGGGGCGGGGACCCGCGCGGCGGGGTCGAGGGCGGCGGCGACGGCACGGACGAGCCAGGAGTTGACGGAGATCCCGTCGCGCGCCGCGGCGACCTCCACCTGCGACTTCAGGTGGTCGGGCAGCCGCAGCGTGGTGCGGGTCGTGGCGCCCTCGTCGGTCTCGGAGGGGAGCGGCGTCGTCGGGGCGGGCGGGGCCGCCGCCGGGACGGGCGCCGCGGACGTCGCCGTGGCCGGGGGCAGGTCGACGACGAACTCGGGCTCGCCGCCGCGCAGCCGCACGTCGACCGACCCGGGCGCCAGCTCGGCCGAGATCTCGCCGGCCGCGGCGGACAGGGCGTCGAGCAGGACGAGGCGCACCGCGGCGTCGAGGGGCGCCGTCAGGTGCCCGGCGAGCTGCCGGGCGTCCTCGCCGCCGGCCTCGGCCGCGACGGCGAGCCGGTGCTGGAGGTCGTCGACGTAGCGCGTGATGTCCATGACGCCATCATGACACCACTGTGGTGTCATGGCAACACCCCGTGGTGACGTGCGCTCCGGCGGTAGGTGTCCGGCTCGCCGTCCGCCCGCCGTCAGTCCGCGTAACCCACCGACGCCCACAGGTGCGTCGCCGCCCACGCGCGCCGGCCCGCCCACGCGAGGCCGGCCGCCGCGACGTCCCGGGCGTGCGGCACGCCGAGCGCGCGCCGCAGCACCAGGTCGCCCGACGGGTAGGCGTCCCGGTCGCCGAGCGCGCGCAGCGCGACGACGTCCGCCGTCCACGGCCCGACGCCGCGCAGCGCGAGCAGCGACCGGCGCACGTCGGCGATCGCCGCGCCCGGTGCCAGCACCAGGCCGTCGGCGCACGCGACCGCGATCGCGTGCACCGCGCCGGCGCGCGAGTGCGGGACCCGCAGCACCGCCTGCAGCGTCACGGGCTCCGCCGCCGCGACCACCTCCGGCGTCGGGTACGCGCGCAGACCGCTCGGGTGGCACCGCCCGTACGCCTCTGCCAGCCGGCCGCCGAGCGTGCGCCCGGCGCGCAGCGAGACCTGCTGCGTCAGCACCGCCTGCACGGCCGCCTCGAACCCGTCGGGGTGCCCGAGCACGCGCAGGTGGGGGCGCGTGCGCAGCAGCGGGCCCAGGAGGGGGTCGCCACCGAGCGCGCGGTGCACGTCGTGGAGGTCGTCATCGAGGCCGAACCACCGCGCGAGCAGGCGCCGCAGCGCGACCTCCACGGTCCCGGCGGGCGGGTGCGCGGGGTCCGGCGTGGCCGGGGAGCCGGCCGCCGCAGTCGCGCCGGCGTCCGTGAGCGTGACCGTGACGGGCACGGGGCCGGCGCCGAGGTCGACGAGGCGGCGCACCGTGCCGGCGGCGACGTCGACCTCCTCGACGCCCGGCACGGCACGGGCGGCCAGCGAGGCGAGCGCGGGGGCGGCGGCGAGCGGCGCGGCGACGTGCACGCGGCCACGGTACGGCGCCGTCCCGACATGCGGACGCGCCGCGGTCGCCGTCGCGCCGGACCGCAGGTCAAGGGCCGGTGCGACGCAGGTCTGCACGAGGTCGGCACCTGGTCACCTGTTCGAGATGCGCGGGTGAAGTGACGGTGCCATGCTGACGGGAGCCGATCGGGAGACGCACCGACCGGCCAGCCGCGGGTCACGACCTCTCGTCCGTCCGCACGCGACAAGGGTCCGGCGAGAGCCGGGCCGCCCGTGAGGGTCAAGGAGTCCGCCACGCCTCGTGCCGGCGAGACGGCTCCTCACCGGGTCCCGCCCCCAGCGCCGGGGGCGGGACCGGGTCGTCCTTCCTACCCTGGACCGGTGCCCGACATCGTCCCCACCCTCGCCGCCGCCACGCCCAGCCCCACGCCCGAGGTCGTGCAGGACGTCGTCCGCGGGGTCGGCGACGTCGTCGTCCCGCTGCTCGCCGTCGCCGGCGGCGTGGTCGCCGGCTACCTGCTCGCGACGCTGATCGGCCTGGTCGTGCAGCGCGCCGCCCCGCGCAGCGTGCTGGCCGCCGACCTGTCGCGGCGGTCCCGCCGCCCGCTGCGCACCACGCTGCTCGTCGTCGCCGTGTGGGTCGCGCTGCGGTTGAGCACGGACCCGGCGGACGCGTGGCGCCCCTCCGTCGAGCACGCGCTGCTCATCGCGCTGATCATCGCCCTCACGTGGCTGGTGGGGTCGCTCGCGTTCGTCCTCGAGGACCTCGCGCTGCAGCGCTACCGGGTGGACGTCAAGGACAACCGGCACGCGCGCCGCGTGCGGACGCAGGTGCAGGTGCTGCGCCGCATCACCGTGGCCGTCCTGGTCGTCATCGGCATCGCCGCCGTGCTGCTGACGTTCCCCGGTGCGCGCACCATCGGCGCGAGCGTGTTCGCGTCGGCGGGTCTCATCTCGATCGTCGCGGGCCTGGCGGCGCAGAGCTCGCTGGCCAACGTGTTCGCGGGGCTGCAGCTCGCCTTCACGGACGCGATCCGGGTCGACGACGTCGTCGTGGTCGCCGACGAGTGGGGCCGCATCGAGGAGATCACCCTGACCTACGTGGTCGTGCACGTGTGGGACGACCGCCGCCTCATCCTGCCGTCCACGTACTTCACGACGACGCCGTTCGAGAACTGGACCCGCCGGGCCGCCGAGCTGCTCGGGACGGTCGAGCTCGACGTCGACTGGGAGGTCCCCGTCGAGGACATGCGCGCGGAGCTCACGCGCCTGCTGTCGGTCACCGACCTCTGGGACGGGCGCGTCGGCATCCTGCAGGTGACCGACGCCGTGGGCGGCGTCGTCCGCCTGCGGGCCCTCGCCAGCGCGGTCGACGCCCCCACGCTGTTCGACCTGCGCTGCTACGTCCGCGAGGGCCTCGTGGCGTGGCTGCAGCGCGAGGCCCCGCAGGGTCTGCCGCGCACGCGGTGGGAGACGGGCGCGGGGGTGCCGCCGGGGTCGGCGGGCGTGCCGACGCCGCCCGGGACGCGGGCGCCGACGCCGGCCGGCGATCACCGTGCCGCCGAGCCCGACGCCCGGGTGCCGTCCTCGCCCTCGCCGCCCCCGGTCGAGGAGGGCGGCGGCACCCCGTCGCGCGCCGCCGAGGGCTCGCGCGTGGTGCTCCCGATACCGGGTGCGTGGACGTCCGACGACACGCAGCGCCTCTCGCCGACCGGCCGGGACGCCCGTCTGTTCACGGGGAGCATCGACGCCGTCGCGCGCTCGCAGGCCTTCAGCGGGCCCGGCCAGGACGCCATCGCCGACCGTGAGCGTGCCGCGAGCGGCGAGGTGCCGCGCGTCGAGGCCCCGGCCGGCGCTCACCGTCCGCAGGGTCCGGTCGTCGACCAGCCGGCGGTCGACGAGCCGGCCGCCCACCAGCCGGTCGGTGGTGGCTCGAGCGACGGGGGAGCGGACGGTCGCGCGGCCGCACCGGTGCACGAGGGCCGCGGCGTACCCGTCCCCGGGGCCCCCGAGGAGAGGGCCGTGCCGCGCCCGCAGCCCGGGCCGGACGGGCCGGACGACCTGCCCGCACCGCCCGCGCGTCGCTCGGCCCGCACGCGCGGGGAGTCCGACCCGGGCGAGTGACCCGCGGCGCGCGGTCCGCCGTCAGCCGCCGGTGACCTGGGCCGCGGTGGCGCCGGTCAGCCGGCCGACCAGGGCGACTGCACGGTCCCAGTACCGGGCGTAGTGCTGCGGGTCCGCGTTGCGCTGCACGGCGTGGGCGACGAGCGTCGGCGCCATGCCGTCGCGGCCGGTGACGCGGGTGAGGGCGCGGAAGAAGCTCGTCGCGCTGGCCGTCGGGTCCATGCGCTCCGCGTACGTGCCCCAGGCGCCGTTGTCGCGCTGCTGGAACAGCCCGCGGCTGTCCGGACCGGCGGCGTCCCCGTGGTCGACGACGCGCAGCGACGACTCTCCCATCGCCGTCATGACGCCGAGGGCCTGGTCACGCAGGGACAACCCCATCGCGGCGCCGGCGGCCACCACCGCGCGGGCGTTGCCGACCTGCTCGGAGGTGAAGCCGGGGACGTCGGGCAGGGCGCCCTCGGCCGGTGCGGCGACGGGTGCCTGCTGGGCGACCTCGGACGCGAGCGCGGCGGCGAACGCGTCGCCGCCCGTGCGTGCGGCGGTGGTCGCGGAGGTCGCCGTGGTGGCGACCGGCGGGCGGGGTGCCAGCGCGGCGATCGTCTGCTGGATCGCGCCGACCCGCGCGCCGATCGTGGTGATGCCGTCCACGGATGCCCCCCTCGTCGTGTGCCCATCGGCCGGCGGCGCGAGCACGTGAGGGCTCGTCGTCAGGCGCGCGGGCCGACGGCCGCCCGCATGCGGTCGGCGAGGCGGTGGGCGGCGTCGCGCAGCTCGGCGGGCCCGACCACCTCGAACGGCACGCCGTACATGGTGACCATCGACACGAGCCCGTCCCAGGACCAGGAGCCGGTGACGAGCCGTGCGCGGTCCTCGCCGACCGGCTCCACCAGCGCGTCCCGCCCCGCCCAGCGCGCCACCTG
>JAPSIR010000256.1 GCA_031178625.1 Cellulomonas sp.
TCCGCGTTCGGCTGGGTGTTCACCGAGATGGGCCGGCAGCCGTGGGTCGTCGCGCCCAACCCCGACGCGTCGGGCGTCGACGGCGTGTGGCTGCTCACCGCCCGCGGCGTCAGCGAGGTCGTCAGCCCCGGCATGGTCGTCTTCTCCATGGTCGGGTTCACGCTGCTGTACGGGGTCCTCATGGTCGTGTGGTTCCGGCTCATGAAGCGGTACGCCGTCGAGGGTGTCGCCCGCACCGAGCGCGACCCGAGCCCCGACGCCGCCCCGCCCGCCGACGACGACGCCGACGGCGCCACCCGTCCGCTGTCCTTCGCCTACTGAGGAGACCCGGCCATGGACCTCCCCGTCATCTGGTTCCTCCTCATCGCGGTCCTGTGGACCGGCTACCTCGTGCTCGAGGGCTTCGACTTCGGCGTCGGGATGCTCCTCGCGGTGCTGCCGCGCGGCGACCGGGCGCGCCGCGAGAAGGAGCGCCGGCTGCTCATCAACACCGTCGGCCCCGTGTGGGACGGCAACGAGGTGTGGCTGCTCACCGCCGGCGGCGCGACCTTCGCGGCGTTCCCCGAGTGGTACGCCACCCTGTTCTCCGGCTTCTACGTGCCGCTGTTCCTCATCCTGCTCGCCCTCATCGTCCGCGTCGTCGCGTTCGAGTGGCGCGGCAAGATCGACGACGACCGGTGGCGCGGCTGGGCCGACCGCGCGCTCGTGGTGGGCTCGTTCGTGCCGTCCCTGCTGTGGGGCGTCGCCTTCGCCAACCTGGTCCGCGGCGTGGAGCTGGACGCCGACCACCAGTACGTCGGCGGCCTCCTCGCGCTGCTGTCCCCGTTCGCGCTGCTGGGCGGGCTCGTCACCCTCAGCCTGTTCCTCACGCACGGCGCCGTCTTCCTGTCGATGAAGGTCGACGGCGAGATGCGCGGGCGCGCGGCCGCGTTCGCGTCGCGCAGCTCGGTGGTGACGCTCGCCCTCGCCGGCGTGTGGGCCGTCTGGGCGCAGGTCGCGTACTCGGTGCCGTGGACGTGGGCGGCCGTGCTCGTGGCCGCGGCGTCGCTCGTCACGGTCGTCCGCGCGACGCGCACCCGCCGCGAGGGCGTCGCGTTCACGGCCTCCGCCGTCGCGATCGTCGCCGCCGTCGTGCTGATCTTCGGGTCGATGTTCCCCGCCGTGATGCCGGCGCTCGACCCCGCGAACTCCCTCACCGTCGAGAACGCCGCGTCGACCGACTACACGCTCACCGTCATGACGTGGGTGGCGGGCATCCTCACCCCCGTCGTGCTGCTGTACCAGGGCTGGACGTACTGGGTCTTCCGCAAGCGCCTCACCCTCGAGCACATCCCCGAGTCGACCGGGCTCACCTTCGCCCGCGTCACCGCGCGGTCGTGAGGCGGTCGTGAGGCGGCGCGACGCGGGCCGGCGGCCGTGAGGCCGCTCGACCCGCGCCTGCTGCGGTACGCGCGGGCCGCGCGCGGCTACCTGGCCCTGACCGTCGCCCTCGGCGCGCTGACGGGTGCGCTCGTGGTGGCGCAGGCGCTGCTGCTCGCCCACGCACTCGGCTCGGCCGTCGCGCACGGCGCCCCGCTCGCGACCGTCGCACCCCAGGTCGGCGGCCTGCTCGCCGTCGTCGCGGCCCGCGCGGTCGTCGCGGCCGTCCAGGAGCGGTACGCGCACCGCGCCGCGACGCGCGCCGTCGCGGAGCTGCGCGAGCGCGTCGTCGCGCACGCCGCGGCGACCGGCCCGCGCCGCACCGGCGACGACGGCGCGGGGGTCGTCACGCTCGCGACGCGCGGCCTCGACGCGCTCGAGCCGTACTTCGTGCGCTACCTCCCGCAGCTCGTGCTCGCGGCGACCCTGACGCCCGCGACGCTCCTCGTCGCGCTTCGGCTCGACTGGGTGTCGTTCGCGGTGCTCGCCGGCACGATCCCCCTCGTCCCGGTGTTCATGTGGCTCGTCGGCGTCATGACGCAGGGACGGTCGGCGCGTGGCCTCGCGACGATGGAGCGGCTCGGCTCGCAGGTGCTCGACCTCCTCGCGGGCCTGCCCACGCTCCGCGCCTTCGGCCGGGAGCGCGGGCCCGAGGCGCGCGTCCGGGCGCTCGGGGACGCGCACCGGCGCGCCACCACGGGCACGCTGCGCATCGCGTTCCTGTCCGGCATGGTGCTCGAGCTGCTGACGACGCTGTCCGTCGCGGTCGTCGCCGTGGGCGTCGGCCTGCGCCTCGTGCACGGCGGCCTCGACCTCGTCACCGGGCTCGCCGTGCTCGTGCTGGCGCCCGAGGTGTACGCGCCGCTGCGCGCCGTCGGGGCGCAGTTCCACGCGTCGACCGACGGGGTGGCGGCCGCCGACCGGGCGTTCGCCGTCCTGGACGCACCGCTGGCCGCACCGGGCCGCCTCCCCGCGCCCGACGTGTCGCGTGGTTCGGTGGAGGTCCGCGGGCTCCGTGTGCGGGCGCGTGGCGGCTGGGCGCCCGCAGGGCTGACGTTCACGCTGCGGCCGGGGCGGGTCCTGGCGCTCGTGGGGCCCTCCGGCGCCGGCAAGACCACGACCGTCGAGGCGTCCTGGGGCTGCTCACGCCCGACGCCGGCACCGTGCGGCTCGTGGGCGCGGACGGCACCGCCGTCGACGTCGCGGACGTCGACCCGGCGACGTGGTGGCGCCAGGTGACGTGGCTGCCCCAGCGCCCGGTGCTCGAGCCCGGCACGATCGACGCCCTGCTCGGCTCCCCCGACCGCGCCGACCGCGACCGGGCGGCCGCGCGCACCGGCCTCGGCGCCGTCGTCGCCACGCTCCCCGACGGGTGGGCCACCGCGCTCGGCGCCGGCGGCGTCGGCCTCAGCGTCGGCCAGCGGCAGCGGCTCGCACTCACCCGCGCGCTGCTGCGCCCGACGGCGCTCGTCGTCCTCGACGAGCCCACCGCGCACCTCGACGCGGCCGGCGAGCGGGTCGTCCTCGACACGGTCGACGCGCTGCGCGCGGCCGGCAGCGCCGTGCTGCTCGTCGCGCACCGGCGGAGCCTCGTGGCGCGGGCCGACGACGTCGTGACGGTCGACGCGGCGGCGGACCACCTCGTCGGGGCGGGCACGCCGTGAGCGCGCCGACGACCGTGGACGCCGGCACGCCCGCCGGGGACGTCGCGACGCCGGGCCCCTCGCCCGCCCCGGTCCGACCGCCGCGGGGCACGCTGCGCCGTGCCGTCCGCCTGCTCGACGCCGACCCGCGCCGCGTCGCGCTCGCGGTGCTGCTGGGCACGCTCGCGCTCGGCTGCGCCGTCGCCCTCGCCGCGGTGTCGGCGTGGCTCATCGCGCGCGCGTCGCAGATGCCGCCGGTCCTCACGCTGTCCGTCGCGACGGTGGCCGTGCGCACGTTCGGCATCGGCCGCGGGCTGCTGCGCTACCTCGAGCGCCTCGTGTCGCACGACGTCGCGCTGCGGGGCATGGTCGCGCTGCGCACCACGCTGTACGCGCGGCTCGCGGCCGGGCGCGGCGAGGCGGTGCTCGCGGTGCGCCGCGGTGACCTGCTGGCCCGCGTCGGCGCGGACGTGGACACGGTCGGTGACGTCGTGGTGCGCGGCCTGCTGCCCGGCGCGGTCGCCGTGGTCCTCGGCGTCGGCTCCAGCGTGGCGATGGCCCTGTTCTGGCCGCCGGCCGGCCTGGCCCTGGCCGCCTGCCTCGTCCTCGCGGGCGTCGTCGCGCCGTGGGTGACCGCGGTCGGGGCGCGCCGTGC
>JAPSIR010000072.1 GCA_031178625.1 Cellulomonas sp.
CGCCGAGCGGACGCGGATCGACCACGAGCTGCAGCAGGGGTTCGTCGACCAGCACGCCGACGAGCTCGAGGCGTGGGCCACCGCCGCCACCGCCGCCCGGGAGCAGTGACGTGACCGCTGGGCACGATCTCGTCCCGACCGGCTCCGCCCCGGAGCCCGAGCCGCGCCGCTCCTGGCGGACCGGCAACCGCACCCTCGCCGTGCTCGCGGGCGTCGCCGCCGTCAGCCTGGTGGCCGGGCTGGGCCTGTCCCGCCTGGTGCTCAACCCCGCCGAGGCGGCGGCCCGCACGGCGCCGCCGGAGGCCGGGCCGATCACCGTGCCGGTGGAGAGCCGCGAGCTGAGCAACGACGTGACCGTGCGCGGCGACGTCGTGTTCGACGACGCCGTGGACCTGCGCGTGGAGACCGCCGACCTGGGCGAGCGCGCGGTCGTCACCGGCCAGGTGCCGACGGTCGGCGCGACCCTGGACGCGGGCTCCGTGGCCCTGGAGATCGCCGGCCGCCCCGTCCTGGTGCTGCCCGGCGGCCTCCCGACGTACCGCACGCTCGGCCTCGGGGTGTCCGGGCCGGACGTGCTGCAGCTGAAGGCCGCGCTCGGCGCCCTGGGCATCGGCGCCGGCGACGCGACCTCCGACGTCTACGACACCGCGACGGCCGCGGGGGTCGTCGAGCTGTACCGGCGCGCGGGGTACCCCGTGCCGCCGCCCTCCGACGAGGCGTCCGAGGCCGTGACCGCCGCCGAGCGCGCCGTGCGCTCCGCGGAGGCGGAGGTCACCGCGGCGGAGGGCGCCCTGGCGTCCGCGGGCGGCGGCTCGGGCGGCGCGCAGGTGGCCGCGGCGGACGCCGCGGTGCGGTCCGCGGAGCGCGCGGTGACCGTGGCGCAGGTCGAGCTGGACAGCTGCGCCGCGGAGGGCTGCACCGCCGGGGAGAGCGCGCGGCGGCAGGCGGCGGTCGACGACGCCCGGGACGCCGTCGGCGTCGCGCAGGCCGAGCGCGCGGCCCTCGACGCGGCACCGGACACCTCCGGCCAGCGGGCCTCGCTGACCGCCGCGCGCGACGGCCTGGCCGACGCCCGCGAGGCGCTCGAGGACGCCCGCCAGGACACGGTCGTGGCGCTCCCCGCGAGCGAGGTCGTGTTCCTCGAGACCCTGCCCCGGCGGGTGGACGCGGTGTCCGTGCGCCGCGGCGGCACGGTCGAGGGGTCCGTCATGAGCGTGTCCGGCGCCACCCTGCAGGTGGTCGCGACCGCCGACCGCGCCGACGCCGCCCTGCTCGCCGTCGGCGCGACCGGCACCGCGCTGCTGGACGACCAGGAGATCGGCGTGACGGTCAGCGCGATCGAGGCGGGCACCGCGGGCGGCGGGGCGGCCGGCGGCGGGTCCGAGGGGTCCGAGGAGGGCTCCGGCGACGCGGCGTCCGGGACCGGCCGCTCGACCGTCACCCTGCTGCCGGGCGAGCTCACGCCCGAGCAGGTCGCGGCCCTCCAGGGCGCCAACGTCCGGGTCCGGATCCCCGTGTCCTCGACCGCCGGCTCCGTGCTCGCCGTGCCCCTGGCGGCGCTCACCGCCGGGCCGGGCGGCGAGTCGCGCGTCGAGGTCATGGGCGAGGACGGGGCGACGGCGCTCGTCGAGGTCGAGACCGGTCTCGCGGCCGGCGGCTACGTGGAGGTCTCCCCCGCCGACGGGTCGGCCCTCGCGGAGGGCGACCTCGTGGTCATCGGGGCGACCGGCGCCGACGACGCGACCGACGCCCCCGACGACGAGGACGCGGACGCGTGACCGCCCTGGACGTGCCCGCCGAGGACCTCCGCGGCACCGGCGGGGCCACGGGAGGCGCGCCGCCCGTCGTCGAGCTCCGGGGCGTCACCCGCGCGTTCCCGGGCGACCCGCCCGTGGTCGCGCTGCTGCCGAGCGACCTGCGGGTCGAGCGGGGTGACTACCTCTCGGTCGTCGGGCCCTCGGGCTCCGGCAAGTCGACGCTGCTGCACCTGCTCGGCCTGCTGGACCGGCCGACGGCGGGCGAGTACCTCCTCGACGGCGAGCCGACGTCCGAGGCGACCGAGGCGCGGCGCACCGCGCTGCGCGGCGGGCGGATCGGGTTCGTGTTCCAGCAGTTCCACCTGCTCCCGCACCGCACCGTGCTCGACAACGTCCTGCTCGCCACCCTCTACAGCGGGGTGCCCCGGGCCGAGCGGCGTGCCCGGGCGCTGGCCGCGCTCGACCGCGTGCACCTGGGTCACCGGCTCCGGTTCCTGCCCACGACGCTGTCCGGCGGCGAGCGGCAGCGGGTCGCCGTCGCCCGCGCCGTCGTCGCGTCGCCCGGCGTCCTCCTGGCCGACGAGCCCACCGGCAACCTGGACACCCACAACTCCGCGGAGGTGCTCGACCTGTTCGACGAGCTGCACGCCGACGGGCTCACGCTCGTGGTGATCACCCACGACGACGTCGTGTCCGCCCGCGCCCGGCGCCGGGTGCGGATCGCCGACGGCCGGCTGACGGAGCTGGCGTGAGCGCGCCGGTCCTCGAGACGCCGCGCGCCGACCGGTTCGGCCTGCGCGACCTCGCCACCGAGGCCGCCGCGGGGATCGACGCCCGGCCCGGGCGGCTGTTCCTGACGATCCTCGGCACGGTCCTCGGCATCGCCTCGGTCGTCGTCACCGTCGGCCTCGCCCAGACCGCGGCGGGGCAGATCGCCAGCCGGTTCGACGCCGTCGCGGCGACCCAGGCCATGGCGTCCGCCAGCACGACGCGCGGCGCCGACGGCGAGCAGCGGGCCGCCGCGCCCCTGCCCTGGGACGCGCCGGAGCGCGCCGAGCGCCTCGCGGGCGTCGAGTCCGCGGGGCTCGTCGCGGCCGTCGACGTGGCGGGGGCGGCGGTCACCGCGGTGCCGGTCAACGACCCCTCGGCACCGGCCACGACGTCCGTCGCCGTGCTCGCGGGCTCGGGCGACCTGCTCGACGCCGTCCGCGGCGAGGTCGTCACCGGGCGGTTCTTCGACGCGGGGCACGACGCCCGCGCCGACCGCGTCGCGGTGCTGGGCGTGCGCGCCGCCGAGCGGCTCGGCGTGTCGCGGGTCGACCGGCAGCCTTCGGTGTTCATCGGCGAGCGGTCCTACACCGTCGTCGGGATCGTCGACGGCATGCAGCGCCGCACCGACCTGCGCGACGCGGTCGTTCTCCCGCTCGGCACCGCGCGGGCGGACTTCGGCCTGGCCGCGCCGGACGAGCTGCACCTGCGGATCGCGGTGGGCGCCGGCCCCGTGGTCGGGGACCAGGTCCCGGTGGCCCTGTCCCCCAACACCCCGGAGACCGTCACGATGCAGGTGCCCGGCGGGTCCGGCGGGGTGCGCGAGGACGTCCAGGCGGACATCAGCACGATCTTCCTGGCGCTCGGCGGCGTCGCGCTGCTCATCGGCGGCCTCGGGATCGCGAACGTCACGCTGCTGTCCGTGATGGAGCGGGTCGGGGAGATCGGCCTGCGCCGGGCGCTCGGCGCGCGGCGCCGGGACATCGCGGCGCAGTTCATGCTCGAGTCGGCGACCGTCGGCCTGCTCGGCGGCATGGTCGGCGCGGCGCTCGGCGTCGCGGTCGTGGTCCTGGTGTCCGCCGCGCAGTCCTGGACGCCGATCCTGCACCTCGGGGTCGTGCTGCTGTCCGCGGCCGGGGGCGGGGTCATCGGCCTGCTCGCGGGCGTCTACCCGGCGCTCAAGGCCGCGCGGGTCGAGCCGATCGCGGCGCTGCGCGGCGGGGTGTAGCCGCGACGGCGCCCCGCTGCCCGGGTCGTGACCGGGCAGCGGGAACGCAGACGGGGGTGCTCCCGGTCGCCCGCGGCGGCGAGCGGTCGTCGAGGTCGGTGCGCACCGGCGGGCGACCGGCGGTCCGGTCGTCCGCCGGTCCGGAGCGGCCTCCGGTGGTGGTGACGTCGATCGCTGCGGCGCGTCAGCGCTGCGAGCGGGCGATCAGCTCGAGCGTGTCCACCACGCGGTGCGAGAAGCCCCACTCGTTGTCGTACCAGGCGACCACCTTGATGTGGCGTCCCTCCACGCGGGTCAGCAGCGAGTCGAAGACGGAGGACGAGGGGTTGCCGGTGATGTCCGACGAGACGAGCGGGTCCTCGGAGTACTCGAGCACGCCGTTCAGCCGCCCGGCTGCCGCCGCACGGTACGCGCCGAGCACGTCCTCGAGCGTGACGTCACGGGCCACGGTCGTGTTGAGCTCGACGAGCGACCCCACCGGCACAGGAACCCGGATCGAGTCACCGGACAGCCTGCCGTCGAGCTGCGGCAGCACCAGCCCGATCGCCTTGGCCGCGCCCGTGGTCGTCGGGGCGATGTTGAGCGCGGCGGCACGGGCGCGGCGGGCGTCCCGGTGAGGCCCGTCCTGCAGGTTCTGCTCCTGCGTGTAGGCGTGCACCGTGGTCATGAAGCCGTGCTCGATACCGGCGAGCTCGTGCAGCACGAGCGCCAGCGGCGCCAGCGCGTTGGTGGTGCAGGAGGCGCTGGAGACGACGGTGTGCGCAGCCGGGTCGTACGCGTCGGTGTTCACGCCGACGGCGATCGTGACGTCCGCGCCGTCCGACGGCGCGCTGACGAGCACGGCGCGCGCGCCGGCACCGAGGTGCGCGCGGGCCGCGGAGGCCGTCGTGAAGCGTCCGGTCGACTCCAGCACGACGTCGACGCCGAGGTCGGCCCACGGCAGGTTCGCGGGCTCGCGCTCGGCGACCACGGCGATGCGGCGGCCGTCGACCACGAGGCCGTCACCGTCCACGTGCACTGGTCGGCCGAGCCGGCCGGCCGTCGAGTCGAAGGCCAACAGCCGGGCCAGGGCGGCCGGCTCGGTGAGGTCGTTGATGGCGACGACCTCGAGGTCGCTGCCACGTTCGAGCAGTGCGCGCAGCACGGAGCGGCCGATCCGGCCGAAGCCGTTGATCGCGATGCGGGTCATGGTGCCCTCCCGGTGGTTCGTCTCGGTCGCCACGAGGATGTCCGGGCGGGGCGGGGCCGGGACAGCGGCTGACGCGCCACGGTCCGCACGGATCTCGCCAGGCAGCGCGGGGACCTCCGGGCCCGTTCCCCGGCGTGGTGGGCCGCCGCTCGCCCCGCTACTCCCCGCGGGCGAAGGTGCGCCGGTACTCGCTCGGCGTGGTCCCCAGGACGCGGTGGAAGTGGCGCCGCAGGTTGGCTCCCGTGCCGAGGCCGACGTCGGCCGCCACCTGCTCGACCGAGCGCTCCGAGCGTTCGAGGAGCTCGCGGGCCACGTCCACGCGGGCGCGCAGCACCCACTGCATCGGCGTGTAGCCGGTGTCGTCGACGAAACGGCGCGAGAAGGTGCGGGGTGACACCGTGGCGTGCTGGGCCATCAGCGCCAGCGTCAGCGGCTCGTCGAGCCGCCGCAGCGCCCACTCGCGCGTCGCGGCGAAGCGCTCGCCCAGCGGCTCGGGCACGCTGCGCGGCACGAACTGCGCCTGGCCGCCGCTGCGGTACGGGGCGGCGACCAGGCGCCGGGCGGCGTGGTTCGACGCCGCCACGCCGAGATCGCGGCGGATCACGTGCAGGCACAGGTCGATGCCCGACGCCGCGCCGGCCGAGGTGAGCAGTCGTCCCTCGTCGACGAAGAGGACGTTCTCGTCGACGGTGACGCGCGGGTGCCGTGCCGCGAAGGCCCGCGTGTAGTGCCAGTGCGTGGTGGCGCGGCGCCCGTCCAGCAGGCCGGTCGCCGCCAGGGCGAAGGCGCCCGTCGAGATCGCGGCGAGGTCCGCGCCGCGGTCGTGCGCGGCCACGAGCGCGTCGACGACCGCGGCCGGCGGGTCCTCCCGGTCGGGGAAGCGGTACCCGGGGATGAAGACGACGTCGGCCCACGTCAGCGCGTCCAGCCCGTCGGCGACGTGGTACGACAGTCCGTCGCCGCCGCGCACCGGGCCCGGCGCCGGTCCGCAGACGCGGACCTCGTACGGCATGCTCGGACGGGTCGTGAACACCTGTGCGGGGATGCCGACGTCGAGCGGCTTGGCGCCCTCGAGCACCAGGACGGCGACGCGGCGCAGGCGAGTGGCTGCCACGGCGTCAGCGTAGGGCCGGCCACCACGACCGACGTCGCCGATCGCGGTGGCCGCGTCGGTCGCGCCGGACTCGCCCGGGGTCGTCGCCGGTCCCCCGGTCCCCGGCACCGCGGCGGCGGGCCGGCGCTCCCCGGATCCGGGCGCGGCCCGCGCCTGCCGCGTGCCGCAGCGACCGGCCGGGCGAGCGGGCCACGCGCCACCCGGCAGATCGACCGGGACGGGGCACCGGTCAGCGGCGCAGCCGCGCCACCGTGGAGGCGATGGTCGCCGCCAGCTCCGCCGTCGCCTCGTCCCGGGGCACGCTCCCGGCGGCCGCCGCGGCCGACAGCGCCTCGGCCGCGCCGACGATCGCCGTCAGGGCCGCCGTCGACACCACGCCCTCGCCGGCGAACGGGGTGAGCGCCCCGCGGCACTGCGCGCGGAACGTCTCGTCGGAGCGCCGCTTGTACTCCGCGAGCTCGGGGGTCCCCTCGAGCGCCGCGGCCACCCCGGCGAGCTCACGGCCCTGGTCCACGACGCAGTCGACGTGGGCCGTCGCGATGGCGCGGGCACACGCCTCGAGCGACGCCTGGTCGCGGTCCGACGCGGCCTCGAGCGCGGCCTCGAGCGCGGCTGCCTGGCGCGCGTCGTACTCCTCGAACAGCGCCACCAGCAGGGCGGAGCGCGAGTCGAAGTGGCTGTAGACCACGGGCTTCGACACCCCCGCCGCCTCGGCGAGGCGGCCCAGGGTGAGCGCGTCGGCACCGTCCTCCGCCACGATCGACCACGCGAGCGCCGTGAGCTGCGCGCGGCGGTCCTGCCGCGCCATCCGCACCCGGGCCACGCCACCACCCCGCTTATGTACGATGAGTAACCTACTTGTCGTAACCAAGCGATCGTACCCTCCCGGAAGGACCCGTCGTGGCCGCTCTCGTCGTCATCGCGCACCCCGATCCCGCGTCCCGCACGCACCAGGTGGCGCGCCGGGTCACCCAGGCGCTCGAGGAGGCCGGGACCCCGGTCGCGCAGGCGGATCTGCACGCCGAGGGCTTCGACCCGCGGTTCACCCTCGCCGACCGGCGGCGCTACCAGTCGGCGGGGCCGGTGCCGCCCGACGTGGCCGCCGAGCACGCGCGGCTCGACGCGGTCGACGACCTGGTCCTGGTGTTCCCCGTCTACTGGTGGTCGATGCCGGCGATGCTGAAGGGGTGGGTGGACCGCGTCTTCGTCAACGGGTGGGCCTTCGACGACCGGACCACCCCGATGACGCGCAAGCTCGGGCGGCTGACCATCCACCTCGTGATGCTGGCGGGTGATGACGCCGCCAGCTTCGACCGGCACGGGTACGGCACCGCGATCTCGACGCAGATCGTGTCGGGCGTGCTGGGCTACTGCGGCGCCCGGACCGGCACCACGGTCGTCCTGCACGAGTCCGAGGTCCGGTCCCCCGAGAGCATCGAGCGGGAGGCCCGCGCGGCCGCCGCCGCCATCGCCGGCCGCACGCGGCGCTCACGCCCGAGGGTCGCGGTGACCGGTCCCCGGTGAGCGGTCCGGGAGCGTCCCGGCGGACCGCCCGGTCGGCCTCCCGCCCGCTCGTGCGCGCGGAGCACCCGGTGCTCCTTCCGCATCCCCCGGCGCCGCCTAGCGCACGTCGTCCGACCCGTTGCTGGTGGAGCGGCTGGTGGTCCCGCCGCGCCACTCGAGCAGCAGCAGCGCCGCGTCGTCCTGGACGGTGTGCCCGACCGTCTCCAGGAAGGTGGCCGAGATGTCCTGCGCCACGTTGCGCGGGTGCTGGTCGGCGGAGTCGCGCAGCGCCGCAGGCAGGTCGAACGTCGCGGCGCTGCGTTCGAACATGCCGTCGGTCATGAGCAGCAGCCGGTCCCCGGGACGGAGCTCGATCTCCTGCGCGACGAACGTGTGGTCCTGGAGCCCGAGCAGCGGGTTGTTGGCCGACGCGACGGTGGTCACGCGCCCCTCGCGCAGCAGCAGGGCGCCGGGGTGACCCGCGTTGATGATGCGCGCGACGGTGCCGCCGTCCGCCGTGCGCTCGCCACCGGACGCGCGCAGGTCGATCTCCAGGAGGATCCCCGTGACGTACTGCCCGGGCTGACCGTGCTCGAGCAGCGCGGCGTTGGCGGCGCGCGCCTGCTCGGCGAGGTCCGCGCCCCGCCGACGTGCGTTGCGGATCGCGTTCACGCTGAGCGTGGCGAGCATGGCGGCGGTGAGGTCGTGCCCGACGGCATCGGTGAGCGAGGCGGTGAGCCGGTCGGCGGAGGCGACGTAGTCGTACGTGTCACCCGCGGCGCTGGCGGACGGCTCGAGCCACCCGGCGATCGTGAACGAGCCGCCCTCGCACACGGAGCCGAGCGGCAGCAGCCGGCGCTGGATCTCCCGGGCGAGGGTGAACTCCGCCGACCGCATCGCCGTCTCGTAGGTGTCCGTGTGCCGTTGGTTCGCGACGAGGACGTACCCCAGCACGTGCGCCGCGGCGGCCAGCTGCTCGGCCGTCGCCGGGGCGGGGCGACGTCCGCCGTCGAGCCGCGCGCCGTCGTCCCCGACGGCGGGCTCCGGAAGGTCCACGGCCAGCACCCCGAGCGCGTCACCCCGCACGGTCACCGGTGCGTAGACCCGCCCGTCCTCGTCGTGCACCATCCGCTGCTCGCGCCACGCCCGCCCCGGGTCCGTGCCGTCGAGCCGGACCCGCACCCCGGGATCGGCGTGGTGGATGAGCGCGTTCCCCGCGACGTCGGCGATGAGGAACGTCGCGGCCCGCACGTCGAACGCCCGGCGCAGCGCATCGGCGACGGCGGACACCGCCTCGGCGGGCGAGACGTCCTCGGCGCCCTTGAGGAGGGCCGCGATGTCGAGGGTGCGGTCAGCGGTCATCCGGCAACGATGGCACGACGGGGCCCAGGGCGGGCGCGGAGCATGCGACCCGCGGCCCCCTCGGGCGGACGGGGCGCACGCGCACGACCGGTGCCCGCGGCGGCCAGCGAGGCGCTCCCGACCACCGCCGGGCCGGCCAGGTACCGGTTCGCCCCCGGCGCGCCCGTGACACGGCGCGCCGGGGGCGAACCGTCGTGCGACTGGGCCATCCGGGTGAACCCCGCACGGACCGGCTCGGACCCCGTACGGTGGAGGGTGGGCCGCCGACTCCTGCTGGGGTCGGCGAGGGGGGCATCCGGTACGCGAGGGTGCACGCGTGTCCTGACACGGACCGTTGTGCACCGCACGGGAACTCCCGGTCGGTGACGTCGCACGACCGACTGGTTCCACGAAGGACTGCCATGACAGATGGCGCAGCACCTCCCGCTCCGCTCCCCACCCACCGGTCCGGCCGCCGGCCGGTGCGCGCCGTCCGCACCGGCGCGCTCGCCGCCGCGGCGCTCGCCGCGCTCCTGCTGGCGCAGGTCTCGCCGGCCGCGGCTGCCTCGTACGAGGACGCGGTCGGGCTCGGCACCGCGGCTCCGTACTCGGTGCTGGCGGGGTCCACCGTCACGAACACCGGACCGACGTCGCTGAGCGGGGAGCTCGGTGTCAGCCCCGGCACCGCGATCACGGGCTTCCCGCCCGGGGTGGCCGGCGGCGCGACCCACGCCGGGGACGCGAACGCGGCATCCGCCCAGTCCTCGCTGACCACCGCCTACCTGGACGCGGCCGGGCGCGCGCCCACCGGCACGAGCCTGGGCTCCGCGCTCGCCGGCGGCACGTTCCTCGCCGGTGTCTACAACGCGAGCAGCAGCCTGGACGTCAGCGGTGCCGTGACCCTCGACGGCGAGGGCGACCCGAACGCGGTCTTCGTCTTCCAGGTCGGCGCCTCGCTCACCACGGCCTCGAGCACGAGCATCGTGCTCACCGGCAACGCCCAGGCGTGCAACGTGTTCTGGCAGGTCGGCGCCTCGGCGACCCTGGGCACCACGACGACGTTCGCCGGCTCCGTCCTGGCCCAGACCTCGATCAGCGTGGGCACCGGCACCACCGTCGCCGGGCGGGCGCTGGCCCGCGACGGCGCGGTCACGCTCGACACCACCGTGTTCACCGACCCGTCCTGCGTGTCGACGCCCACCACCACCACCGTGACGGCGACGCCCGCGACGGCCGGCGGCACCACCACGGTGACCGCGACGGTCGCCGCTCCGGGCGCCGCGACACCGACCGGCACGGTGACGTTCACGGCGGACGGTGCCGTCGTCGGCACGGCGCCGGTCGGGCCCGACGGCGTGGCCAGCATCACGCTGCCGGTCGGCACCGCCACCGACGTCACGCTGGGCGCCACCTACGACGGGTCCGGGAGCTACGCGCCCTCGATGGCGCCGCCCACCGTCCTGGTCATCACCCCCGTCGTCGTGCCGCCGCCGGTGGCCGTCCCCCCGGAGGCCACGGCCCCGCCGGAGGTCGCGGTCCCCCGAACCGGGGTCCGGGCGCGCGCCGCCGCGGACGCCTCGAGGACGACGGCGGACGAGCTGGCGCAGTCAGGACCGGTCCCCGCCGACGGCTACGCGGTCGTGGCCGTCCTCCTCGTCCTCGCGGGAGCCGGCCTCACCGCGGCCGCCGCGCGGCGAGCCCGACGGCAGGCGCCCGACGGCGGCACGCGTCCGGCTGCCTGACGAGAGCCCGCGCTCAGGCGTCGAGGAGGACGACGGCCTGGACCAGGGGGCCGATGACCACCAGGTACATGAGGCCGAAGAAGGCGGCGCAGGTGACCGTGAACCCCAGGGCGGCGCGTCCCTGCCCGCCGCCTCGCAGGTGGCGCAGCACCTTGGCGACGAGTGACCACGGATGGAGGACGTCCCAGCTGTTCACCCGGACGCTCCGCCCGATGTACACCCCGAAGGCCGCGAGCACGAGCACGACCGCCGTGAGCACGCGGACCTCCACCCCCTCCAGCGCGTCGACGGCGTTGAACCGCACACCCGCGTAGGCGAGCTGGACGAGGAAGATGTTCATGAGCATGTTCAGCACGCCGGAGAGCGCCAGGGAGAGCACGAGGAGGACGTCGTACCACTCCGGGACGCGGTCCCCGGGGCGACGGTGATTCAGGTTCAGCTCCGTGATCAGGTAGCCCGCGTTCGGCAGCAGGAGCAGCCACACGAGCAGGACCGCGGCCTCGATCGCGTAGCCCACGCCGAGCGGCAAGCCCCCTGCCAGCGCGATCGCGAGCAGGAGCACACCGGCGCCGAGGACGAGCACGGGGGCCACCGACAGCCCCACGTTCAGCAGCATCGGCCGGTACAGGCGCGTGCCGAACACCACCGCCCGGCACACCACGAGCACCACGGCCAGGACGTTCATCCCGACGATCCCGACCACCGTGCTCTCGAGCAGCACCTTGCCCCCTCGTGTCCTGATGGCTCCGCGCGGCGTCGTGCACGCCGCACGGTGACGGTACCGACACCGGGGGATCGCCGCCGGGGATCGCGGGACGGGCAGCGGGCGCCGGCGGCCCTGGTGGGTCGGCCGGGGCGCGGCTCACACCGGGCGGGCCATCTCCAGCTCCGGCCCGATGGGGCCGGTGAACTCCCGCCCGGTCGGGACGAAGCCCGACCGGCGGTACGCGGCCTGAGCGCGTGCGTTGTCCTGGTGGACGTCGAGCGTGAGCCGCGTCAGCCCCTGCTCGGCGGCGTACGCCGCGGCGGCGTCGACCAGGCGCGCGGTGATGCCCGAGCCGCGGTGCGCCGGACGCAGGTACACGCCGACCAGCGTGGCGCGGCGCTCCGGGACCGGGAAGCCGAGGTGGTCGGTGTGGCCCGCCTCCTGCACCAGCACGGTCACCGTGCCGACCCACTCGTCGCCGACGACCGCGACGAGCTGCGCCGCGCTCCGGCCGGACGCGGAGGCGGCCGCGCCGGCGGCGGAGCCGGCCGCACGCCGTCGCCAGAGCTCGTCGGGCTGCGAGGCGGCCGTCTCGTACGTGTCCAGGAAGGCGACAGCCGTGTCGGGGTCCCGCAGCGCCGCCAGCCCCAGGTCGCGCACGCGCTGCCAGTCGTCCGCCGTGACCCGCCGGATCTCGACCACCGTCCGCGTGCCCCGTGCGCTCGACTCCATGCGGCGGAGTCTGCCACGCCGCCGGGCGCGTGACCTGCACCTCGGGGTCGACGCCTCCCGCCTCCGTGACGCCGGCCCGGCGCGCGGGCGCCGCTGCTTCGACGTATGCCCAGATAGACGCATGTCGAAGCACGCCCGCGGTGGTTCCCCGCGCACCGGGTCCGCTGCTTCGCCGACCCCGGCGGACCACGCGATGGGCCGCGCCGCCGCCACCCTGGTCGCCGGCGCGCTGAAGGCGCTGGGCGATCCGCTGCGGCCGCGGATGCTCTCGGTGATCGCGACCTCGCCGACCGGTGAGGCGTGCGTGCGCGACCTGGCCACGGTCGCCGAGGTCTCGCCGCCGACGGTGTCGCACCACCTGAAGCTGCTCAAGGAGGTCGGCCTGCTGACGTCCGAGCGCCGCGGGACCTGGGTGTACTACCGCGTGCAGCCGGCGGTGCGCGGCGCGGTCACCACGCTGCTGGACTCCTTCGCGGGGGCTGCGGTCGCCGCCACCGACGCGGCGCCGCCGGCCGCGCCGTCCGATGCCGAGGACGCCCTGGAGCGGATCGCCGACCGGCTCGCCGCGGCGTTCCCCGACCGGGACCCCGGCGCGGTGCTCAGCGTGGTCCGCGAGTCGGACACCGCCCTGGCCGGTCCTCCGGAGTCCGTCCGCACCTGGTCGCGGACACCGAGCGGTTCGCGCACCAGCGGCTGACCGACGCGTCCCGGGCGACGGGCGGCGCGGACCAGCGTCCGCAGGTGCTCTTCGTGTGCGTCGCCAACGCGGGCCGCTCCCAGCTCGCCGCCGCACTGCTGCGCCACTACGCCGGCGGCGCCGTCACGGTCCGCTCGGCGGGCTCTGCACCGGCGGCGGACGTCCACGCCGGGGTGCGGCCGCTCCTCGCGGGGCTCGGCGGCGACGGTGAGGCGTTCCCCAAGCCCCTGACCGACGACGCCGTCCGCGCCGCGGACGTCATCATCACCATGGGCTGCGGCGACAGCTGCCGGTCCTGCCCGGCAAGCGCTACGAGGACTGGGTCGTCGGCGACCCCGCCCTCGCCTCCGACGCCGGCGTGCGGGCGATCCGCGACGAGATCGACCGCCGCGTGCGCGCCCTGCTCACCGACCTGCTGCCCGACCGGGCACGTCCCGCCCGTCGACTCCCGAGGAGATCCTGATGACCGACGCCACGCCCTCCGCCCTGTTCGTCTGCGTGCACAACGCCGGCCGCTCCCAGATGGCCGCCGGCTACCTGCGCGCCCTCTCCGGCGGTGCCGTGGAGGTCCGCTCGGCCGGCTCGATGCCCGCCGAGCATGTCAACCCGGTGGCCGTGGAGGCGATGCTCGAGGACGGCATCGACATCCGCGCCGAGCGCCCGAAGATCCTGACCACCGACGCCGTGAAGGCGTCCGACGTCGTCATCACGATGGGCTGCGGCGACGCCTGCCCGATCTTCCCCGGCAAGCGGTACGAGGACTGGGCGCTGGCCGACCCGGCCGGCCAGGGCATCGACGCCGTGCGCCCGATCCGCGACGAGATCCGCGGCCGGGTCCTGACGCTGCTGGCCGAGCTCGGGGTCGAGCCGGTCACCGCCTGACCCGTCCGGCGCGAGCAGGCGTCGGCGCGGTCCGTCGCGCGTGTGGTAGATGCCCGGCAGCTCCTCGGGGTCGCCGTGCTGGCACCACGCGATCGCGTCCTCGCCGTCGAACACGAGCGCGGCGTGGGCGACGCCCCCGTCGACGAGGCGCCGCTCGAACGCGGGGCCGTCGTGGTCGCGCTCGACCGTGGTCGGGGTGTCGCCCTGGAAGTAGCTGCAGCAGCAGCCGCCCCACACCCCGTTGTGCTTCTCGGCGAGCGCGAGCCACGCGGGGAACGTCTCCGGCGTCAGCGGCTTGACGACGTGGTCGGCCGTACCGCGATTCTCGTGCGGGCCCTCGTCGCACGGACGAGGCGTCCCGGGACCGCGAGGTCCCGCGCGCGCGGGGTCTCAGTTGATGATCTCGCCCCGCTCGTCCGCGAGCAGCGTCGCCAGCCGCGCACGCCAGCTGGCCAGCGCCTCGGGGCTCAGCCGCGGCCAGTCGGCGACCTCGCGGACCACGCGGAGCGGCTCGCTGCTGCGGTACGACCGGGTCGGGTTACCGGGGAGCTTCTTGTCGGTGACGTTGGGGTCGTCCTCGAACGGCCCGGTCGGCGCCACCTCGTAGACCCGGGGCGGCGCGTCGCCGGCCGCCAGCTCGGCGGCGAGGCCGGCGCCGTCGACGAGGGCGGTGAAGTACACGTGGTTCATCACGATCTCGGGACGGTAGTTCGACCGGAAGCCCGCGGTCAGCAGGTCCCCTTCCCGCAGGTCGGCCTTCGTGCCGTGGAAGAACGGCCCCTCGTCCAGCGCCTGGTTCACCCGCCCAGGCTAGGCGGTGGCACCGCCGGCCGGCCCGGCGGGGCGGTCCGCACCGCGCCGCCGGGCCCCGGCGGCGGTCAGGCCGTCCCGAAGCGGGCGTAGAACGCGCGCGGGTCCTCGGCGAGCGAGGCCTTGACCATCGCGCTCCACTCGTCGACGACGACCTCGAGCGCACCGGCCTCGACGGCGTCCAGGGTCGTGCGGACCACCACGGCCGGGTCGGTTCTCGGCCCGGCGAGGTCCC
>JAPSIR010000257.1 GCA_031178625.1 Cellulomonas sp.
CGGCGCGCGCGTCCGACGGGCCGTTCTGCTCCTTCGGCGCCCAGTGGTCGCCGACCTTCTCGTGCGTGTGCTTCACCGCCGCGAACGCCGCCCGCGCGGCGCGCTGCTCGTCGCCGTCGTACGTGTCGATCGCGGAGTCGTACGTCTTCGCGAACGTCCGCTGCGCCTTCTCGTCGGACCGCCGCAGCGTCGACGGGATCTCGCTCTGCTTCGCGTCGCCCTTGCGCGTCGTCTTCGGCATGGTGGCCTCCTGTCGGGTCGCGACGATCGTCGCGCCGTGCGACGCGCGTCGCACGCCGACGGCCCGGACGTCCACCGCCGCGGGGTGCCGCCATGACGCCTGCGCCCGGCGACGCGCCCGGCACCGCCGAGGAGCTGCTGCGCCGTCGTCGACGTCGGCTCGAGGACCAGGGCAGCGCTCAGCCGCAGCGCGTCGGCTGGCTGGTCGAGCGCCTCTGACGCCGACGGGACGGCCGTGCCACGATGCCCGCGCCGACGCACGAAGGCCAGGTGCGGACGACGTCCGACCTGGCCCTGGCTGGGAGCGGGTGACGGGAATCGAACCCGCGCTATCAGCTTGGGAAGCTGATGTTCTACCATTGAACTACACCCGCACGACGGCCCCGAGGGGACGTGCGCGACGATCCTACCCAATCCGCGGCGCCGGTCGCGACGCCCGTGGCAGGCTCGCCCCGTGCCCGCCGTCCTGCGCCCGTACCACCCGTCCGACCAGCCCGGGCTGTACCGCGTATGCCTCGCCACGGGCGACGCCGGCCGCGACGCCGCGAGCCTCTACCGGGACCCGGAGCTGCTGGGGCACGTGTACGCCGGCCCGTACCCCGTGGCCGACCCCGAGCTCACGTGGGTCGTCGTCGACGAGGGCGGGGTCGCCGGGTACGTCGTCGCGACGGCGGACACCCAGGCGTTCGACGACTGGCTCGAGACGCACTGGTGGCCCGTCCTGCGCGAGCGGTACCCGCGCCGCGCCGACCCGGGGGACGGCACGCGTGACCACGTGCTCGTGGGCGTCGTGCACGACAGCCCGCGCATCGACGTGCCCGCGGGCTTCCCCGCGCACCTGCACATCGACCTGCTGCCGCACCTGCAGGGGCAGGGCTGGGGACGGCGGCTCGTCGGGACGCTCACCGACGCCCTGCGGGCCCGCCGCGTGCCCGGCCTGCACCTGGGGGTGTCGGCGCAGAACACCGGCGCGATCGCGTTCTACGAGCGGATCGGCCTGCGCGTGCACGAGTCGTACGACTGGGGGCGCCGGATGGTGCTGCCAATCGACTGACCGGCGTCCGCATCGGCGACCCGACCGTCGCGGGGTTGCCGCGCCGGGGGGGCGAGGCCCAGCAGGGTGGCGTCAGAGCCCCGTGCGCTGCCAGGCGGCCTCCACGCCGGCCTGCCGGAACCCGAGCGCGACGTTGATCGCGAGCATGTGGTCGTTCTCCTGCGCATTCCAGGTGTGGATGCGGCGCGCGGCGGGCCGCCACGTCGTGAACGCCTGCAGGTTCACGCCCTTCACGAGCATGCCGAGGCGGTGGCCGCGGTGCTCGCACAGCACGAGCGTGTCCTCCTGGAACGCGAACGACACCTCCGGGACCGGCACCTGCAGCCAGGTGAAGGCGGCGAGCCGGCCGGTGGGGACGTGCTCCGCCGCCGTGAGCAGCACGTGCTGCCGCCGCTGCGCCATGCGCTCGAGGAGCGTGCGGACGCGGTCCGTGTCCCAGCGGTCCTCCTCGAGCTGCAGCCCGCCCAGCGGCACGTCGGTGCTCATGCGCGTCCACAGCTCGGCGAGGTCGTCGAGGCGGTCCTCGGGCAGCTCGTCGCGCCACGTGTGCGTGCGGTACTCCGCGCCCGCGCGGGTCCGCGCGTCCGCGAGCAGGGCCGCGCGGTCGTCCGCGGTGGGCAGGTCGTCGGCCCTGTCGGGCGAGTCGTCCTGCAGCTCGAGCACCGAGTAGCGCTCCACCTGCTCGAGGGCGTAGCCGCGGGCCAGCGCGAACCGGACCGCGGGCGCGTCCGCCGGGACGCGCCCCGTGCCCGTGGCCGCGGTGAGGGCGCCCGGGCCCGGCTCCGGCTCCGGTCGCACGCCGGACCAGGTCAGCGTGGTCGTCCGGCCGGCGGCGCGCACGTGGTCCTCCGCCGCGGCGAGCAGCGCCGTCCCGACGCCCTGACCACGGTGGTCGGGGTGCACGGCGACCTCGAGCTGGGCCGTGTGCGTGTTGGCGGTCAGGGGCAGCAGGGCGCTCGCGTAGCCGAGGACGTCGCCCGCGGCCGGCTCGGTGCCGGGGTCGCCGTCCCCCGCCACGGCCACCCACACGGCGACGTCGCGGTACGGGTTGGGCCGCAGCGTGCCGAGCAGCACGGCCGTCGGGGCGTGCAGGTCGTCCCAGCCCCAGCGGTCGAGCTCGACGCGCCGACCGACCTCGGCGATGCCGGCGTACGCCCACGCGTCCGGGGCGTCGGTGGAGTCCGGGACGAGCGGGGCGGGGACGACGCGCCAGGGGCGTGCAGCGTCGGCGGGTTCGGTGGTGGCGTCCGTGCCGGGGCGTGCGGTGCTGCTCATCCCGTCAGCGTGGCGCGCCCGCGGAGGCCGGGACGAGCTCTTTTCGGCCGCGTCCTCAGACGTGGGCCGTGATCGTGAACGTGCCCGTGCGCTCCTCGCCGGGCTCCAGCTCGAACACGCCCGTGCCGGGCACGCCCTTGGCGTGCAGCGTGAAGCCGTCGTTGACGTTGGTGGCCGGCTCGACCGCGAAGTAGCAGCGCCGCCGCGGCGCGTAGAGCACGAGGTGCTGGTACGCGTCGTCCATCGCCACCTCGACCGTCACGCCGTCCTCCACGTAGTCCAGCCGCACCGGCGCGCCGGGCTCCAGACCGGTGAGGACGTCGTCGACGAACGCCGTGCCGAGCGGCCGGGGCGTGCGGTAGTCGGCGCGCGCGGGTGGCGGGCCCGCCGGGCCGGTGGCCATGGCGGCGGAGAGCCGGTAGCCGTTCGCCGCGGGCACGTGCACGACGGGCCCGGGCGTCAGCGGGTACTCCGACGGCGGCGCCCCCACGGGCAGCAGCGCGCGCCGTAGGTACGGGTGGTGCCCGAACCCCGCGGGGAACGGCTCGTCGTCGACGTTGCGCACGGTCGTCGTCACCGTGAGCGTCGACGCGTGCAACGCGTACGTCACCGAGGCGACGAACCGCCAGGGGAAGTTGACGCCCACGAGCGGCGACGAGTCGAGCCGAAGCGTCACCGCACCGTCGGTCCGCCCGACGACGTCCCAGACGGCGTGCCGGGCGGCGCCGTGGATCGCGGTGCCGTCGGCCGCGTTCCGCTGCAGCTGCCACGTGCGGCCGCGGAACGGCAGCACGCCCGCCCGGATGCGGTTCGACCACGGCACCATCGGGAAGCTGGCGGTCTTCTCGGGGTCGCCGAGGTGCACCCGCTTGGTCGGCCGCAGCAGGTCGCGCCAGACGCCGTCGGTCGTGCGGATGCGCCCCGCGGCGAGGCAGGCGCCGGTCGCCGGGAGCACGTCGAGCTCCCACGCGTCGCTGCGCACGGTGAGGACCCGCGGGTCCGGCGGCGCGAGCGCGTGCGGCACGCCGCCGCCCGCCCGCAGCGGCGGGCGGAGCGGCGGCGCGTCCAGCGCGTCGATCGACTGGATGAGCGTCATGGCGTGGCCCCCGGC
>JAPSIR010000258.1 GCA_031178625.1 Cellulomonas sp.
GTCCGACGGCGTCACCCCGGGCGGTCAGGGCGTAGATGTTCGCGAAGCCGTGCGCGACGGGCCGGCCGTCGGCGAGCAGGCGCGCCGCGTGCGCGACGTCGTCGGGGCGGTCGAGGACGAGACGGGCGTGGTCGTCGGGCATGCGGGCCTCCAGGCGTCACCTGGGAGGACCCGCCGGGAGCGTCCCGGATACCGCTCAGGCGACGCAGACCACTCCCGTGTTGCCGTCCTGGTCCGCGACGACGGTCAGCGACGGCGCGTCGCCGTCGTCCACGACGGTGCCCCCGGCCGCGACGGCGGCGGCGACGCGCTGCTCCGCCACCTCCGGCGGCACGTAGACCTCGACGTGCCACCGCCCGCCCGGGGACGCGTCCTCTCCGGCGTCGCCGAACCACAGGTTGGGCACGCGACCCGTGGCGTCCCGGACCTCGTCGCTCGGCGAGCCGCGGCCCTGCGACGCGGCGTCGCCGGTCAGCAGGGCGGCCCACACCGGCGCGATCGTCGCGGGCTGCGCCGTGTCGAGGCCGAGCTCGACGACGCTGACCGCGGCCGGGTCGGCGGCGAGCCCGTGGTCGGCGGCGACCTCGGTGATGCGGGCGGCCAGGTCGAGGTCCTGCTGCGTCACCCACTCGACGAGGTGCTCGGTGCCGGCGCCGTCGCGGTAGACCGCGTCGTCGCTGGTCAGCTTCAGGTCGACGTACCCGGGCCCGAGCGCCACCCGCGGATGGTGGCCGACCGCGTCGCCCGCCTCCCCCACGGCCACGAGGAACCGCGCGCCCGCGCCGAAGTCCCTGACCAGGTACCGGGCGTGCAGCCCCTGGGCCAGCTTGCGCCAGTCGGCCAGGCCGGCCGCCGCGATCTCGTCACCGAACACCATGTCCATGGTGGGGACCCCGTCCGTGCTCCGGTGCAGGACTCGCGCGCGCCGCCCGCCCACGTGCACGCGGCGGCGGTGAGGGGACACCCTCGGTCCGTCGACCGTAGGACCGCACGGGGCCGGGCGTCCAGGTGCGGCCGCTAGCGTGGCGGCCGTGATCGTCTGGCTCAACGGCACCCACGGCGTCGGCAAGACGACGACGAGCGCGCTCGTGCAGCAGCGGGTCCCCGGCTCCCGCGTGCTCGACGCCGAGAAGGTCGGTGAGACGCTCATGGACATCAGGCCAGGGCTGCCGGCCACCGACAACTTCCAGCACTGGGCGCCGTGGCGGCCGCTCGTCGTCGACACCGCGCGCCGCGTCCTCGAGTACACCGGCGGCACGCTCGTCATGCCGATGACGGTGCTGGTCGAGGCGTACTGGCACGAGATCTGCGGGGGGCTGGCCGACCACGGCATCCCGGTGCGGCACGTCGTCCTGCACGCGGAACCAGCGACCCTGCGCGCCCGCATCCTCGGGGACACGGTCATGGGGCCGTCCCCGTTCCGCCTCGCCTACGTCGACGCGTACGCCGAGGCGGCGCGCACCTGGCTGCACGACGCGGCCGAGGTCGTCGACACCACGGACCTGACGCCGCCCCAGGTCGCCGAGCGGGTCGTCGGAGCGCTGCGCCGGTGAGCGGGCCGTCCGTCCGGGGCGCGCAGGTCCTCTGGGACATGCTCGACGGTCCGATGCCGCGCGGCGTGCTCGCCCTGAGCGACCCGGACGTGCTCCACGTGGACGGCCGGTGGGTGATGTTCCTCGGCGGCTTCTCGACGTCGTTCCGCAACCGCCTGTACCGGGCGACCCTCCCGGCGGGTGACGGGCTGCGCGCCCGCCGCCGGTATCGACCGATCGGCCACGGCTGGATCGTCCGCACGGAGGAGGACAGGGGCATGGGCCGGCGGTCAGGCTCGTGACGTCCCGGTCGTCGCCCGTCCCGAGGAGAACCGTGCAGCCACAGTCGGACCATGCCGTCGCGCGCGCCACCGGGCACGCCGTCACCGAGCACGCCGTCACCGCGCGCCGCGTCACCGTCGCGACCGGCGTCGAGCTGTGGGTGGAGGAGCGCGGCGCTCCCGACGCCACGCCCCTGCTGCTCGTCATGGGGGCCAACGCGAGCGGGCTGACGTGGCCCGACGCGCTGCTCGACCGGCTCGCGGCCCACCACCGCGTGATCCGCTACGACCACCGCGACACCGGCCGGTCCAGCCGCGTCTTCGCCACGGCGCCGTACGCGATCCGCGACCTGGCGGACGACGTGGTCCGGCTGCTCGACGCGCTCGGTATCGAGCGGGCGCACCTGGTGGGCGCGTCCCTGGGCGGGACGCTCGTGCAGCTGCTGCTGCTCGACCATCCCGACCGCGTGCGCAGCGGCACCGTCTACGCGACGTCGGCCCTGTGGTTCCCGGCGGACGGCGCGTGGGCGGGCTCCGCCGTGCTGCCGAACCCCGACCCGAGGGTGCTCGAGCTGTGGTCGCACCTCGGCGACGAGCGGACGCCGGAGCAGGAGCTGGACTTCCGCGTCGCGCACTGGCGCCTGCTGCACGGCGACGCGCTGCCGTTCGACCCCGCCGAGTTCCGCGAGCTCGAGGAGCGGGTCGCGGCGCACAGCGGCACGTGGCAGCCGGCGACGGCGCACGCGCTGGCGGACCGGTCGGGGCTCGACCGGGCCGCCGAGCTGACCCGCGTCACGGTGCCGACGCTCGTGGTCGAGGCGCCCGCCGACCCGGTCAACCCGCCGCCGCACGCGGAGCACCTCGCGTCGCTGATCGGCTCCGCGCGGCTCGTCACCGTCCCCGGCATGGGGCACACGACGAGCCGCGCGGTGCTGGACCCGCTGGCCGACGCGATCCTCGGCCACACCACCGCGGTCGACGCCGCGGCGCGCTGACCACCGGTCGGGTCAGCTCCGCGGTCGGGTCAGCTCCGCGGTCGGGTCGGCTCCGCGGCCGGGTCGGCTCCGCGGTCGGGTCGGCCCGCCGGTCAGATCAGCTCGACGCCGTCCGCCTGCGGCCCGCGGTCGCTCTGCCGGACCTTGAAGCGGACGCGGTCGCCCTCCTCGAGCACCTCGGCGTCGCGGACGACCGACACGTGGACGAACAGGTCCGGGCCGCCGGCGTCCGGGGTGATGAAGCCGAAGCCGCGGTCGGCGTCGTAGCGCGCGACGACGCCCTCACCGCCGCGCACGGGCGCGCCGGACTCGCGCGGGCGGCTCGGCCGGCCGCGGTCGGGTGCCGGTGCGCGCCGGGGTGCCTGCCCGCCCACGAGCCGCACCTCGCGCGCCTGCGGGCCCCGGTCGCTGTCCGCGACCTCGAACGTGATGCGGTCGCCCTCGACCAGCTCGGTGACGCCCATGAGCGCGCGGGCGTGCACGAAGACGTCCTCGCCGCCGTCGTCACGGGTGGCGAACCCGAAGCCCTTGCCGGTGTCGAAGAACGTCACGGTCCCGTCGGCGCCGTCGGACGCGGCCGCCCGGCCGGCGTCGTGACCGAGCGGCAGCAGGTGGTCCGCCTGCGGCCCCTTCTCCCCCGGGACGACGAGGAACGCGACCCGCTGCCCCTCGGTGACCACGCCGCCGCCCACGATGGCGGAGCTGTGCAGGAAGATCTCGGCGCCGCCGCCGTCGGGCGTCACGAAGCCGTAGCCCTTGGTCGGCTCGTACCAGGAGACGGTGCCGAGCACGCCGAGCGCGGCGTCGGCGGGCACGTCGCCCGTGACGCGGACGCGGCGCGCGACCGGGCCGCGGTCACCCTCGCCGACC
>JAPSIR010000259.1:0-1297 GCA_031178625.1 Cellulomonas sp.
ACGTGGGGCGGCCGCGCCTGCGGCGTGTGGTCTCGTCCGTCGGCTCCGAGCCCACGCGGCTGCGGCTCCACGTGCGGCCGCGCCGCGCGGAGCCCGCGCCGTACGACGTGGTGGTCGTCGCGGACACCGGCACCGACACGGTGACGTGGACGCTGCTCCCCGCGTCCGACCCGGACACCCCCGCCGCGCAGCACGACACGCTGCGCGTCGCCCGGGCGTTCGCCGCCCTCAGCCGCCTGGCGGCCCCGGACCTCACACAGCAGCAGCGACTGGCGCACATGGCACGTGTGGTGGCCGACGCGCTGCCGGCGGCGGCGGCCGTGAGCGTCAACGTCGGGCCGCCCGACCAGCCGCAGGCGCTCGCGTCGACGCATCCGCTGGCCTCGGCGGCGGACGGCCGCCAGGTGCACCTCGGGGAGGGGCCCTGCGTCACCGCGTTCGCCGCCGCCGAGACCGTGGTGAGCGCGGACCTGACGACGGACGAGCGGTGGCCCGCCTTCGGCCGCTCGCTCGCGCACGAACCGGTCCGCGCCGCCCTCGCCGTACCGGTCGAGACGGAGGGCAGCACGTACGGCTGCCTCAACTGCTACGGCACCGCCGTCGGTGCGTTCGGCGAGGCGGAGATCCGCACCGCCGAGCTCCTCGCCACGGCCGCCGGGGCGGTCCTCGCCGCCGTGCGGGAGCAGGAGCGCCTGCGCGAGCTCGGCGACCAGCTGACCCAGGCACTGACGTCCCGTGCCGTCATCGACCAGGCCAAGGGCGTCGTCATGGCGGCGCGCGGCGGCACCGCCGCGGAGGCGTTCGCGTACATGGCCGCGATCAGCCAGCGCCAGAACGTCAAGCTGCGGCTCATCGCCGAGCAGATCGTCGCGCGGGCGGCCGCGGGCGAGGTCACCCTGCCGGGCTGAGCGGGGTCATACCGCCGGCAGGACCACGTCCATCAGCAGGATCACACCGGGCGGCCGGCCCCCCGCGGTCCGCAGCGGGCTGCTCGTGACGTCGACGTCGATCGTGTGCCCGCGGCGGTTGACCGCGCGCAGCCGGACGGTGCGGGACCCGTCGGCCCGCCGGAGCTGGTCCCGGACGAGCGGCTCGAGCGGGCCGACGGGCAGGCCGATGTCGAGCTCGGCGAGCGCGCGCCCGAGGGCCTCCTCCTCGCGGACCCCCCACAGGTCCGACGCCCGCGAGTTCCACGCCAGGACGCGCAGCTCGCCGTCGACGACGGCCACCCCCACGCGCAGCCCCGCGAGGACCGACTCCATGAACCTGTTGAGCTCGTCGACCTCGAGGGTGCGCA
>JAPSIR010000259.1:1397-3662 GCA_031178625.1 Cellulomonas sp.
GTCGACTGGAGCTCCTCGTTCATCGTCTCGAGCTCCTCGTTCGCCGACTGGAGCTCCTCGTAGGCGGACTCGAGCTGACGGTTGGCGTGCTGGAGCTCGGCCTGCAGCTGCCGGTGCCGCGTGACGTCGTTGAAGACCACGGTCGTGCCGATCCAGGTCGAGTCGGCCGCGGTGAGCGGGACCACCTGCACGTCGAGCCACAGCAGCTCGGCGGTCGGCCGCTCCCAGCGCACGTCGCGCACCCACACCGTGCGGCGCTCGGCGGTCGCCTGCTCGACGGCGGACCGCAGCTCGACGGGCCGGTACGACATCTCGAGGTCCTGGAACGGCCGGCCGACGTCGCGCGGGCCGAGGCCGAAGAGCCCGTCGGCGCGCCGGTTGGACGCCACGAGCGCGCCGTCGGCCCCCAGCACGGCCTGCGCCGCCGGCGCCGTGTGCAGCGCCTCGTCCCGCAGCCGGACGGCGGTCGCGTCCAGGTCCGGCGGCACCGGGCGGCCGAGCGGGTCGCGCGGCGCCCGCCGCTCCGGCGCGGGGCCGCCGACCTTGCGGAAGAAGCGCCGCTTGAGCTCGAGCGGCTGGAACAGGTCCGCGTGCGAGAGCAGCATCTCGGCCTTGCCGAGGAACAGCACGCCGCCCGGCTCGAGCGCGAAGTGCAGGCGCCGCACCACGTCCGCCTGCGTCTCGGCGTTGAGGTACATGAGCGTGTTGCGGCACAGCAGCAGGTCGACGTGCGAGATCGGCGCGTCCTGCACGAGGTCGTTGCGGCCGAAGATCACCGCGCGGCGCAGGTCCTTGCGGTTGACGTACTGGTCGCCGACCCGCTCGAAGTACGTGCGCAGGCGGCGCTCGTCGAGGCCATCGACCTGCCGCTCGGCGTAGGTGGCCGCGCGTGCGACCTGCAGGGCGCCCTCGTCGGCGTCGGTCGCGTAGATCTTCACCCGGTCGCGGAAGGCGACCGGTCCGAGGGCGTCGCACAGCTCCATGGCGAGCGTGTAGGGCTCCTGACCGGTCGCGCAACCCGCGCTCCACGCCCGCACCGCCCGGTCGCCGCCGACCACCCCGGGCAGGACGTGCTCGCGCAGGTACTCCCAGGCGTCCGCGTCGCGCAGGAAGCTCGTGACGTTGATGAGGACCGTGTCGAACAGCGCGGCGTACTCGCCGGGCTCCGCCGTCAGACGGTCCTGGTAGTCCTCGAAGGTGTCGATGCCCACGACGTCCATGCGGTGGCGCACCCGCCGCACGAGGCTCTGCCGCTTGTACCCGGTGAAGTCGAAGCCCCGCTGCTCCTTCAGGTGCCGCAGCAGCGCCTCGAACTGCGGGTCGGGTGCTGCGTCCACGTGTGCTCCGCTCCTGTGCCCCACGGCCTTGCCCGACGCGTCACGGCGTGAGCCGGTCCGCACCGTCCGTGAGCAGCTCGGCCGTCGCGTCCGGCCCGAAGGTAGCAGTCCGGGCGATCAGGCCCCGGATCACGAGCGCGGAGGAGCGCGCCTCGGCCGCCTGGTCGGCGAACGCCTCGGCCGTGACGGCGTGGCCGCGCCCCGCCGCGTTCCCGGCCATGCGGTCGCAGAGCGCGGCACGCTCCTCGAGCGTCCGCAGCGCGAGCCACAGGGCTCCCTCGACCGCGACCCCCTGCTGCGCCGCGAGGCTCGCCGGGGACCACGCGTGCCCCACGCGGCAGCGGAACCGCCGCGTGGGCCCCTCCTCGATCTCGAACAGCACACCGTTGCAGTCGGGGCACGCGAAGCCCGACGGCGTGCCCGTCGGGTCGGGCTCGCCGTGGCGGTGCAGGGCGTGCGCGGCCGTCTCCACCTCCTCGACGGTCAGCTCCGGCGCCGGCCACGCCGGCGGGGTGCCGTCCACGGGCACGTCACGGTCGAGCTCGGCGACGATGGCCCCGGCGAGACGCTCGACCGGCACGACCTGCGACGGGTCGTCGGCGGCGAGGGCGGCCGTCGGCATGCCGGCGTAGGCGGCCGTCGCGGGGTCCTCGACGACCCCCACACCGCCGGCGCGGTGCACGGCGACCATGCCCGCGGCGCCGTCGTCCAGCGTCCCGGAGAGCACGACCGCGACCACGCGCGGACCGAGGTCGCGCGCCGCGGACCGGAACAGGACGTCGACCGAGGGACGGTGACCGTTCTCGCGCGGCCCGCGGGAGAGCAGGACGCGGCCGTCGTGCACGAGCATGTGCCGACCCGGCGGCGCGACCAGGATGCGTCCCGGCTCCAGCAGGTCGCCGTCGGCGGCCTGGACCGCGGGCAGCGC
>JAPSIR010000260.1 GCA_031178625.1 Cellulomonas sp.
CGACCTGTACCAGGCGCACCGGTACGACACCGAGACGCCGCTCGAGGAGACGATGCAGGCGTTCGCCGACGTCGTCCGCCAGGGCAAGGCGCTGTACATCGGCGTCTCCGAGTGGACCGCGGACCAGATCCGCGCGGGCCACGCGCTGGCCAAGGACCTCGGCATCCAGCTCATCTCGAGCCAGCCGCAGTACTCGATGCTGTGGCGCGTCATCGAGGACGAGGTCGTGCCGACGTCGCGCGAGCTCGGCATCTCGCAGATCGTCTGGTCGCCCGTCGCCCAGGGCGTGCTCACCGGCAAGTACAAGCCGGGCCAGCAGCCGCCGGAGGGTTCGCGCGCCACGGACGAGAAGGGCGGCGCGAACATGATCAAGCGGTTCATGAACGACGACGTCCTCACGCGCGTCCAGGCCCTCCAGCCGGTCGCCGACGAGCTCGGCCTCTCGATGGCGCAGCTCGCCGTCGCGTGGGTGCTGCAGAACGACAACGTCGCGGCCGCGCTCATCGGCGCCTCGCGCCCCGAGCAGGTGCACGAGAACGTCAAGGCGGCGGGCGTGAAGATCCCCGCCGAGGCGATGACGCGCATCGACGAGGCGCTCGGCGACGTCGTCGAGCGCGACCCGGGCAAGACGAAGGAGACGGCGCCGCAGAAGCGCCCCGTCTGACGGTCCCGCCCGTCCCGCACCGACGCCCGGTGGCCCTCCCGGCCGCCGGGCGTCGGCGCGTCCCGACGCCGAGGGAGGCTCGCGAGGTCGCGGGCGCGGCGCGAGGTCGCGGGTTGCAGCCCGCGACCTCGGCGGGAACCCGCTACCTCGCCGGGGGCGCGGGCGTAGCGCCCACCTTGGCGGCGAGGGCCATCGCGTCGAACGGGGCGCGCACCTTCACGTCGTTGTCGAAGTAGACGTGCACGTCGCGGGGCCGGTCGACGGCGGGCGCGGTGAGGCGCGGACCGTCCGGGGGCGGCGTGCCCGTCGACCACGCGCGGACCTTCGCCGCCCACGCGTCGAGGGCGTCGTCGTCGTACCCCGAGACGTACAGCTCGCTGTGCCCGTGCAGGCGGACGTAGACGACGTCGCTCGTCAGGTCCTCGAGGTGCGGCCACCGCCCGGCGGTGTCGGCGACGACGAGCCCGACGTCGTGCGCGCGCAGCAGCTCCGGGAAGGCCGGCGTGCGGAACGTGTCGTGCCGGACCTCGAGCACGTGCCGCAGCGGGCGGTCCTCGTCCGTCTCCGTCAGGGCGCGACCCTCGGGCACCTTGTCGTCGTGGCCGGCCGCGAGCCGGGCGGCCGCCGCCGTCGAGCGCGGCAGCAGGTCGAAGAACCGGGCGAGCCGGTCGGCGTCGAACCCGAGGTTCGGCGGCAGCTGCCACAGCACCGGCCCCAGCCGGTCGCCGAGCGCCAGCACCCCGGACGCGAAGAAGTTCGCCAGCGGCGTCTCCACGCCCGCGAGCTTCTTCATGTGCGTGACGAAGCGCGGGCCCTTGACCGAGAACACGAACCCGTCGGGCGTGTCCGCCCGCCACGCCCGGTAGCTGTCGGGCCGCTGCAGCGAGTAGAAGGAGCCGTTGATCTCGATCGACGACATCCGCTGCGCCGCGAACTCCAGCTCGCGCCGCTGCGCCAGGCCCGGTGGGTAGAACTCACCGCGCCACGGGGCGTACCGCCAGCCGGAGATGCCGATGCGCACGTCCCCGCTGGTCATGGCGCGACTCTAGGAGCACGCCCGGCAGCGCACCTGCCGGGAGCCGCACCCGTACCCGCACCGGGGTGCCGGTAGCGGACCCGTCGTCATCGGCCCGCACACCGCGTCCGACGTGCGCGGTGCCGCGTGCGCGCGCCGAGGTGGACGCCCGCCGGCGTGCCGCTGCGGCGTGTCGGCGCCCGGGCGGACGTCCTTCCGGGGGTGTACGCACACCGGGCGCACGCCCGGCGTACGCCCGCGGGAAGGAGGTCCTCTCCGCGGCGACACGCCGCGTGACGAGCCGACGCGCCGACGCGCCGACGAGCCGACGCGCCGCGGCGGAACGGCCGGCCGTCAGGCGTACGGCGGCTGGATGACCGTCGCGTCACTGGTCGCACCGGCTGCGCGCGCCGCCTCGACCGTCGCCTCGACGTCGGTGAGCGCACCCTCGACGAGCAGCGGCTGCCCCTGCTCCGTCTCGCCCGACCAGCGGACGGCCGCGTGCGGCGGCGGGCGGAACGTGACGCCCGGGGGCAGGTGGACCACCGCGGCGGCGCGCACGCCGAGGTCGTCGGCGCGTCGCACCTGCACCGAGCGCACCTGCGGCAGGCGCTCGAGCGTGCGCGCCAGCAGGCGGGCGCGGCGGTCGCCGGCGCGGAACGTGACGACGACCAGGCCGGCGTCGTCGCGCAGGTCCCCCGTCGACATCGAGTCCACGTTGACGCCGCGCGTGGAGAACACGCCCGCGAGCGCGGAGATGCTACCCGTGCGGTGCTCGGCGCGGACCCAGCCGACCCAGCGGGTGTCGTCGTCGGTCATCGGTGCACCTCCGGTGCGGCGGCGGGGACGTCCGTCCGGGCGGCGGCGCCCGACGTCCACGGCGCGGTCCCGGTCGCGACGGCCGCGGCCGCCTGCGCCATGCGCGCGTCCTCGTCGTCGGGGAGCGGGTCGAGCAGCACGTGCCCCCACCCCTCCGGCCCGAGGACGACCGGCACGCCGAGCACCCCGTGCACCGGCGCGCCGCCGACCGTCACCTCCCCGGCGAGCGACACCTGACCGGCGACGACGATGTCCCGCCCGTCGAGGACCGTCTCGAGCAGGTCGATGGTGGCCGACGCGGTGCCCGTGGCGGTCTTCGCGCCGGACTGGTGCGTCATCCACGGGCGCGCGAGGGCGCGCAGGTCCGGCTGCCACGTGTCGATGAGCGCGAACGCGTCGGCGATGTCCGTCGCCGCGAGCGCGAGCAGGTCCTGCTTGGCCCGCGCGACCTCGGCGGGGAACGTCGCGAGCGTCCGCCCCCCGCGCAGCCGCGCGACGGCCCGCTGCCGCTCGGCGACGTCGAGGCCGCTGATGCGGACCGTCGACCACAGCGGGACGGCGTCGTCGCCGTGCTGGCCGCCGACGAACCCGCCGACCCGGTGCCGCCGCACGCCCAGCTGCACGGCGATCTCCCGGCGGAACCGCAGCGTGTCCAGCCACGCCCCCATGCCGATCACGCGGTGCCGGCCCAGGCGCTCCGCCATCACGGCGACGCCCAGCTCCACCGGGTTCGACACCACGACGACGACCTCGCTGCCCGATCCGTGCGCGGCGAGCGCATCGGCGTAGGCACGGAAGACGGCCGCGTTCTCCGCGGCCAGCTCCGCCCTGCTGGGCGGCACCCCGTCGCTGCGCGGCGGTACCGTGCGCCCGGCGGCCACGACGACCACGTCGGCCACCACGTCCGCGGGGTCGAGCGCGACGTCGAGCACCGGCGCGTGCTCGTCGTAGGCGTCGACCAGGTCCGCGCGCAGCCCGTGCACCGCCCGCCCCGACGACCCGCCCGGTCGCCCCACCAGCTGCAGCCGCGACGTCGTCGGCAGCACCTGCCGCTCCACGAGCTGCGTGCACACCTGCCGCCCGACGTCCCCCGTCGCCCCGAGCACCGCCACGTCCATGCGGCCGAGGCTACGGGCGCCACGTCAC
>JAPSIR010000261.1 GCA_031178625.1 Cellulomonas sp.
GGTGTTGCCGAGCGCATCCGTGTGCCCTCACCCGCTGCGAGGACGATGACGGCTGCGGGGCGGGGGACGTCCACCAGTGGTGCTCCTCGCGTCGTGCCCGGGACGGGCCGGGTCGTCGTGCGTCACGTGACTCTACCGCCGCGCCGGAGGCGTCCCGGCAGTGCCGGGCGCGGCGTCCCGCCCGTGAGCGGGACCCTGTGGCGGGACTCACGCCGCGCGTGCCGCAGCCGGGACAGGTGAGCCGGGACAGGCGAGGTCGTCGTGGTGGCCGCGCGGCCGCGCGGTGTGCCGCGCCGCCGGGCGCAGCACGACCGCGTGCGCGTCGCGCGGCACGACGCCGCCGGCGACGTCGCGGTAGCTGCGCATGACGCTCACCGACGTCCGGTCGGGGTTCGCGACGACCGTGTCCTCCGTCGCTCCGGCCCGGCGTCGGGCCGCGGGTGCGCGCGGCGCCCGCGGGCTCCGCCCCCAGGATTCGAACCTGGACCGCAAGGCTCCAAAGGCCTGCGTGCTGCCGTTACACCAGGGCGGACCGGCCGCCCAGTCTGCCAGCCCCGCACGGCACAATGGCCGGGTGGCCGACCCCAAGCGCACGCCCCGCTCGCGCATGACCGGGACGCAGCGGCGCGCGCAGCTCCTCGACGTGTCGCGCACGCTCTTCGCCGAGAAGGGGTTCGACAACACGAGCGTCGAGGAGATCGCGGCCCGCGCCGACGTCTCCAAGCCCGTCGTGTACGAGCACTTCGGCGGCAAGGAGGGCGTCTACGCCGTCGTCGTCGACCGGGAGATCCAGGCGCTCACCGGGGCGCTGACCGGCGCGCTCGAGGGCGGCGGGCACCCCAAGGCGCTGGTCGAGCGGACCGCGCTCGCGCTGCTGTCCTACATCGAGACGTCGGAGGCCGGTTTCCGCATCCTCGTGCGCGACTCGCCGGTGGCGCAGGCGACGGGCACGTTCTCGAGCCTCATCGGCGACGTCGCGACCCAGGTCGAGCACCTGCTCGCCGACCAGTTCACCAAGCAGGGCCTCGACCGGCGCACCGCCCCCATCTACGCGCAGATGCTGGTCGGCATGGTCGCCCTGACCGGTCAGTGGTGGCTGGACGCACGGCGGCCGCAGAAGGCCGAGGTGGCCGCGCACCTGGTCAACCTCGCGTGGAACGGCCTGTCCGGCCTCGAGCGCCGGCCCCAGCTGACGAAGGGCACGGAGAAGGTCACGGAGCCGGCGCGCGCCGCCGCGCGTCCCTGACCGGTGCCCCACGACGACTACCCTTCCTCCATGGCCGAGACCGACCTCGGCCGCGCCCCCCAGGACGAGGTCGACCGCATCGTGCTCGCGTGGGAGCGGGAGCGGCCCGACCTCGACGTGCGACCCCTCACGGTGCTGTCGCGCGTCAGCCGTCTCGCGCGCCACCTCGACCTCGCGCGGCGCGGCGCCTTCGCGCGGCACGGCCTGGAGACGTGGGAGTTCGACGTGCTCGCGGCCCTGCGCCGCGCGGGGGCGCCCTACCGCCTGTCCCCGGGCGCGCTGCTCACGCAGACCCTCGTGACGAGCGGCACCATGACCAACCGCATCGACCGGCTCGCCGAGCAGGGGCTGGTCGAGCGCCTCCCCTCGCCCGACGACCGGCGTGGCGTGCTCGTGCAGCTCACGCCCGCGGGCCTGCGGCGCGTGGACGAGGCGTTCGCCGACCTCCTCGACGTCGAGCGGGGCCTGCTCGGCGACCTGCCGGAGGCCGACCGCGACCGGCTGGCCGCCCTGCTGCGCGACGTCCTCACCCTGTTCGACCGGTCGTGACGTCGGCGGGCACGCCGTCGACCGGCACGCCGTCGTGACGGCACCCGGGTCCGTGCCGCGGCACGTGCCGCGCGCCGCGCAGGGCGCCCTGCTCGTCGCGCTGCTGCTCGTGGCGCTCAACCTCCGCGGCCCGATCACCGCGCTGGCGCCCGTCGTCGACCGGCTCGGGGCGGACCTGGGGCTCGCGCCCGCGTCGGCCGGGCTGCTGACGGGCGTGCCCGTGCTGTGCTTCGCCGCCCTGACCCCGCTGGCCGCCGTCGCGCTCGCGCGCGCCGGCACGACGCGGATGCTCGCGGCCGCGCTGCTCGCCATCCTCGCGGGCACGCTGCTGCGCTCGTTCGGCGGGACGACGGGCGCGTTCGTCGGGACGGTCGTGCTCGGCGCGGCCATCACGGTCGGCAACGTCGGCGTCCCGCTCGTCATCGGCCGCGACTTCCCGACGCGCGTGCCGCGGGTGATGGGGCTGTACTCCGCGGTGATGAACGCGGGCGCGGCGCTCACGACGCTCGGCACGGCACCCCTGGCCGCGCTGGTGGGGTGGCGGTGGGCGCTCGTGGCGTGGGGCGCGCTGACGGTCGTGGCGCTGGGCGCATGGGCGCGGGTGCACGCGCACCACGCGGGGAGGACGGCCACGAGGTCGACGTCCCCCGCGGACGAGGCGGTGCCCGACGCCCGCGCCGCGGGGGCCGCCGCGCCGACGCCGGCCGCGCCGACCGCCCCCGTGCGCGTGCTGCGCCGGCGCGTCACCTGGCTGCTGGTGGTCGCGTTCGCCGGGCAGGCGTCCGCCTACATGGGCGTCACGGCGTGGCTGCCGTCCGTGCTGCGCGACGAGGCAGGGCTGGGGCGCGCGGCCGCCGGCGCGGGCGCCGCGGTGTTCCAGGTGCTCGGCGTCGTCGGGAGCCTGGTCGTGCCGCCGCTGCTCGCGCGGCGCGGGGTGTCGCCACGGGCGGTCGTCCTCGGGATCACCGTCTGCTGGCTCAGCCTCCCGCTCGGCCTGCTGGTGGCGCCGGCGGGGTGGCCGCTGTGGTCGGTGCTCGCCGGGCTGGCGCAGGCGGCGAACTTCGTCGTCGTGTTCACGGTGGTCGCCACCGTGGCGGGGTCGGCGGCCGCGGCGCGGCGCATGTCGGCGACCGTGCAGACGCTGGGGTACGCCGTCGCCGCCGCGACGCCGAGCGTCCTCGGCGCGGTGCACGAGGCGACGGGCGGGTGGACGGCGCCGCTGCTCGTCGTCGCCGGGCTGCTGACAGCCATGTCGGTCACGCACACGACGGCGGCCGGGGCGCTGCGGCGGGCCTGACGCGCCTCGGCCGGCCGGCGGCTCAGTCGGCCGGCGGCTCAGTCGGCCGGCTGCTCCAGCAGCGTGGCGAGCCGGTCCAGCCGCTGCTCGGCGGGGAGCCGGTGCCGGTCCAGCCAGCGCAGCGCGGGCCGCACCGCGTCGGGGACGAGCCGGTACGTGCGCACGCGCCCCGTCTTGGCCGACGTGACGATGCCGGCCTGCTGGAGGACGCCCAGGTGCTGCGTGACCGCCGGCAGCGACATCGGCAGCGGCGCGGCGAGCGTGCTCACCGATGCGGGCCCCTGCGCGAGCCGCTCGACGAGGGCCCGCCGTGTGCCGTCCGACAGCGCCTGGAAGACCCGGTCGAGGCCGGGGTCCGCCGCCGGCCCGGCCGGCGGCTCCCCCGCCGCGCCGCTCACCCGACGACCTCGGCGGCCTCCAGCCACGCCGCCTCGAGCTCGTCGCGCTCGGCCGCGAGCGCGCGCAGCTCGGCGTCGAGCGCGAGGACGGCCTGGTGGTCGGTGGCCTGCGCGGCCATGCGGTCGTGCAGGTCGGCCTCCTGCGC
>JAPSIR010000262.1 GCA_031178625.1 Cellulomonas sp.
TCTCGACGTTGTTGAACCACACGTACTCGGTGCCCGTGCGGTTCGTCCACGCCTGCTTGCACGTCACCGAGCACGTGTGGCACCCGATGCACTTGTCGAGGTTCATGACCATCGCCATCTGCGCCATGACCTTCATCGCGCTCCCCCTCCGCTCGTGCCGCGCTCCGGAGCTCGCCGCTCGGTCACCCGCACGGGGCACCTCCCGGCATCGTCGTCGCCATCAGTACTCGACCTCCTGCGTCCGGCGCCGCACGACCGTGACCTCGTCCCGCTGGTTGCCCGTGGGGCCGAGGTAGTTGAAGGCGTAGGTGAGCTGGGCGTAGCCGCCGACCAGGTGGGTCGGCTTCATGAGCAGCCGCGTCAGCGAGTTGTGGATGCCGCCGCGCCGGCCGGTGGTGCGGGTGCGCGGGACGTCGATGAGCCGGTCCTGGGCGTGGTGCATGTAGACCGTTCCCGCGGGCATGCGGTGCGAGACGATCGCGCGGGCCACGACGACGCCGTTGCGGTTCACCGCCTCGACCCAGTCGTTGTCGGCCACGCCGATGCGGTCGGCGTCGCGGTCGCTCATCCAGATCACCGGCCCGCCGCGGCTCAGCGAGAGCATGAACAGGTTGTCCTGGTACTCGGAGTGGATCGACCACTTGTTGTGCGGCGTCAGGTACCGCACGGTGACGCCCAGGCCGACGCCGTCCTCGTCCGTCGTCCCGAGCGCGTTCTCGCCGAACAGGCGCTGCATGTCGAGCGGTGGCCGGAAGACCGGCAGCCCCTCGCCGATCTCGGTCATCCAGTCGTGGTCGAGGTAGAACTGCTGCCGCCCGCTGAGCGTGTGCCAGGGCTTGAGCCGCTCGACGTTGACGGTGAACGGCGAGTACCGGCGCCCGTGCGCCTCGGTGCCGGACCACTCGGGCGACGTGATGACCGTGACGGGCGCGGCCTGCGTGTCCGCGAACGTGACGTGCTTGCCCTCGTGCTCGGCGGCGAGGTCGGCCATCCGCGTGCCGGTGCGCCGCTCCAGGGTGTGGAAGCCCTGCACGGCGAGGCGCCCGTTGGTCGTGCCGGACAGCGTGAGGACCGCCTCGCAGACGTGCACGTCGCGCTCGAGCAGGGGGCGTCCGTCGGCGCGCGCACCCGGCCGGCCGGCGGGGACGCGCGCGACGCCGTTGCGGCGGCGCAGGTGCTCGATCTCCGGCCCGACGTCGAACGTCACGCCCTTGGTCGTCAGCCCGGCCGTGTCGGGGACGGGCCCGAGCGTCGCGAGCTGCGCGGCGACCGCCGGGTAGTCGCGCTCGACCGTGACGAGCTTCGGCATCGTCTTCCCGGGGACCGGGTCGCACTCCCCCGCCTTCCAGTCGCGGACGCGCCCGTGCGGGATCGCCAGCTCGTCGGCCGTGTCGTGCATGAGCGGCACCGCGACGACGTCCGTCCGCGTCCCCAGGTGCGTCTGCGCCAGCCGGCTGAACGTGCGCGCGATCGTGTGGAAGATGTCGAAGTCGGTGCGGGTCTGCCACGGCGGCGCGATGGCCGGGCTGAACGAGTTCACGAACGGGTGCATGTCCGTCGTGTTGAGGTCGTGCTTCTCGTACCAGGTGGCCGCGGGCAGGACGACGTCGGAGTAGACGGTCGTGCTCGTCATGCGGAAGTCCAGGCTGACGAGGAGGTCGAGCTTGCCGGTGGGCGCCTCGTCCCGCCAGACCACGTCGCGCGGCCGGTGCTCGGGCGGCGCCTCCGCGGCGCCCAGGTTCGAGTCCGTGCCGAGCAGGTGGTGCAGGAAGTACTCGTTGCCCTTGCCGGACGAGCCCAGCAGGTTGGCCCGCCAGACGGTGAGCACGCGCGGGAAGTTCTCCGGGGCGTCGGGGTCCTCGGCGGCGAACCGCAGCGTGCCGTCCTGCAGGCGGCGGACGACGTGGTCGGGCACCGGCTCGCCCGCTGCTGCGGCGTCGTCCGCCAGGTCGAGCGGGTTCCGGTCGAACGTCGGGTACGAGGGCATCCACCCCGAGCGCGCCGACTGCGCGACGACGTCGGCGGTGGTCTTGCCGGACAGCTGGCCGCTGCCGGTGCGGCCGGCCGACAGGGTGTCGGCGGCGAACGGGTCGTAGCGGAACTGGTCGGTGTGCAGGTACCAGTACGCCGTCTGGATCATCGTCCGCGCCGGGCGCGCCCAGTCGCTCGCCGTCGCGTACATCTGCTGGCCCGTCACCGGGCGCACCTTCTCCTGCCCGACGTAGTGCGCCCACCCGCCGCCGTTGACGCCCTGGCAGCCGGTGAGCGTGGTCAGCGCGAGGAAGGCGCGGTAGATCGTGTCGGAGTGGAACCAGTGGTTCGTGCCCGCGCCCATGAGGATCATGACGCGGCCGCCGGACTCCTCGGCGGTCTGCGCGAGCTCGCGGCCGATGCGCTCGGCCTTGGCCGCCGGGACGCCCGTGAACTGCTCCTGCCACGCAGGCGTGCACGGCTCGCTCGCGTCGTCGTAGCCCGTGGGCCAGCTGCCCGGCAGGCCGGGACGGGCGACGCCGTACTGGGCGAGCATGAGGTCGAGCACGGTCGTGACGAGGTGGCCGCCGACCTCGCGGACGGGCACGCCGCGGACGACCGTGCCCGCGGCGCCGTCGGCGGAGTCGAAGCGCGGCAGGACGACCTCGACGGCGTCCGTGGCGCCGCCACCCTCGTCGGCGAGGCTCAGCGCGGGACGCGTGCTGCCGAGGTCGAGGTTCCAGCGGTCCACGCCCGCGTCGCCGTAGCGGAAGCCGAGGGAGCCGTTCGGGACGGTGGGCGCGCCGGTCTCCGCGTCGACCAGGACCGTCTTGAAGGCCGCGTTCTCGCTGCGCGCCTCGGCGCCGGGCAGGTCCTCGGCGGTGAGGAACTTGCCGGGCGCGTACGTGCCGTCGTCGGCGCGGTCGAGGCGGACGAGGAACGGCAGGTCGGTGTAGCGGCCCGCGTACTGCTGGAAGTACTTCGGCCGCCGGTCGACGTAGAACTCCGTGAGGAGGACGTGGCCCATGGACATCGCGAGGGCGCCGTCGGTCCCGGGGGCGACGGCGAGCCACTCGTCGGCGAACTTCACGTTGTCCGCGTAGTCGGGCGCGACGGCGACGACCTTCTGCCCGCGGTAGCGCGCCTCGGCCATCCAGTGCGCGTCGGGCGTGCGCGTCACGGGCAGGTTCGACCCCCACATGATCAGGTAGGCCGCGTCCCACCAGTCGCCGGACTCGGGGACGTCCGTCTGGTCGCCGAACACCTGCGGGCTCGCGACCGGCAGGTCGGCGTACCAGTCGTAGAACGAGAGCATCGGGGCGCCGATGAGCGCGTGGTACCGGGCGCCGACGCCGTGCGACACGATCGACATCGCGGGGATCGGCGAGAAGCCCGCGATGCGGTCCGGCCCGTACGTCCTGATGGTGTGCACCTGGGCGGCGGCGACGATCTCGACGGCCTCGTCCCACGTCGCGCGCACCAGCCCGCCCTTGCCGCGGGCGCGCTTGTAGCGGCGCGCGACCTCCGGGTCGTCGACGATGCTCGCCCACGCCGCGACCGGGTCGCCGCCGTGGCGCGCCTTCGCCTCGCGGAACAGCTCGAGCAGGCGGCCCCGCACGTACGGGTAGCGGATGCGGGTGGG
>JAPSIR010000073.1 GCA_031178625.1 Cellulomonas sp.
AGGGCCGCGACGCCGAACAGCTCGCCGGTACCGGGGTCCCACACCCGCGCCACGGCCAGCGCCATCGGCAGGCCGCCGACGACGCTCACCGCCAGCCCGCCCACGACCCACCGGCGCAGCAGCGGCACGTGCGCCGCCGGGTCCTCCAGCACGCCACGCCGCGCGAACCACAGGCCCAGGAGCAGGAGCGGCAGCGCGGCCACGGCACCCAGCGGGGCGATCAGCACGGACGCCGAGCGCAGCAGCATCGCGCCGAGCACCGAGCTCTCGGACGACGCCATCACGTCCGACTGACCCATGATCTCCGGCTGCGTGGCGGACCAGGCGGCGAGGGCCTGGACCGCCCCCATGAGGACGCCGGAGAGCAGGAGCGCGATCCCGCCGACCACGGCGAGGCGGCGGGCAGGGGCGCGGACGAGCGCGACGGCGACGAGGCCGGCCACGCCGTAGATCGCGAGGATGTCGCCCGCGAAGAGCAGCAGGATGTGCACGACGCCGAACACGACGAGCCAGGCGGCGCGGCGCAGCAGGTCCGCGCGGCACGCGGGCCAGGGCACCCACGCGGCGGCCCGCCGCCGCACGACGACGCCGATGCCGTACCCGTAGAGGAGCGCGAACATCGGCATGGTCCGCCGGTCGACGAAGAGCGAGACGACGCCGTCGACGACCCGGTCGAGCGCGGAGCCGTCCACCGGCCGGCTCCCGGCGCCGACCTGCACGCCCCACAGGTGCAGCACGGAGTTGGCGATGGCGATGCCGAGCAGCGCGAGACCGCGTGCGACGTCGGGCGCGACGGCGCGGTCGGCGAGCGCGACCGGTACGACGGATGCGGCGGGTGCGACGGCTGCGACGGGACCGGCCGGCGCGGTCGGGACCGGTGCCGGCGGGTGCGTCGTGGGCGGGTGCGGGGCGGGCCCCGGCGGTGTGGGCGAGCTCATGGGCACCATCCTGGCGAACCCGACGGTGCGCTCGCCTCGGCCGCGAGGTGGGTCTCGTCCTCCGTCGCCCGGGGGACCCGCGGCTCCGTCGTGAGGACCCCGCGAGGGTCCGCCGACCGGTGGACGCGCCGACGCCCGCGACCGGTCCGTGCCGCCGGCGTCAGCGGGTCGCCTTCGCCGCCGCCTTCGCCGCCTTCTTCGTCTCCCGCACCCTGCCGAGCGAGTCCGCGTCCCGGACGTCGGCGATCGACCGGAACTCGTCGTCGCCGTACGCCCCGGCGGCCTCGCGCCAGCCGGCCGGCGTGACGCCGCGCTGCTTGCCGAGCAGCGCGAGGAAGATCCGGGCCTTCTGGTCGCCGAAGCCGGGCAGCGCCTTGAGCCGGCGCAGCACCGTGGCGCCGTCGGGGTCGCCGTCGGTCCACAGGCGCGTGACGTCGCCGTCGTACCCGTCGACCACGGCTCGTGCGACGGCCTGGATGCGCCCGGCCATGGAGCCCGGGTAGCGGTGCACCGCGGGCGGCGTCGCGCACAGCGCCGCGAACTCCTCCGGGTCGGCGTCGGCGACGCGCCGCGGGTCGAGCCCGCCCAGGCGCTCCGCGATCTTCGCCGGCCCGGCGAACGCCGTCTCCATCGCCACCTGCTGGTCGAGCAGCATCCCGACCAGCAGGGCGAAGGGGTCCTCGTCGAGCAGGCGGTCGGCCGCCGCGTCACCCGTCATCCAGAGCGCCATACGGGTCATCCTCGCGCACCCGGCTTCCACGGGCACGCACCGACCGGCACACTGAGCACGCCCGTCAGGTCGCGGCGGTGGTGAACTGGAGTCAGGGGGCGGAATGACCGGATCGGTACGCGCGACCGCCGCGGGCAGGCGACAGGGACCGCGATGGAGTCACTGACGAACGCACGGGTCGTGGCCCTGCGCGAGCAGGTGCTCCGGCGCTGGGGTGACGACGTCGTCGAGCAGCACTGGGACGGACCGCTGTGGCGCGTCGGAGTGCCCCGGCACGGCTGGACCGTGGAGGCGGAGGACCTGGACGGGTACTGGGCCGTGCGCGTCGAGCCGCACGGGCACGCGTTCGAGACGCACGACGCGACGGTCGGCACGCTGGTGCGGCTCGTCGCCGCCGCCGTGGCGGGGGACCTGTGGCTGGTGCGGTGGCGCATCGGCCGGCTCGCGGCGGGCAGCTGGCTGGAGGACGGCGACGGCGTCGGGTTCACCGGCGGCCCGGGCGGCGCCTGGCTGGACCGCGTGGCGGCGTCGCTGCCGGGCTACCGGCGGACGCGCGCCCGGCTCCTCGACGAGCTGCCGGGGCCGGCGTGACGGCCGGGGTGGGGGCGTTCTGCGCCGCCGCGGTCGCGGCGGGGTGCGTGTGGGTGCTCCGGGACGCGGACGGGTACGTCACGGTCGCCGCTGCCGACGGCGGGCGCGCCGCCATGCCGTTCTGGTCGAGCCGCGGGCTGGCGGCCACCGTCACCCGGCGCGCCCCCGCGCAGCACGGGCTCGTCCCGGAGCCCGTCGACCTCGAGGCGTTCCTCGGCCGGTGGCTGCCGGGGCTCGGCCGGGACGGGATGCGCGTCGGCGTGGACTGGTCCGGGGTCCGGGCGCGCGGCCCGGAGGTGGAGCCGCACGAGCTGGCCGACGCGCTCGTCGTCGCGGGCCGCGCCGCGCCGCGTGCCGGGACCGGCGGGGCCGGCGGGGGCTGACCGCCGCCACCCGGCCTGGGGGCTAGGGCGTGTCTCCCCATCGTCACTGTGGCCTGCCGTTCGTTGCGCACCGGCCCCACACAGCGGGCGCCAGACTCTCCCCGTGCCCCCGTTGGTACAGGCGGACTGTCGTGCGAGCACTCGCGACCGTGCATCTGCCCGCACGGGTGCCGCCTGCAAGAACACACCTGCGGGCGGCATGACCTAGGAGAGAAGTGCGCCACCTCGTCGACTGCTCGGGCTGCAGCACGCCGGCATGCGGGAGGGGGCGGTCGAGCGGAGCACGACCGCGGACGACCGCAGGCGGGAGCCCGGTGACAGGTCCGTCTCCTCGTCCACGTCGTGCCGGAGCGTCGACGCGATCGGCACGTCGAGCCGCACGTGCCCCTCCTCCGTGTGCCGCCCCGACGACCCCGCACCGAACCGCGGTCGCAACTCGCACCCGGGGGCGGCGCTGAGCAGCGTCGTGCCCGCGCCCTCCGCGTCCGGCACGTGCGCGCGCTCGTGTCGTGCCGCGAGCGCGAGGGCGGCCTCGAGGTCGGCGGGGCCGAGGCGGGGGAGGTCGCCGAGCACGACGGCGACCGGGGCGTCGGGGGCGAGGGTGCGCGCGTGCGCGGCGCCGGCGAGGACGGCGGCGTCGAGACCGGGCTCGACGCCGGCCGGAGCGCCGGCGGCCGGCTCGTCCACCACGACCACCTTGAGGCCGGCGGCGGCGCCGACGAGCTCCGCGTCCGGCGTCACGAGGACGACCCCGGCGACGGACCGGGTGGCCCGGACGGCGGTCAGGGTGTCGAGCGCCATCGACCGCACGAGCGCCGCGCGGGCGTCGTCGTCGAGGACGCCGGCGAGCCGGGACTTGCCCCGACGCGCGTCCTTGACGGGGACGACCACCCACCAGCCGGTCACGGGAGTCGGTCCACGAGGGCGAGGGCGCGGGCGGCGATCGCGGCGGTGGCGGGCACGTCGGTCATGAGCGTCGGTGCCGCGTCGACCGTCCACCCGTCGGCGCGCAGCAGCGGGACGGTGGGCGCGTCGGCGTCGTCGACGAGCCACGCGTCGAGCACGCCGCCGTCCGCGCGCCGGCCGTGGTGACGGGCGACGGCAGCCGCGTCCGTCGCGACGCCGATCGCCGCCAGGCACGCGTCGGCCATGCCGCGCACGGGCGCACCGCCGACGACGGGGGAGACTGCGACGACCGGTGCCGTCGTCGCGCGCAGCGCGTCCCGCACGCCCGGCACCCCGAGGATCGTCCCGACCGACACGACGGGGTTGGACGGAGGCACCACGACGACGTCCGCCGACCCGAGCGCGTCGAGCACGCCCGGCGCGGGCGTCGCCCGCTCCACGCCCGCCTGCACGAAGCCGCGCGCGGGCACGGCGGCGCGGTGCCGCACCCACCACTCCTCGAAGTGGATCGTCCCGTCGTCGGTGACGACGTGCGTCTCGACCTCGTCGTCGGTCATCGGCAGCAGCGTGACGCCGGGCTGCCAGCGCTCCGCGAGGCGCGCGGTGACGGCGGACAGCGGCAGGCCGCGGCGCAGCAGCTCGGTCCGGGCGAGGTGCGTGGCGAGGTCGAGGTCGCCGAGCGTGAACCACTCCCAGCCGAGACCGTACGCGGCGAGGTCGGCGGCGACGTGCGTCGACTCGTCCCGCCGCCCCCAGCCCTGCCCCTCGTGCACCGCACCGCCGAGGGTGTACATCAGCGTGTCGAGGTCGGGGCAGACCCGCACCCCGTGCAGCCACAGGTCGTCGCCGGTGTTGGCCACGACCGTGACGTCGGCGGTGGTGCCGCCGGCGCCGTCGGGCAGGCGCTCGCGCAGCAGCGCGAGCAGACCGCGGGTGAAGCGCGCACCGCCGACGCCGCCCGACAGCACGGTGACCCTCATGCCCCGTCCTCGGGGGTGCGGCTCGTCAGGGCGATGACCGGGCGGCCGGTGGTCGGGTGCTCGAGCACCTCGGCCTCCACCCGGTAGACCGCGCGCAGCAGGTCCGGCGTCAGCACGTCCGCCGGGGCTCCCGCCGCCGCGAGCCGCCCCTCGGACAGCACGAGCACGTGGGTGCAGAACGCCGCAGCCAGGTTGAGGTCGTGCAGCGCGGCGACGGCCGTGACGCCCAGGTCGCGCACGAAGGCGAGCAGCGAGAGCTGCGCGCTGACGTCGAGGTGGTTCGTCGGCTCGTCGAGCAGCAGCAGGTCCGGCTCCTGCGCGAGCGCGCGGGCGACCTGCACGCGCTGCCGCTCGCCGCCGGACAGCGTCGACCACGCCCGGTCGGCCAGGTGCGCCGCCGAGGCGGCGGCGAGCGCGCGGTCGACGGCGCCCTCGTCGGCATCCGTGCCCCACAGCGTCCGGTACGGGATGCGGCCGAGGGCGACGACCTCGCGCACGCTGAGCGGCACCGTCGCGTTCGACTCCTGCTCGAGCAGGGCCACGTGCCGGGCGCGGCGGCGGCGCGGCAGCGCGTGCACCGGGACGGTCGGCGCGCCGGCACCGGCGTGCGCGTCGGGGTCCGTGACGAGGACCGCACCGCGCTCGGGCGCCAGCAGGCCGGCCACGAGCCGCAGCAGCGTCGTCTTGCCGGCGCCGTTCGGCCCGAGCAGACCCGTGAGCGCGCCGGGCGGGGGCGTGGCGTCCACGCCGTCGACGACCCAGCGGCCCCCCAGCCGCGTGCCGACGCCGTCGATCCTCAGCTCCACGCCGTCCCCCGTCCCCGGCGCAGCAGCACCGCGAACACGGGCACGCCGACGAGCGCGGTGACGATGCCGACGGGCAGCTCCCGCGGGTCGAACACCGTGCGCGCGAGGGTGTCGGCCCAGACCAGGAAGACCGCGCCGGTGACGCCCGCGACCGGCAGCAGGCGCCGGTGCGCCGGTCCGGTCACCACCGAGACGGCGTGCGGGAGGATCAGCCCGACGAAGCCGATCGCGCCGCTGACCGCCACCATCGCGCCCGTCAGCAGAGCGACGAGCGTCATGAGGGTCCAGCGGGTGCGGTCCACCGCGATGCCGAGCGCGGCGGCGGACGTGTCGCCGAACGCGAACGCGTCGAGGCGCGTCGCCGCGGCCACCAGGACCGTCCCCACGACGACCAGCGCACCGCCCGCGATCGCGACCGACGACCACGTCGCGCCCGCGAGCGAGCCCATGAGCCACGACAGGATCTCCCGGTAGGAGTCCCCGGTCGCGGTCCAGAAGATGACGAACGACGTGCCGGCCGCGGCGAGCTGCGACACCGCGAGGCCGGCGAGCACCGCGCGCGCCGGCGTCAGCGTGCCGTTCGTCCGGGCCAGCGCCAGGGTGGCGACGAGCGCGGCGAGCGCTCCCGCGAACGCGGCCACGGGGAGCAGCACCGCGACGCCCAGCACGAGCACCGCGACCGCCCCCAGCGACGCCCCCGACGACAGCCCCAGCAGGTACGGGTCCGCGAGGGGGTTGCGCGTGAGCGACTGCATGACCGCGCCCGCGACCGCCAGCCCCGCGCCGACCGCGGCGGCCGTGAGCACGCGCGGCAGGCGCAGGTCCCACACGATCGCGTCGTGCAGGCGCGACACCTCCGCGACGGGCAGGCCGAGGTGACCGCCGACCGCGCGGGCGACCTCCCCGACGGACAGGTCCGCCGGACCGATCGTCACGGTGACGAGCAGGCTGGCGACGAGCAGGGCGGCGCCGACGGCGAGCAGCAGCGGCAGCGGCGGGCGCAGGGGCGGACGGTCCACGGGCGGTGCGTCAGCCCCCGAGGCCGAGCGCGCGGACCTGCTCCACGAGGTCCGCGACGGTGTCGGCGTTGCGGACGCCCGCCTCGGACGCCGCGAACGGCACGACGACGTAGCGACCCTCCCGCACGGCCGGCAGCTGTGCCGTCGCGGGGTTGGCCGCGAGCAGGTCGCGCTTCTTGTCCGCCGAGTTCCAGGCCGAGTCGACGAGGACGAGGACGTCGGGGTCCGCCGCGACGACCTGCTCCCAGCCGACCGACGACCACGTGTCGTGCACGTCGGCGAAGACGTTCTCGAGGCCGGCGGCCGCGAGCATCATCTGCGGCGCCCCGATGCCCGCGCCGACGTAGGGCGTGTCGGTGCCGGACGACCACCACACGGCGGTCCCGCCGTCCAGCGGCTCGACGGCGTCGAGGGTCGCGCGCTGGTCTGCCACGACGTCCTCGGCGGCCTCGGGCGCGCCGAGCAGCGCACCGGCCTCGCGGATCTCGTCGAACACGGTCTCGAACGTCAGCGGGTCGGGCTGGTAGCCCTCCGCCTTGCACGCCGACGGCGACACGTACGTGCCGATGCCGAGCTGCGCGAGGGCCGCGCGGTCGCCGGCGGCGTCGGGCGCGAAGTTCGACTCCCACCCGGCGTAGACGAGGTCGGGCTCGACCTCGAGCAGCGCCTCCTGGCCCGGCACCTTGTCCGACAGCACCGGGACGTCGGCGAGCTCGTCCGCCCACGGGTCCGGCGCGGGCCCGTCGCTGAACGCGGTGCCGACGAGGCGGTCCGCGAGGCCGAGGGCGGCGACCATCTCCGTGGTCGACGACTTGATCGTCACGATGCGCTCGGGCGGCGCGTCGAGGGTGACCTCGGTGCCGCAGTTGTCGACCGTGACGGGGTGGCCGGCGGCAGCCGCGGACGACGGCTCCGGGGTCGACGTCGCCGTGGGGGAGGACGTGGCGGCGTCGTCGCCGCCCGCGCACGCGGCGAGCGCGACGACAGGCAGCAGGGCGGCGGCGAGCAGGGGGGTGCGGAGCAGGCGGGTGCGGGCGCGCGTGGGCATCGGGTCTCCGGGTGACGGGGCGCCGCGCACGCCGTCGGGCGCGGTGGTGGGGAAGGGTCGGCGCACGTCGCGTCGCGGAGGACCGCCCCAGCCCGGGGCGGTGCCACCCGGCCACGTGTCGGCCGGGTTCCGAGGCGTCACCCTAGGCACCGCACCGGGGGTGCGCGCAACCGGCGCGCGGGCGCGTGCGATGCTCGGACGCGTCCTGCCCGCCGCCCAGGGAGCCCGCATGACCACGTCCACCGACCGTCCCCGCCGCGCGCTCGTCACGGGCGCGTCCTCCGGCATCGGCGCCGCCACCGTCCGCCGGCTGCGCGCCGAGGGGTGGGACGTCGTCGCGACCGCGCGCCGGGCCGACCGCCTGGAGGCGCTCGCCGCCGACACCGGCGTCACGACCGTCGTCGCGGACGTCACCGACGACGCCGACGTCGCCGCGCTCGTCGCGCACGTGCGCGACACCGGCGGGCTCGACGCCGTCGTGAACAACGCCGGCGGCGCGTTCGGGCTGGACCCCGTCGCCGAGGCCGACGTGGCGCAGTGGCGCGCGATGTACGAGCTGAACGTGCTCGGCACCCTGCGCGTCACGCAGGGCGTGCTGCCGCTGCTGCGCGAGCGCGGCGCGGGCGACGTGGTCGTCGTGACGTCGACCGCCGCGCACGGCGCCTACCCCGGCGGCGCCGGGTACACCGCGGCCAAGCACGCCGAGCGGATGATCAGCGAGACGCTGCGGTGGGAGCTCGTGGGCGAGCCGATCCGCGTCATCGAGGTCGCGCCGGGCGCGGTCGCGACCGAGGAGTTCTCGCTCGTGCGCTTCGACGGGGACGCCGAGCGGGCCGCGCAGGTGTACGCGGGGTACCAGCCGCTCGTCGCCGAGGACGTCGCCGACGCGATCGCCTGGACGCTGACCCGCCCGGCGCACGTCAACGTCGACCTCCTCGTCGTGCGTCCCCGGGCGCAGGCCAACAACACGACGGTCGCGCGCACGTCCGGCTGAGGGGACGCACCGTCCGGACGTCCCCGGGTGCGATGTCCCCGCCCGTGCCTACGCTGCACCGGTGCCCACCCCCTCCGCGCCGGCGCCGACCGGCGGCTCCGTCTCGACGACGCGGGCGCTCGCGCGGCTGATCCGCTGGGCGCGCCCGGCCGTGCCGCGCGTCGTCGCCGGCGGCCTCGCGACCCTCGCGGCGAGCCTGCTCGCGCTCGCGGTGCCCCAGGTGCTGCGCGGCGTGGTCAACGGGCCGCTGCTCACGGACGGCGACCGCTCCGCGGTGGTCCGGGCGGCGCTCCTCGTGCTCGCGCTGGGCGTGCTGGAGGCGTTCCTCGTCTGGTGCCGCCGCGCGCTCATCGCCACGCCCGGCACGGGGGTCGAGCGGCACATGCGCACGGACCTCTTCCGGCACCTGCTGGACCTGCCCGTCGCCTTCCACGACCGCTGGTCGGGCGGGCAGCTGCTGCAGCGCTCGATGGGCGACCTGCACACCGTGCGGCGCTGGATGGTCTTCGGGCTGGTCCAGCTCGTCGTGTCGGCCACCACCGTCCTGGTCGGCGCGGGACTGATGATGTACACGAGCCCGCTGCTCGGCCTCGTGTACCTCGCGGGTGCGCTGCCGGTGATCTGGCTCGGCTTCGCGTTCCGGCAGGACTACAAGGTGGTCGCCCGCCGCGCGCGCGACCAGGCGGGGGACCTCGCGACGTCCGTCGAGGAGTCCGTGCACGGCATCCGCGTGCTCAAGGCGTTCGGGCGGGGCGAGGACGCGCTCGAGGACTTCGTGCGCCAGGCCGACGACCTGCGCGAGACCGAGCTCCACAAGGCGCGCGCGCAGTCGCGCATGTCCTTCGCGCTCGCGTGGATCCCCGAGACGACCCTGGCGGTGTCGCTCGGTCTCGGGGTGTGGCTCGCGGCGTCCGACAGCGTGAGCATCGGCGCGCTCGTCGCGTTCTTCGCCACCGCCGCCGTCATGAACCGTCCCGTGGAGAGCCTGGGCCAGCTGCTCGCCATGACGCTCGACGCGCGCGCCGGCACCGACCGCTTCTTCGAGGTCATGGACACCGGCGCGGCCGTGCGCGACCCGCAGCACCCCGCGGCGCTGCCCGCGGCGCCGGCCGGCGGGTCGCGCGTGGAGCTCGCCGGCGTGCGCTTCGCCCACGGCGCGCGCGAGGAGGAGGTGCTGCGCGGCGTCGACCTCGTGCTCGAGCCGGGCGAGACCATGGCCCTCGTCGGCCTGACCGGCAGCGGCAAGACGACGCTGCTGCAGCTGGTCCCGCGGCTGTACGACGTCACCGGCGGCACCGTGCGGCTCGACGGCGTCGACGTGCGCGACCTCGCCCGCCGCGACCTGCGCAGCGCGGTGTCCGTGGCGTTCGAGGACCCGATCCTGTTCTCCGCGTCGGTGCGCGAGAACGTGCTCATGGGCGTCCCCGAGGAGGAGCTCGCCCGCCTGTCCGCCGCGGACACGGACGCGCTCGTCCACGAGGCGCTCGACGTGGCGCGCGCCGGGTTCGTGCACCGGCTGCCCGCCGGCCTCGACACCGTCATCGGCGAGGAGGGACTCTCGCTGTCCGGCGGGCAGCGCCAGCGCGTCGCCCTCGCCCGGGCGATCGCCGGCCGGCCCCGCGTGCTCGTGCTCGACGACCCGCTGTCCGCGCTCGACGTCGCGACCGAGGCCGAGGTGACCGCCGGTCTGCGCCGGATGCTCAGGGCGACCACCACGCTCGTCGTCGCGCACCGCACGTCGACGGTCGCGCTCGCCGACCGCGTCGCCGTCCTCGAGGACGGCCGCGTCACGGGCGTCGGCCGGCACACCGACCTGCTGGCCACGCACCCCCACTACCGGTACGTGCTCACCGCCGAGGCGGACGGCGGCCCGGGCGGCGCGGAGGGTGCGCCGGCGGCCACGGCGGACGTGACCTCCGACCTGCCCCTGCCGCGCGGCGAGCGGACGGAGGCGACCCGGTGAGCCGCGCCGCACCTCGGCCCGACGCCGCGACCGCACCGGCACCCGCACCGGGCGCCGCCCGCGACGAGGAGGGCGACCTCGCGCTGCAGCCGCGCGACGTGCGACGTCGCTCGCTCGCGCTGCTGGGCTCGCTGCTGCGACCCGTGACGCGGCGCGTCCTGACGACCGCGCTCGTCGTCGTCGGTGCGCAGCTCGCGCTCGTCGCCGGTCCGGCGCTCGTGGCGCTGGGCATCGACCGCGGCCTGCCCGCGCTGCGCGACGGGGACGCCGCACCGCTCCTGCTCGTCGCCGGGACCTACGCGGTCGCCGCGCTGGTCGCCGGCGTGCTGACCGCCGCCACCGTGCGGCTCGCCGCCCGTGTGAGCCAGGCGGTGCTGCTCGACCTGCGGCGGCGCGTGTTCCGGCACACGCAGCGGCTCAGCCTCGAGTTCCACGAGCGGTACACCTCCGGCCGGGTGATCTCGCGGCAGACGTCCGACGTCGAGGCGCTGCGAGAGCTGCTCGACGGCGGCGTCACGACGCTCGCGGCGAGCGGCCTGGCGATGGTCTTCACGGCAATCAGTCTCGTCGTGCTCGACTGGCGCAGCGGGATGGTCCTGCTGGTCGCGGTCGTGCCGGGGGTCCTGCTCACGCGCTGGTTCCAGGTGCGGTCGCAGGCGCAGTACCGGCGCAGCCGCACGGCGGTGGCGCGTGTCATCGTGCGGTTCGTCGAGACCATGACCGGCATCCGCGCGGTGCAGGCGTTCCGGCGCGAGGCGCAGGTGGCGGAGGTCTACGACGACCTCACCGAGGAGTACCGCGCCGCCAACGCCGAGGCGATCCGGGTCAACGGCGTGTTCGACACCGGCCTCGTGCTCATCGGCAACGTGACCGTCGCGGTCGTGCTGCTCGTGGGCGGGCTGCGGGTGCTCGACGGCGACCTCGCGGTGGGCGTGCTCGTCGCCGCGGTGCTGTACGCGCGGCGGTTCTTCGCGCCGCTGGCGCAGATCGGCATGTTCTACAACAGCTTCCAGTCCGCGACGGCCGCGCTCGAGAAGTTGTCGGCGCTGCTCGCGGAGGAACCCACCGTGCCGGACCCGGAGCGGCCCGCACGCCTGCCGGCGGTCACGGGCGACGTCCGGTTCGACGGTGTCGAGTTCGGGTACGGCACGGGTCAGACGGTCCTGCCACGCCTCGACCTGCACCTGCCGGCGGGACAGACGGTCGCGCTCGTCGGCGAGACCGGCGCCGGCAAGTCGACCGTCGCCAAGCTGCTCGCACGGTTCTACGACCCGCGGGAGGGTGCGGTCCGCCTCGACGGCGTCGACCTGCGTGACCTCGACCCGGTGGACCTGCGCCGTGCCGTCGTGATGGTCACGCAGGAGGCGTACCTGTTCTCCGGGTCGGTCGGTGCGAACATCGCGCTCGGCCGCCCCGACGCGACCCCCGCCGAGATCGAGGCCGCGGCGCGGGCCGTCGGCGTGCACGAGCTGATCGCGGCGCTGCCCGAGGGGTACGACACCGGCGTCGACACGCGCGGCGTGCGGCTGTCGGCGGGGCAGCGCCAGCTCGTGTCGTTCGCGCGCGCGTTCCTCGCCGACCCGGCGGTGCTCGTCCTCGACGAGGCGACGAGCTCGCTCGACATCCCGGGCGAGCAGCTCGTGCAGGAGGGGCTGCGCACGCTGCTCACCGGACGCACGGCCGTGGTCATCGCGCACCGCCTGTCGACCGTCATGCACGCCGACCGCGTGCTCGTCGTCGACGGCGGCCGCGTCGTCGAGGACGGCAGCCCGGAGCAGCTGGTGGCCGCCGGCGGCCGGTTCGCCGCCCTGCACACGCAGTGGCAGGAGTCGTTGCGCGCGACGTGACCGGCGCGTGGTCGCCGGGGGGCCCGCAGGTCACCTGCCGTTCACCCGGCCCTGGTCGGCTGATGCCGTGACCGGGCACGACCTCCTCCCCATCGCCCTCCTGCTGCTCGTCGCCGGGTTCGCGGTGCTGGCGACGTTCCGCCGCGAGAGCGCGCCGACGGACTGGCGGGAACCGAGGGACCCGGAGCGCCGGCCCGACCCGCCCACGGGCGTGCCGGTGCTCGTCGCGGCGCACGTCGTCGGCTGGCGTCGCCGCAGCACGTCGGCCCAGCTCGCGGACGTCGTGGGGCGCGGTCTGCTGCGGGTGGTCCCGGGGGACGTGGCGCAGGTCGAGGTCGTGGACCTCACCGGGGCGGCGCCCGTGGAGCGGGCGTTCGTCGCCGCGCTCGTCGGTCACGAGCAGCCGCGGCGCGGGGACCGGGCGGTGCTGTCGGGGTCGGACGCCGCGCGGGACGGCCGCCTGCGCGAGGTGCAGTCCGCCGTCAACGCGCTCGTGCTGGAGGACGGGTGGCGGTACGTGCCCCCGCGGGCGCCGGGCGCCTCCGGGCGTCGCGTCGCGCTGGTCACCGTGGCCCTGCTGTCGCTGCCGCTGCTCGGCGGCGGGTTCGTGACGGCGTGGGTCCCGGCGTTCCTGGTCTTCCTGGTGGTGGTCGAGCTCCCGCGGCAGCGCGTGCCGCACCTGCTCACGAACCGGGGTGTCACCCTGCGCGACCACCTGCTCGGCGTGCGGGAGCACCTGCGCCGTGACCCGCTCCCCGACGCGCCGCCCGACCCCGCCGTCCGCGCGGCGATGCTGCCGTGGGCGGTGCTGTTCGGGGAGGTGCCGTCCTGGCGGCGCCGGGGAGCGGGCGCGTCGGACGGCGACCACACCGACCTGCTGGACCTGCTGCAGCGCCTCGGCGTCGGCGGGGGAGCGTCAGGGTCCGGTCCCGAGCAGGACGGCGACCGGTGGGCCGAGGTCGCGACCGGCGGCAGCCGCGCCGGCTACGACGGGGCGTTCGTCCCCCGCCTCGACTGAGGCGGGGGACGCTCCGCGTCACAGGTGACGGGCCGCGTACGCGTGCAGCGCGGCGCGGACGAACGCCGCACCCCGCGCCCCGCCGTAGCTCCGCGCGAACCGCTCGTCCGCGACGTACATGTCGGCCAGGCCGGTGACGTACCCCGTCACGGGGGCCGTGCCGTGCCCCGGCGTGCCGGGGACCGACCCGAGCCACGCGACGTGCCGGCGCGCGAGCTCCTGCGCCGGGTCGGACGTCGGGTCGAGGCCTGCCTCGGCCGCGGCTGCCCACTCGGCGCCGAGCCGCTCGGTCTCGGCCTTCCACCCGGCCCGTTCGGCCTCCGACAGGCCGCGCCACCAGGCGTCCGACGCGGCGTACGCGTCGGCGCCCCAGCGCTGCGCCACCTCCTCCTCGTACTGGGTGTGGTCGAAGCCGTCGAACACGTCTGCGGCCATGAGGGTGTCTCCGTTCTCGCGTGCGGTGAGCGTGCGGTGCACGGAGGCCGCCTGGCGGGCCAGCCGGTCCTGCTCGGCCTCGAGCCACGCGAGGTGCCGGCGCAGCGCCGCGGCCTCGTCGGTCTCGCGGTCGAGCACGCGCCGGATCTCGGCGAGCCCGAGCCCCAGGTCGCGCAGCAGGAGGACCCGTTGCAGGCGCACCAGCGCGTCGTCGTCGTACCAGCGGTACCCGTTGTCGCCGACGCGGCTCGGGCGCAGCAGCCCCACCGCGTCGTAGTGGCGCAGCGTGCGGCTGGTCGTGCCGGTCAGCCGCGCGACCTCCTGGATGGACGCCTCCACGGTTCCTCCCTCCGTCGTCCGTGCCCGCCGTCGTGCGGACCTGCTCCACGGTAGGAGTTGACGCAGCGTCAAGGTCAACACCACCGGACGGGTCGTGGGGGAGGCGTGTCACCGCCGGTCTCCCCGGCACCCGTCCTCGCGCCGCGCCGGTGATCCGGCCGGGGGACACTCGGCCCATGACCAGCACGGGCGAGGCGGCGGACGCGGCGACGGGCGGACGCACGGCGACGGTGCCGGCGGTCACCCAGAGGGCCGCGGGGGACGACCTGCCGGCGGACCGCGAGGTCCTCGACTGGCCCGTCTTCGGCGAGGCGACGCGTGACCTCGCGCAGGCGGTCGTGGACTCGGGCTTCGCCGCGGACGTCGTCGTCGCGGTCGCACGGGGCGGCCTGCTGCC
>JAPSIR010000263.1 GCA_031178625.1 Cellulomonas sp.
TGGGCGACCTCGGCGAACGGCACGCCGAACACGTCGTGCAGCACGAAGGCGACGCGCTCGGCCGGCGTCGTCGCCTCGAGCACCACGAGCAGCGCCTGGCTCACGGTGTCGTCGAGGGCGACCCGGTCCGCGGGGTCGGCGGCGGTGGACCCGGTGCCGGTGAACGCGGACGTCGGCACCGGCTCGGGCAGCCAGGGGCCGACGTACCGCTCCCGACGGGCCCGCGCGGACCCCAGCACGTCGAGGCACACCCGACCGGCGACCCGCACGAGCCACGCGCGAGGCACCGCGACGGCCGCACGGTCCTCGGGGCTCAGGCGGTACCAGCGCAGGTACGTCTCCTGCACCGCGTCCTCCGCCTCGGCGACCGTCCCCAGCATCCGGTAGGCCACGGACACCAGGTGCCGGCGGTGGGCCATGACGTCCTCGTCGGCGTCCACGCGTGCGTCGTCCACGGCGACAGTCTCCCGGACACGGGCGCACCGCCGGACGGGGAGCCAGGGCAGGTCGAGCGAGACGCGGACGGCGTCGCCGACCGCGGCCATGAGGGTCGTCGGGGACGGTGCCGACGTGGGCGACGGGCCGCGCCACGTCCGCGGCGCGCAGCTGCTCGCACTGCCGGCCGGACGATCGCGTCCGACGGCGGGTGGTCCGCGCGGTGAGCACCGCCCGCGGCTGACAGCATGGCCGGATGACCCGCCGCGCGGACGCCCGCTCCTACGACCTCGACGCCCTACGGGACCGCGTCATGACGGAACGCGGCGGGAGCGTGCACGACAGCATCCCGCAGCTCGCGGACGCCGACCCCGGGCTCTGCGGGCTCGCGCTCGCGCTGCCCGACGGCACCGTACGGACCAGCGCCCAGGCCGACGTCGCGGTGAGCGTCCAGTCGGCCGTCAAGCCGTTCCTCTTCGCGCTGGCGCTGCTCGACACCGGCGGGGACGCCCTGCACCGCATCGGCATCGAGCCGACGGGCGAGGCGTTCGACGCGATCAAGCTCGAGACGGGCACCGGTCGGCCGCCGAACCCCATGGTCAACGCCGGTGCGCTGCTCACCGCGGCGCTCGTCGACGGCGACGACGTGGACGCCCGGACGGAGCGCATCCTGCGCGGCCTCTCCGCGTTCGCGGCACGGGACCTCGAGGTCGACGAGGACGTCGCCCGCAGCGAGCACCTGCTGGGTGACCGCAACCACGCGCTGGCCCACCTCATGCGCGCGGAGGGCACGCTGCGCGTGGGTGCCGACGACGCCGTCGCCGTCTACGCCCGGGCCTGTGCCGTGCTCGTCGACGCGCGCACGCTGGCGGTCATGGGCGCGACCCTCGCGTGCGGCGGCCGCAACCCCGTCTCCGGGGAGCAGGTCGTGCCGACGGAGGTGGCGCGCGACGTCGTCTCCGTCATGGCGACCTGCGGCGTGTACGACGGCTCGGGGCGGTGGATGCGCGCCGTGGGCGTCCCGGCCAAGTCGAGCGTGTCCGGCGGGATCGTCCTGTCCGTGCCGGGCGTGCTCGGCGGTGCGGTGATCAGCCCGCCGCTGGACGAGCAGGGGACCAGCGTCCGCGGCCGCATCGCCTGCGAGGCGCTCAGCGCGGAGCTCGACGTGCACGTCTTCGGCGCCCGGGCGCGCTGACGCCGGTGCGGCGGCGCGCAGCTCGTCAGCACGCGCGCGGCGAGGTGGCGGCGGACGGCCTCGGCCGACACGGCGCGACGGGCTCACTCCGGCGAGGGCGCGGAGCCTCGACCCGTCAGCCGCACGGCGCCCAGAGGTGGGGATGGGCGCCGACGCGCACGACCGTCCCGTCGTCGGCGTCGCTCACCTGCAGGACGACCGGGGAGCCGTGCGGCGTCGGCGCCGGTGCGACGTCGTAGCCGTCACCGGCGGTCCAGGTCACCACGGCGTCGCCCCGGCCGTCGGCCTGCAGCCGGTAGCCGAGGATCCGGCCGTCGTCGGTGACGGCGACGGGAATCATCTGGGCGCCGTCGTCGAGCGGCGGCAGGGCGGTGACCGCACCGGCAGGCGACCAGAGCAGCACCTGCCACCGGAACGAGCCGCTCGCGTCGGTCCCCCACCCGCGGCCGAGGACCCAGCCGGACGCGTTGACCGCCACGGCCTCGGTCGCGCTCCACGCGCCGGGCGGCGGCCGGAGCACGCGCCGCTGGTCGGTCCACACGGAGGCCTCGGTGCGGCCGGGGGAACCGACCGGTTCGCTCACGCCCACCACGGTGTTGGCGTCGTTGACCGCGCGGAGGCTGTCGTAGCGGCTCACGTCCCGGTCGACCGGGACGAGCGGGAGCAGCCCTTCCACGCGCACCGCCTCGGCGATCTCGTACCGCTGGCCGAGGACCCGGGCGACGCCGGCGACACGGCCCCCGGGAGATACGGCGGTCAGCTCGGAGGACGACCCGCCCTCGATGCCGCCGTACCACCGCGTGGTGCCGGTGGGCGCCTGCCACGACATCGTGCGGAGCCGGTTGTCGTAGCCGACGACGAACCCGTCGTCGCCGAGGTCGAGCGCGAACGGGACAGGCACGCGCGTCAGCGACCCGCAGACGTTCCCCGTCCAGCCGGTCGCCGGTGACGCGTCCGCACGCGCCGGTGACGCGTCCGCACGCGCCGGTGACGCGTCCGCACGCGCCGGTGACGCGTGCGCACGCGCCGGCGCGACGGCCAGCGAGCCCGCGACGGCGAGTGCGACGAGCGCTCCGGCAGCGGGTCGTCGGCGCCGTCGAGCCCGGTCGCGCACGCGTCCCGGGGCCGTCGTCACGGCGGCGGGCACGTCGCGCTCCACAGGTACGGGCGGCCGCCGGTCATGATCAGCAGCTGGCCGGCCTCGCTCAGCCGGTAGGGCGTCCCGCGCAGCAGCGTCCCGTCGGCGTCCGTCAGCAGCTGGAAGCCGGTGCCCGGCCGGTACAGGAACGGCTGCGACCAGCCCGAGACGGGGTCGACGACCGTGCCGATCGCTCCGCCCCGGTCGTCGGCGGCGTTCACCTGCAGGTCGCCGCCGGGTGAGGGCACGAACGTGTACCCGGCGGTCGGCGACCACGTGACGAGCGCGTCCTCGCGCCAGTCGGCGCCGAGACGGTGGCCGATGACCCGGTTCTGCTCGTCGATGTGCTCGGCGACGAACACGGCGTCGTCGGGCAGCGGCGGGAGCTCGAGCACCGTCCGGTCGGGGCGCCACACGAGGGTCTCGTGGTGGTACCGGCCCTCCTCGTCGATCCGGTAGGCCGACCCCATGACCCAGCCCGCCTCGTTGACCGACCGGGTCAGCACGTACTGGTACGACGGGTCGGGCATCGGCAGCACGTAGCGGCGGTCCGTCCACGCGAACGCCTCGACGGCGCCGTCGGTGCCCACCAGGTCGCTCGTGCCGACGACGACGCCGGCGTCGTTGACGTCCTGCACCCGGTCGGAGGTCCGCTGGGAGCGGTCCACCGGCGTGAGCGGCAGCCGGCCCTCGACGCGCACGGCCTTCGCGGGGTCGAGCGCCGGGCCGTCGACCTCCGCGATGCCTGCGACGCGGCCACCGCTGCTGACGGCGCTGAGCTCGGAGAACAGCCCGCCGTCGATGCCGCCGTACCAGCG
>JAPSIR010000264.1 GCA_031178625.1 Cellulomonas sp.
GAGCGGCGCGACGTCCTGCTCGACCAGGTGTTCCGCCTCGGCGTCGCCTTCCGGACGCAGGAGCGGTCCGGCCGGTTCGTCTCGACCGCCACCGACGGCGTCGAGCGCGCCGCGTCGTACGAGGTCACGTTCCGGTTCCCGATCCTGGCGTCGATGACGGTCCCGGTGATCGCGCTGGTCGCGCTCGGCGCGGTCGTGGACTGGGTCGTCGCCGGCTGGCTCGCACTGGCCCTCCCGGCGATCCCGCTGCTGGTCGGCGGCTTCCAGAAGGCGTTCCGCGGGGTGTCCGGGCGGTACCGGATGACGGCGCGCCGGTTCGCGGCGCAGTTCCTCGACGCGATCCAGGGCCTGCCGACGTCCACCGCGTACGGGCGGGCCGCCGACAAGGGCGCCGAGCTGGCGCGCGGCGCGGAGCAGCTCCGGCGGATGGTGATGAGCCTGCTCGCGCGCAACCAGATCGTGCTGCTGGTCATCGACTCCTCGTTCTCCCTGGCGATGGTCACGGCCGCCGCCGGCCTCGCGATGGCCCGCCTGCGCGACGGGGCGATCACCCCGGGCCAGGCGCTCGCCGTGGTGCTCGTCTCGACCGTGCTGCTGGAGCCGCTCGACCGCGTGGGCTCCTTCTTCTACGTCGGCATCGGCGGCCGCGCGGCCGTGCGGGAGATCGACACCGTCCTCGCCCAGCCGGCCGTCGCCGCCGACGCCCCCGGCGTCCGCGCCCCCGCGACCAGCACGCTGGTGGGACCGCCGGCCGATCCCGCGCCCGAGGCGGTCGCGCTCGACCGTGTCTCCTTCGCGTACCCCGGCGGCCGGCCCGTGCTCGTCGAGTTGTCCTTCGCCGTGCCGCGCGGCGGCCGGGTGGCGCTGATCGGCCCCTCGGGGTCGGGCAAGAGCACCGTCGCCGCGCTGCTGCAGGCCCACCTGCGCCCCGGTTCCGGCCAGGTCCGGGTGGGCGGCCACGACGCGACCGCCGTCCCGGTCGACTGGGTGCGGGCGCAGACGGCCGTCGTCGCGCAGAGCACCTACCTGTTCACCGGCACGCTGGCCGACAACCTCCGCCTCGCCGCGCCCGACGCCGACGACGAGCTGCTCTGGCACGTGCTCGCCGAGGCGAACCTCGCCGACGACGTGCGGTCCTTCCCCGACCGGCTCGCCACCCGGGTCGGCGAGCGCGGGCTGTCGCTGTCCGGCGGCCAGGCCCAGCGGCTCGCCGTCGCCCGCGCGCTGCTCAAGGACGCCCCCGTGCTGCTGCTCGACGAGCCCACCAGCCAGGTCGACGCCGCCTCCGAGGCCGCGCTGGTCGAGGCGCTCGACCGCGCCGGCCGCGGCCGGACCGTCGTGGTCGTCGCGCACCGCCTCAGCACCGTGCGCGGCGTGGACGAGGTCCTGGTGCTCGCGGAGGGCCGGATCGTCGAGCAGGGACCGCCGGACCGCCTCGGCGGCATCGACTCGTACTACGCCCGGGCGCTCGACCTGTCCGGTGCCGCCCCGGAGGTGACCCGGTGACCGCCGCCCCCACCACGCCCACCGCGCCGACGCCCGCACCCGCAGCGCCGACGAGCCGCGCCGCCGTCTCCCGGCGCCTGGTCCGCTTCGGCCGGCCGGTGCTCGCCCCGCTCGTTGCCTCCCTGGTCTGCCGGGTGCTCGGGCAGCTGCTCGGCATCGCCCTGCTCGGCGTCGCCGCCTGGGGTGTCGCCCGGGTGGCCGACGACCCCGGCGCCCCCGTCGCGCCGGTGGTGTGGACGCTCGTCGTCCTCTCGCTCGTCAAGGGCGTGCTGCGCTACCTCGAGCAGTTCACCGGGCACGGGGTCGCGTTCAAGGCCCTGGCGATGCTCCGCGTCGACTTCTACGACAGGCTCGCCCCGCAGTCGCCGGCCGGGATCCTGTCCCGGCGCACCGGCGACCTGGTGAACCGCGCCACCAAGGACGTCGACCGCGTCGAGGTGTTCTTCGCGCACACCCTGGTGCCCGCCGTCAGCGCCGTCGTGGTGCCGCTGACCGTGCTCGTCGTGCTCGGGGTGGGGTACGACCCCGTGCTCGCGCTCGTGCTCCTCCCGTTCCTCGTGCTGGTCGGCGCGGTCGTCCCCGCCTGGGGCCGGACGCCGAGCGCGGCGGCGGCGACGGGAGTCCGGGGCGCCCGTGGCCGGGTGGCCCAGCTGGTGACCGAGTCGCTGCAGGGCGTGCGCGAGGTGCTCGCCTTCGGCGCGGCCGCCCGCCGGCGCGCCGAGGCCCGGGCCGTGGCCGCCGAGGTCGACGCCGGCCTGCGCACCCTCGCCACGTGGACCGCCCGCCGGCGTGCCGCCAACTCGGTGCTGATGGTGGCGGGCGTGGTGACCGTCGCCCTGGTCGGCGCCGCGCGCGTCGGCGACGGCGCCCTGGACTGGTCCGCGTACGCGGTCGCCGTCGTGGTGTCCCTCGCGGTCTTCACCCCAGTGCTCGCCGTCGAGGACGTCGCCCCCGAGCTCGAGCAGGCGTTCGCCGCCGCGCGGCGGCTCTGGCGGATCACCGACGCCCCGCCCGCGACCACCTCCCCGGCGCGACCCGTCCGGCTGCCCGACGGCCCGCTGGACATCCGGTTCGAGGGGGTGACCTTCACCTACCCGGCGCCGGACGTCGACCCCGACGACCCGGCCTCGGTGCCGCCCGCCGCCGGCGGTCCGGACCGGCGCCCCGTGCTCCGGGACGTCGACCTGCACGTCCCCGCGGGGAGCACCACGGCGGTCGTCGGCTCGTCCGGCTCCGGGAAGTCGACCCTCGTCAACCTGCTCACCCGGGCCTGGGACCCGGACGCGGGCCGCGTGCTGCTCGGCGGCGTGGACGTGCGGGACCTCGCGCTCGACGACCTCCGCCGGCACGTCGCCGTGGTGTCGCAGAGCACCTACCTGTTCAACGACACCCTCGAGGCGAACCTCCGGCTCGCCGCCCCGGACGCCACCGACGAGCAGCTCGTCGAGGCATGCCGGCGAGCGGCGCTGCACGACGCGATCACGGCGATGCCCGACGGGTACCGGACGCGGGTGGGGGAGCTCGGCGAGCGGCTGTCCGGCGGCCAGCGGCAGCGGGTGGCGATCGCGCGCGCCCTGCTGCTCGACGCCCCGGTGCTCGTGCTCGACGAGGCGACCAGCCAGCTCGACGTCGCCACCGAGGCCGAGATCCAGGACGCCCTCGCCGAGGCCGCGCGCGGACGGACCGTGCTGGTCATCGCGCACCGGCCCGGTGCCGTCCGGACGGCGGACCGCGTCGTGCGGATCGACACCCTGAAGACCGCCTGACCTGCGCGAACGCCCCCGGCTCGACCCGGCTTGACGGACCCAGGGGCGGCGCGTAATGTTCTCTGGGTTGCCCGCCAGGGAGTAACGGACACCGAGGATCTCCTCCGGTGGCCGGTTCCGCGGGTGGCCACCCCTCGGCAGGACCCTGCAGGCGCCATACGGCGTCCGTCTGGCGACTCCGGGACCGGTCTTTGCGCCGTCGCGTCGGAATCAATGCCGACAAAGCGGGCCGGAAAGCCTGGTAGAGTTCCTTCTCGTGAGGCCGGCGGAAAACGCCGGCGGAACGGGCCAGAAACTCTGGTAGATTGG
>JAPSIR010000265.1 GCA_031178625.1 Cellulomonas sp.
TACGTCATCGCGAACCTCGGCGGTGCCGTCGTCGCGCGGTGGCGGCGGCCCGGCGCCGGCGCCGACGACCCGCGTGACGTCGTCGCCCGCATCGCCGCCGAGATCGCCGCCACGCTCACGCGCACCGGCATCGACCCCGCCCTGGTGCTGGGGGTCGGCGTCGTCTCACCCGGGCCCATCTCGACGTCCACCGGCATGACGCTCACGCCGCCGGTCATGCAGCACTGGGCGGAGTTCCCGCTCGCCGCCGCCATCGGCGACGCCACCGGCCTGCCCGTGCTGCTCGACAACGACGCGACCGCCGCCGCCGTGGGGGAGTACTGGTCCGGCGGCGTGGCCACGGGCGCCGCCTGCGCGACGCTCTACATGGGCACGGGCATCGGCGCCGGGATCGTCGTCGACGGCACCGTCTACCGCGGCCGCAGCTCGAACGCCGGCGAGATCGGCCACGTCTGCGTCGCCCTCGACGGCCCCGAGTGCTGGTGCGGCAGCCGCGGCTGCGTCGAGGCCTTCGCCGGCCCCGCCGCGGTCGTCGCGCAGGCCGCCGCCGCCGGGGTCGCGCTGCCCGGCCGCGGCGTCTCCGAGGACTTCGCCGCGCTCGCACGGGCCGCGGCGCGCGGCGACGCCGAGCCGATGCGTCTGCTGCGCGCGTCCGCGGAGTACCTCGGCGTCGCGGCGCAGACGCTCGCGAACGTGCTCGACCTCGACCTCGTCGTGCTCACCGGGCCGTCGTTCGCGCTCGCGGGCTCCCTCTACCTGCCCGCCGTGCAGGACCGGCTCGCCCGCGGGTTCTTCGCGCGCGGGGCGCACCCGGTGCGCGTGACCATCTCGACGCACGCGTCCGAGGCCGCGGCCGTCGGCGGTGCGGCCCTCGTGCTGCAGAGCGAGCTCGCGCCGCGGCAGGCGGGCATGCGCATGGTCGTCGACGCGCTCACCGACCTGCCGACCGGCGCCTGACCACCGACCACCGACGCCCCGGACGTCGGCCCGGACAGGGGAGCGCCCGTCAGGGCAGGAGCCGGTCCAGGCCCGCCTCGGGGATGGCCGCCCACGTCGGCCGGTTGCGCGCCTCGTAGACGACCTCGTACAGCGTCTTGTCCAGCTCGAGCGCGCGCAGGAGCAGCGCCCGCGTCGCCTCGTCGACGCCGTCCGGCGCCGCCGCCGCGTACCCGGCGAGGAACCCGTCGCGCGCGTCCGCCGTCCAGGCGGCCGCCGGGTCGCCCGTGAGACCGCCGACCGCGGCGGCGTAGTCGAACGAGCGCAGCACGCCGGCGACGTCGCGCAGGGCGAGGTCCGGGCGGGTCCGCTCGGCGAGCGGCGCGAGTGGCTCGCCCTCGAAGTCGATGACGAACCACCGGTCGCGCGAGCGCAGCACCTGGCCGAGGTGCAGGTCGCCGTGCACGCGCTGCCGCGGCGGCGTGGCCGGCAGCGCGGCGACCTGCGCCGCCACCGCACGCACCGCGTCCGCGCGGTCGGCGACGCGCGGGACCGCGGCCGTCGCCCACGCGAGGCGCGTCGTCAGCGCCTGCGACACCGTCACCGGCCCGGCGGCGTCGTCCGTCGTGCCGAACGCGCCCGCGAGGGCGCCGTGCATGCCGGCGACGACCTCGCCGAGCTCGCGCGCGAGCGTGCCGAACGCCCGACCCTCGCGGGCGTGCAGGCAGGCCAGCTCGAAGCCGTCCTCGGCGCCGGGCACGAACGCGCTCATGACCCCGCCGTAGCCCACGACGGGTGCTGCGCCGGCGGGCGTCCACCGCACCCGCGCCCACGCGAGCGGCTCCGGCACGCCGCCCCAGCCCTGCTCGGTGAGCCGGCGCGGCACGTCGATGTCGGGGTTGTCGCCGGCCGCCACGGTGCGCAGGACCTTGAGGATGCCGACGGGCGTCCCGGTCGCGCGGTCGGGCAGCACGACCGACGTGTTCGACTGCTCGCCCGTGACGACGCGCGCGGCCGCCGCGTCGACGTCCGCACCCGGGCCGTCCGCGTGCGCCAGCCACGCCGTCAGGAACGACGCGTGCCCGGCACCGTCGAGCACGGTGCGGTCGCCGAGCGTGCCGACCACCGCGGCGGGGCCGCCGGTCGGCCCCGGCACGAGCACGAGCGGGACCTGCAGCAGCACGTCCACCGAGCCGGCGCGGGCGCGCACGAGCAGCACGCGCACGTCGTCGGCGAGGTCGATCGTCGCGACGGGCGTCAGCTCCGCCTCCGTCCCCTTGACGGGGTACCAGCGGCGCTCGGGCAGCCAGCCGCGCAGCAGCCCGACGAGCTCGCCGTCGAGGTGGTCGGGGTCCCGGGCGTCGAGGATCACGGTGCCGTCAGCTCCAGCCAGTAGAAGTCGCGCGAGCCGAGGGTGAACGTCACCGTGCCGTCGCCGCGCACGTCGGGGAACGCGGACCCGCCGAACACGTCGCGCAGGTGCCACCCCACGTGGTCCGGCAGCGTGACGGTCGCCGCCCGGGCCGTCGCCGCCATGTTCGCGACCACGAGCATCGTCTCGTCGTCCGTGCGGCGCAGGAACGTCAGCACCGCGTCGTTGTCGCACGGGACGACGTCGAACGTGCCGCGCCCGAGCGCCTTGTGCTTGCGGCGGACCGCGAGCATGCCGTGCACCCAGTGCAGGAGCGACGTCGGCTGCGCGAGCTGCGACTCCACGTTGATGTTGCCGTAGTGGTACACGAGCGACTGCACGACCGGCAGGTAGAGCTTGCCGGGGTCGGCCACCGAGAACCCCGCGTTGCGGTCGGGGGTCCACTGCATCGGGGTGCGGACCGCGTCGCGGTCCGGCAGCCAGATGTTGTCGCCCATCCCGATCTCGTCCCCGTAGTACAGGCAGGGGCTGCCCGGCAGCGACAGCAGCAGGGCGTGCGCGAGCTCGATCTCCTTGCGGGAGTTGTCGAGCAGCGGCGCGAGCCGGCGCCGGATGCCGACGTTGGCGCGCATGCGCGAGTCGGGCGCGTACCACCCGTACATCGACGCGCGCTCCTCGGTCGACACCATCTCGAGCGTGAGCTCGTCGTGGTTGCGCAGGAACGTGCTCCACTGCCCGCCCGTGGTGGGGATCGGCGGCGTGTCGGCGAGGATGTCGACGATCTGCGTGGCGCGCTGGTCACGCAGGCCGTAGTAGATCCGCGGCATCACGGGGAAGTGGAAGCACATGTGGCACTCGGGCGCCTGCTCGGTGCCGAAGTAGTGCACCACGTCCTCGGGCCACTGGTTGGCCTCGGCGAGCATGATCCGGCCGGGGAACTCCGCGTCGATCATGCGGCGCAGGTCCGCGAGGAACCGGTGGGTCTCCGGCAGGTTCTCGCAGTTCGTCCCCTCCGCCTCGAAGAGGTACGGGACCGCGTCGAGCCGGAACCCGTCGACGCCCATGTGCAGCCAGAAGCGCGCGACGTCGAACATCGCGTCGACCACGCGCGGGTTCTCGAAGTTGAGGTCCGGCTGGTGCGAGAAGAACCGGTGCCAGAAGTACTGCCGGCGCACGGGGTCGAACGTCCAGTTCGACGTCTCGGTGTCGACGAAGATGATGCGCGCGTCCTGGTAGCGCGTGTTGTCGTCGCTCCACACGTAGAAGTC
>JAPSIR010000266.1 GCA_031178625.1 Cellulomonas sp.
GCGGGCGTGGCGGGTGCGGGCGTGCAGCCGTCCGGGGCGGTGTCGGGCACGAGGACGTCGTCGGACATGTCGGGGTGCGGGTCCTCGCCCGGCGCGCGGCGGTGGACCAGCGGGCGCACCGCGGCGCCGACGGCGTACACCGCGATGGCCAGCACGACGATCGTGGCGCCGGGCGGCACGTCGTTCCAGTACGTCACGGTGAGGCCCACCACGCTGACGGCCACGCCGACCGCGCTCGCCACGGCCATCGTCCGCCCGAACGAGCGGGCGTAGAGCTGCGCGACGGCGACGGGGACGATCATGAGCGCGCTGACGAGCAGCAGGCCGACGACGCGCATCGCGATCGTCACGGTGAGCGCCGCGAGGGTGGCGACGACCATCGAGACGAGGCGGACCGGCAGCCCGCTGGCACGCGCGAACTCCTCGTCGTGGCTCACGGCGAAGAGCACCCACCGCAGGCCGACGCCCACGCCGAGGACGAGTGCGGCGAGCGCGACGGTCCACCAGAGGTCCGCCGTCGTCACCGTCGCGATCGAGCCGAAGAGGTAGCTCATGAGGTTCGCGTTCGTGCCGCCGGCGACCTTGATGAGCAGCACGCCGCCGGCGATGCCGCCGTAGAACATGATCGCGAGCGCGAGGTCGCCGCTCGTGCGGCCGCGCTCGCGCACCAGCTCGATGACGACCGACCCGATGACGGCCGCGACCACCGCGCCCGGCACCGCGAGCGCGTCCGCGGGGGAGGCGGCGGCCCAGCTGCCGACGAGCCAGCCCACGGCGACACCGGTGAGCGCGACGTGCCCGATGCCGTCGCCCATGAGGGCGAGCCGGCGCTGCACGAGGAACGTGCCCACCACCGGTGCGGCGGCGCCCACCAGCACGGCGGCGATCAGCGCGCGCTGCATGAGCGGCGAGGAGAGGAGCTCGGCGAGCTCGGTCCACCACGTCACGGTGCCACCCCCAGCGTCAGGTCGGGACCCTCGGACGGCGGTGCGGGGTCCGCGTGCGGGTGCGTGTGGTCGTGCTCGGCGGAGCCGTGCTCCCCACGGGCGGCGGGTGGCGCGCCGTCGTGCACCACCCGGCCGTGCCGCAGCACGACCGCGCGGTCGATGAGCGGCGCGAACGGGCCGATCTCGTGCAGGATCACGAGCACCGTGGTGCCGGCGTCGCGCAGGGCGGCGACCGTGCGGACGAACGTCTCCTGCGTGGGCAGGTCGATGCCCGACGTCGGCTCGTCGAGCACGAGCAGGCGCGGCTCGCGCACGAGCGCGCGGGCGATGAGGACGCGCTGCTGCTGGCCTCCCGACAGCTCCTGGACGCGCCGGTGCAGCAGGTGACCGACCCCGAGCGTCTCGAGCGCGGCGCGCGCGCGGGCGCGCCGGTCGCGCGGCGGGAGCAGGCGGCGGCCGTGCAGCAGGCCCGAGCCGACGACCTCGAGCGCCGTCGCCGGCACACCGCCGCCCGCCGCCATGCGCTGCGGCACGTACCCGACTCGCTGCCACGGCACCTGGCGGCCCAGCGGTGCCCCCAGCAGGTGGACGGACCCGGACGCGATCGGGACGACGCCGAGCAGGGACCGGACGAGGGTCGACTTGCCGGACCCGTTGGCGCCGAGCAGGGCGAGCACCTGGCCCGCCGGCACCCGCAGGTCGACGCCGCGCACGATGGCGCGGCCGCCGAGCGTCACGTGGACGTCGCGGGCGTCGATCGTGGGTACCGGGAGGGCGTCGGGGAGCACCGCGGCGGGGGGCGCGGACGGCGAGGTCACGCGCACGACAATGCCACGCGCAGCTGCTCGAGGTTCTGCTCGGCGACGCCGAAGTAGTCCTGCGCGTCGTCCGTGAGGCCCTCGAGGGGGTCGAGCACGGCGGTGCCCACGCCGAGGTCGTCGGCGAGCGTCTCGGCGACCTTCGGGCTGACGAGCGTCTCGAAGAAGATGGTCGTGACGCCGCTCTCCCGGACGAGCGCGCCGACCTCCCGCAGCCGGGCGGGGGACGGCTCGGCCTCCGGGTCGACGCCGGAGATGCCGACCTGCTCGAGGCCGTAGCGCTGCGCGAGGTACCCGAACGCCTCGTGCGACGTCACGATGACGTCGCGCTCGCACGCCGCGAGGCCGGTGCGGTACGCCTCGTCGAGGGCGGTGAAGCGCTCGCCGAGCGCGTCGGCGTTCGCGCGGTAGGTGTCGGCGCCGTCCGGGTCGACCTCCGTCAGCGCGTCGGCGACGGCGTCGGCGACGTCGGGCATGAGCGTCGGGTCGAGCCAGAAGTGCGGGTCGAGCGAGCCGTGCGCGTGCTCGTCGGCGTGCGCCTCGCCCTCCTCCTCACCCTCGTGGTCGGCGTCGGCGCCCGGCGCCCCGTCGGCGTGGGTGCCGCCCTCGCCCAGACCCGCGGCCTGCGTGGCGTCGACCACGTGCGCCGGCTCGGTCTGCTCGACCGCCTCGTCCACTGCCGCCTGGAAGCCGGACTGGTAGACGACGAGGTCGGCGGAGGAGAGCTCGGCGACCTGTGCGGGGGACAGCTCGAGGTCGTGCGGCTCCGCGCTGGGCGGCGTCATCGACGACACGTCGACACGCTCGCCGCCCACCTCGGCTGCGACGAACTGGAGCGGGTAGAACGACGCCAGCACGGCGACGCGGCCGCCGTCGGTCCCGCCGGAGCCCACGTCCGCGCCCTCGGAGGAGCACCCCGCGACCAGCAGGGCGGGGACGGCGAGCAGCGCGAGGGCGCGGGAGGACCTGGACATGAGACCGATTCTCAACTACGACGCGAACCGATGTCAAAACGGCTGGTGGCGCGGCGGCTAGGCTGTGGCGGTTGTGCCCCGCGGCACCCAGCCGCGGGCTTCCTCGACCCAGGAGAACCCAGTGGCCAGCACCGCCTCCCGCCTCGACGCCGTCGTCTCCCTCGCCAAGCGCCGGGGGTTCGTCTTCCCGAGCGGTGAGATCTACGGGGGCACGCGTTCCGCGTGGGACTACGGACCCCTCGGCGTCGAGCTGAAGGAGAACATCAAGCGCCAGTGGTGGCGTGCGATGGTCACGAGCCGCGACGACATCGTCGGCCTCGACTCCTCCGTCATCCTCCCGCGCCAGGTCTGGGTCGCGTCGGGCCACGTCGGCGTCTTCACCGACCCCCTCACGGAGTGCCTGTCGTGCCACAAGCGGTTCCGCGAGGACCACCTGCTCGAGGACTTCGAGGCCAAGAAGGGCCGCACGCCCGAGGGCGGCCTCGCCGACATCGCCTGCCCCAACTGCGGCACCCGCGGAGAGTGGACCGAGCCGCGCGACTTCAACATGATGCTGAAGACGTACCTCGGCCCGGTCGAGGACGAGTCCGGCCTGCACTACCTGCGGCCCGAGACCGCGCAGGGCATCTTCGTGAACTTCCAGAACGTGCTCACGGCGGCCCGCAAGAAGCCGCCGTTCGGCATCGGCCAGATCGGCAAGTCGTTCCGCAACGAGATCACGCCGGGCAACTTCATCTTCCGCACGCGCGAGTTCGAGCAGATGGAGATGGAGTTCTTCGTCGAGCCGGGCACCGACGAGGACTGGCACCAGTACTGGATCGACACGCGCACGCAGT
>JAPSIR010000267.1 GCA_031178625.1 Cellulomonas sp.
ACCTCCATGCCGAACCGGGAGATGTCGTACCGGCTCGCGCCGGTCGCCATCATCTCGATCGCGCAGCACGCCAGGCCGAACGTCACCGGCCACAGCGAGCCCTTGCGGAAGTAGCCGACGAGGTCCTCGACCGTCGTCAGCAGGAAGCCCGAGGGCGCTTCCTCGATGCCCATGTCAGCCCCTCCTCGGGTGCGGCGTCGGTGCCGTCGTCGTGCTGGTGCGCGCCGCGGCGCGCGTCGTCGTCAGTCCCACTCGAACCCGCCGCGCTTCCACTCGTAGACGAACGGCACGGTGATCAGGGCGAGGAACGCGAGCATCGCGACGAGACCGAACGTGGCCACCTCGGCGAAGCTCACGGCCCACGGGTAGAGGAAGACGACCTCGATGTCGAAGATGATGAAGGTCATCGCGACGAGGTAGTACTTGATCGGGAAGCGGCCCCCGCCCACGGCGTGCGGCGTCGGCTCGATGCCGCACTCGTACGCCTCGAGCTTCGCGCGGTTGTACCGCTTGGGTCCGAGGACCGCGCTCGCGCCCACGCCGCCCAGCGCCAGCACGGCGGCGATGCCCATCAGCACCAGCAGCGGCACGTACGGGTTGGTCATCGTGCGGTCCTCCTCGGCGTCGAGGTCCGGCCGGGGCCGGGGCGATCGGGTCGGTCGTGCAGGGCCGTGCGGGTGGGGCAGGGTCGTGCAGGTCGTGCGCGGTCGTGCGGGTCAGGCCGCCGGGGCGATCCTCGCCAGTGCGGCGATGACGCGGTCGACCACGTCCCCGCCGCGCGGCTCGTAGCAGTCGGACAGGAGCTTGAGCACGAACCGCATGAGCAGCGGCCGCGGCAGCCCGTACCGGGTGCACAGCCGCATGACCTGCGGGTGCTCGATCAGCCGCACGAACTGCCGGCCGAGCGTGTAGTAGCCGCCGAGGTCGTCCTTCATGCGGGACTGGTAGGTGGCGAGCGCGCGCTCGCGGCCGGCGGCGGAGCCACGGGCGAGACCCTGCGCGATCGCGTCGGCGGCGACGCGGCCCGCCTGCAGGCCGTACGCGATGCCCTCGCCGTTGAACGGGCTCACCATGCCGGCGGCGTCGCCGGCCAGCAGCAGCCCGTCCGCGTAGAGCGGGCCGCGGTTGAACCCCATCGGCAGCGCGGCGCCGCGCACGGGGCCCACCTGGTTGTCCGGCGTGAACTCCCACTCGGCGGGGGCGTTGGCCATCCACCGCGCGAAGAGGTCCTTGTAGTCGACCTTGGTCGCGGCGGCCGTCGAGCTGACCGAGCCGAGGCCGACGTTCGCCGTGCCGTCACCGAGCGAGAAGATCCAGCCGTAGCCCGGCATGAGGTTCGACCGCCCCGGCGCGCCGTCCCACAGCTCGAGGTGCGACTCCATCCACGGGTCGTCGTGGCGCGGCGTGCGGAAGTACGTCCGGACGGCCACGCCCATGGGCCGGTCGTCGCGCTTGGCGCGGCCCACCGCGGTCGCCAGGCGCGCGGACACCCCGTCGGCGGCGACGACGACCGGCGCGCGGTACGTCACCTCGTCGCCCGCGTCGACCGTGCGGCGCCCGTCGTGGTCGACGGACCGGGCGCGGACCCCGGCCACGCGACCCGTGCGCTCGTCGCGGACGGGCCGGACGACCGCCGTGCGCTCGAGCAGCTTGGCGCCGGCGGCGCGCGCGTGCTCGGCGAGCGTCTGGTCGAACGACGTCCGCGCGCGGGCGAGCCCGTACGACGGGTACACCGACAGCTCCGGCCACTCGAGCTCGATGCGGTGCCCGCCGCCGATCACGCGCAGGCCCTTGTTGCGGATCCAGCCGTCCTGCTCCCGGATCGGCACGCCCATGCGCACGAGCTCGGCCACCGCGCGGGGCGTCAGGCCGTCGCCGCAGATCTTGTCGCGGGGGAAGGACGCCTTCTCCAGGAGCAGCACGTCGAGGCCCGCGGCGGCGCAGTGGTACGCCGCGGAGGCCCCTGCCGGGCCTGCACCGACGACGATGACGTCGGCGTCATCGTGCGCTGCGTCCACCACGTCCACCCCACTTTGTGACGTCGTTCACGTGCGACGCTGCGAGTGTAGCCAGCGTCCCCCGACCTGTCTTCGAAGGTAGGACTTACCTGGCGGCCGGATCGCGACCGGCGTCCCGTGACCTGCGCGGACGCCTGTGCGGGGCGGTGCGGGCAGGTTCGTGCACCCGACCGGTGCGGCGGCTACGGACGGCGGCCGCGGTGCAGCGCGACGATGCCGCCGGAGAGGTTGCGGTACGCCACGTCCACCCAGCCGGCCTGCTTGAGCAGCAGCCCCAGCTCGCGCTGGTCGGGCCACGCGCGGATGGACTCCGCGAGGTAGACGTACGCGTCCGACTCCTTGGCCACCGCGCGCGCGACGGGCGGCAGCGCCCGCATGAGGTAGTTGGTGTACACGACGCGGAACGGCGCGAACGTCGGGCGGGAGAACTCGCAGACCACCAGGCGTCCGCCCGGCCGGGTCACGCGGAGCATCTCGCCCAGCGCGGCCTCGGGGTCCGGCACGTTGCGCAGCCCGAACGAGATCGTCACCGCGTCGAACGACGCGTCGGCGAACGGCAGGCGCAGCGCGTCGCCCGCGACGAACGGCAGGTCGGGCCGGCGGCGCTTGCCCACGCCGAGCATGCCCGTCGACAGGTCGCACGGGACGACGTGCACGCCGGCGTCCGCGAGCGGCTCGCTCGACGTGCCCGTGCCGGCGGCCAGGTCGAGGACCGTCTCGCCGCGCTGTGCACCGAGGGCCGCGAGCGTCGCCCGGCGCCACGCGCGGTCCTGGCCGAGCGAGAGGACGTCGTTCGTCACGTCGTACCGGCGCGCGACGGCGTCGAACATCACGGCGACGTCGCGGGGGTCCTTGTCGAGGGTGGCGCGGGGCATGGCCCCATCGTGGCAGGTCGGCGCGGACCGGCCACGCGGCGCGGTACCGGGCGGCGGCGCGCGCGGGTGTGACGTGCGCGGGTGTGACGTGCGTCGGACGGTGACCCGCCCGCCCGCCCGGGCCGCCGCGAGGACCTACCCTGACTGGCGATGAGCACGTCGAGCAGCGTCGCGCAGGACCGCCTGCCCCACCCGCTGGTGGTCCGCACGGTGGCCGTCGACGACCTGCCGACGCGTGCCGGGGACGCCCCGGACCCGGCCGACCTGCTCGACCTCCTCCCCTCGGACGCCCCGCTCGCCTGGGTGCGCCGCGGCGACGGCCTCGTCGCGTGGGGCGAGGCCGCCCGCGTCGAGGTGCGCGGCGCCGACCGGTTCGCCGCCGCCGAGCGGGCCTGGCGCGAGGTCGTCGCGCACGCGATCGTCCGCGACGAGGTGCGTCTGCCCGGCACGGGCCCGGTCGCGTTCGCGTCGTTCGCGTTCGACGACGACTCCGCCGCGGGCGGCGTGCTGGTGGTGCCGCGCGTCGTCGTCGGCCGGCGCGGCGGCCGGACCTGGCTGACCACCCTCACCGACCCGGCCCGCCTCGGCGCGTACCCGCGGCTCGCCGACGTCGTGCCGCCGCGCACGGACCCGCGCCCGCCCGGCGACGTGACCTACCGCGACGGCGC
>JAPSIR010000268.1 GCA_031178625.1 Cellulomonas sp.
CCGCTCAGCTCGGCGTTGGTGTCACCGCCCGCGGTACCCGCGGGCTCCTCGGCGTTGCCACCGGAGCTGCACGCGGCCAGGGTCAGCGCCAGGGCGCCCGTGAGGGCGACGGCACCGAGACGGTTGCGAGGGGAGAGCTTCACTGTGACCCATCCTGTCGATCCGCGCGCACCGGTCGGTGCGCGGCCGTGGTCGACGGTAGGGACGCGAGGTGACCGTCTCGGCGGCGCTCGGTGAACCGCGGATGAACGGTGGTCGACCAGACGACCGTCCAGGATGCGGCGCACGCCAGTTGTCCCCTATGCACGCCGGTGCGTGTGGCGGGGGTCACGCGCCGGCGCGCGCCGCTCACTCGTCCGGCGTGTCCGACAGCTTGTAGCCGAGCCCGCGGACGGTCGTCAGGAGCGTGGGCGTCGACGGGTCGGGCTCGATCTTGGCGCGGATGCGCTTGACGTGGACGTCGAGCGTCTTCGTGTCGCCGACGTAGTCGGAGCCCCACACGCGGTCGATGAGCTGGCCGCGCGTGAGCACCCGCCCCGGGTTGCGCAGCAGCAGCTCGAGCAGCTCGAACTCCTTGAGCGGGAACGGCACGAGGGTGCCGTCGACGTGCACGGTGTGCCGGTCGACGTCCATCCGGACGCCCGCGAGCTCCAGGGTGGCGTCGTCGCCCGGCTCGTCGCCGGCGCCCGCGGCCCGGCCGGCCGACTCCCGGCGCCGCAGGACCGCGCGGATGCGCGCGAGCAGCTCACGCGACGAGTACGGCTTCGTCACGTAGTCGTCGGCGCCGAGCTCCAGGCCCACGACCTTGTCGATCTCGTCGTCCTTGGCGGTGAGCATGATGACGGGCACGTCGGACTCGAGCCGCAGGCGGCGGCACACCTCGGTGCCGGGCAGGCCGGGCAGCATGAGGTCGAGCAGCACGAGGTCGGCGCCGCCGTCGGCGAACCGGTCGAGAGCCTCGGGGCCGGTCGCCGCGGTGACGACGTCGTAGCCCTCGCGGGCCAGCTGGTACGCGAGGGGGTCGCGGTAGGACTCCTCGTCCTCCACGAGCAGGATGCGGGTCACGGGTTGCTCCTGGACAGGGGTCGGCCCGGCGCGCTGCCGGGTGCAGATCCGGGCGTGGTGCCGGCTCCGGGCACGGGGGCGCCCGGCGGGGTCGGGGTGTCGTCGGTCGCCTCGCCGAGGCGGCGCTCGGCGACGGGCAGGCGCAGCGTGAAGGTCGAGCCGCGGCCGGGCTGCGACCACACGGAGACGTCGCCGCCGTGGTCGGCGGCGACGTGCTTGACGATCGACAGGCCGAGGCCGGTCCCGCCCGTGTCGCGCGAGCGCGCGGGGTCGACCCGGTAGAACCGCTCGAAGACGCGCTCCTGGTCGGCCGGGTCGATGCCGATGCCCTCGTCCACGACCGCGATCTCCACGAGGTCGTCGCGGCGCTTGACGCCCACGGCGACCTGCGTGCCCTCGGGCGAGTACGCCACGGCGTTGTCGAGCAGGTTGCGCACGGCGGTGACGAGCAGGTTGTGGTCGCCGAAGACGGCGACGCCGCGCTCCCCGCCCGCCGAGAGGCGCACGTGCTTGGCGTCGGCGCCGGTGCGGGCGCGGTCGACCGCCTCGGCGACGACGTCGTCGACCTCGACGGCGGCGAGCTCCTCGAGCGCGCCGGTCGCCTGGAGGCGGGACAGCTCGATGATCTCGTGGACGAGCGCGGACAGGCGCTGGGCCTCGGCCTGCATGCGGCCCGTGAACCGGCGGACGGCGTCGGCGTCGTCCGCCGCGTCCTGGACGGTCTCGGCCAGCAGCGAGAGCGCGCCGACCGGCGTCTTCAGCTCGTGCGACACGTTGACGACGAAGTCGCGGCGGATCGCCTCGAGGCGGCGCTGCTTGGTCAGGTCCTCGGCGAGGAGCAGGACGTGCTCGGGCGTCACCTGGGCGACGCGCGCCTGCACGAGCAGCCGCCCGGCGCCGACGGGGCCGCGGGGCACGTCGACCTCCTCGTCCCGGATCACGCCGTCGCGGCGGACCGCCTCGACCAGGTCGCGCATCGCGGGGTGCACGAGCCGGCCGTCGCGGACCAGGCCGAGGGCGTGCGCCGGGGGGCTCGCGCGCAGCACGCGGTCCTCCGCGTCGAGCACCACCGCCGCCGACCGCAGCACCGCCAGCGTGCGCACGAGGCCGTCGTCGAGCTCGGGCTCCGGCTGGGGCGGCACCGCGTGCTGCGACCGCTCGCTCCACCGGAACGCGCCCATGGCGAACGCACCCACCAGCACCCCGAGCGCCCCGGCCACCAGTGGCGCGAGACCTCCGATCCACTCCACGCGGCCCACACTAGGCCGACGGGCGGGGGCGATCCGGTCACCGCCGGGCGCGGACGCGCGACGGCCTCCGGCTGTTCACCTCTCCGGTGGCGGACGTTCACCGGGCCGTGCCACGGTGTGGGCCGCGAACCGCGCACCTGCGCGCAGAGAGGGAGCACATGCGGGACATCTTCGACGCCGAGCTCAAGCAGCTCGGCGAGGACCTGGTGGCCATGAGCGGCCGGGTCGAGCAGGCCGTCACGAGCGCGGGCGTCGCGCTGCTGACGGCCGACCTCCAGCTCGCCGAGTCCGTGATCGCGGACGACCTGGCGATCGACGCGCTCGAGCGCGACCTGGACGACCGCTGCGTGCGCCTCCTCGCGCAGCAGCAACCCGTCGCCACCGACCTGCGCGTCGTCGTCACCGCGCTGCGCATGAGCGCGTCCCTGGAGCGGATGGGCGACCTCGCCCGGCACATCGCCCAGATCGCCCGCCTGCGCTACCCGGTGGCCGCCGTGCCGCAGGGCCTCGAGGCCACGTTCACCCAGATGCAGGACGCCGCCGTGCGCGTCGCCCGCCGCACGACGACGCTGCTCGAGACGCGCGACCTCGGCCTGGCCGAGAGCATCGAGCAGGACGACGACCTGCTCGACCAGCTGCACACGGACACCTTCACCGCCATGCTCGCCGGCGACTGGGACCGTCCCGCGCAGGCGACCGTCGACGTCACGCTGCTCGGCCGCTACTACGAGCGGTTCGGCGACCACGCCGTGTCCGTCGCGCGCCGCATCGTCTACCTCGTCACCGGCGACACCGCGCACGCCCTCGACCCGGCGGCCGTCCGCTCGGTCTGACGACCTCGCCGGCCCGGACACCTCCGGCCACCGGCGACCACCGAGCCGTACCCCGGCTCGCACGCGAGGCGCCCGTCCCGGGGAGGGGGCGGGCGCCTCGTCACGTCCGGCTCCCGGTCCTGGGAACGCACGAGCCGCCGGCCCTCGCGGGGGCCGGCGGCTCGTCGTGCGTGCGGGTCGGGTCAGCGGCCCTGGTTCGCCACCGCGGCGATTGCGGCCTTGGCGGCCTCCGGGTCGAGGTACGTGCCGCCGGTGACGGTCGGCTTCAGCGTCTCCTCGTCGAGCTCGTAGAGCAGCGGGATGCCGGTGGGGATGTTGATGCCGGCGATGGTCTGCTCGTCGACGTCGTCGAGGTACTTCACGATCGAGCGGATCGAGT
>JAPSIR010000269.1 GCA_031178625.1 Cellulomonas sp.
CCGCACGAGCGAGAGCACGTCGTCGCGCACCTTCTCCATGATGTCCTCGTCCGCCGCCTCGACGTTCAGCCGCAGCAGCGGCTCGGTGTTCGACGCGCGCAGGTTGAACCACCACTGCGGGTGGCCGTCCCAGTGCGAGACCGTGAGCCCGTCGAGCTCGTCGACCTGCACCGGCCCGCCGCCCTGCTGCGTCACGTACGCCTCGACGACGCGGGCGCGCGCGGCGGCCACGTCGTCGACGCGCGAGTTGATCTCGCCGCTCGCGACGTACGGCTGGTACTGGTCCGCCAGCGCGGACAGCGGGTGCGGCTGGCCGCCGAGCGCCGCGAGCACGTGCATCGCGGCGAGCATGCCCGTGTCCGCGAAGAAGAACTCGCGGAAGTAGTAGTGCGCGCTGTGCTCGCCGCCGAACACGGCCTCGTGCTCGGCCATCTGCGCCTTGATGAACGAGTGCCCGACGCGGGTGCGGACCGTGCGCGCACCCGCCGCCTGCAGCAGGTCCGGCACGACCTGGGAGGTGATGAGGTTGTGGATCACCGTCGGCGTGCGGCCGGCGGCGCGCTCGCGCTCGACCTCGCGCAGGCCGACCAGCGCCGTGATCGCGGACGGGCTGACCGCGTCCCCGTTCTCGTCGACGACGAAGCAGCGGTCGGCGTCGCCGTCGAACGCGAGACCCAGGTCGGCGCCGTGCTGCACGACGGCGGCCTGCAGGTCGCGCAGGTTCTCCGGCTCGAGCGGGTTCGCCTCGTGGTTCGGGAACGTGCCGTCGAGCTCGAAGTACAGCGGCACGACGTCGAGCGGCAGGGCAGGCAGGCCCGCGCCCGTGCCCAGCACCGCGGGCACGGTGTGCCCGCCCATGCCGTTGCCCGCGTCCACGACGACCTTGAGCGGGCGGATGCCCGACAGGTCGACGAGCGAGCGCAGGAACTGCGCGTACTCCGTCAGCATGTCGCGCTCCGTGACGGTGCCGCGCCCCGCGACCGGCTCGACGCCGTCCGCGACGTACCGGCCGGCGAGCTCCCGGACGTCCGCGAGCCCGGTGTCCTGCCCGACGGGACGCGCGCCGGCGCGGCACAGCTTGATGCCGTTGTACTGCGCCGGGTTGTGGCTCGCGGTGAACATCGCCCCGGGCACGTCCAGCGCGCCCGAGGCGTGGTACAGGCCGTCGGTCGAGCACAGGCCGATGAGGACCACGTCGACGCCCCGCGCCGTCAGGCCCTCGGCGAACGCGCCGACGAGCTCGGGGCCGGAGGGACGCATGTCGTTGCCGATCACGACGCGCGGCCGGGCGCCGGCGGCGACCTCCGGCAGCACGACGACGTCGGCGAACGCGGCGCCGATGGCACGCGCGACGCCCGCGTCGAGCTGCTCGGGGTACGTGCCCCGGACGTCGTAGGCCTTGATGAGCGCGGAGAGGTCCACGGGTGCGGGCACGAAAGGGTCCTTCGTTCTACGACGGCGGGGTCGGCCCCACCCTAGCGAGGGTGCGGGACCGGTCGTGCGGGGTCGGTCGTGCGGCGTCAGCCGGCGTCGCGGGGCGACCCGTCCGGGCCCAGCGGCGTGCCGTCGCCGTCGACGACGTACCACGCGGTGGTCTCGCACGCGTCGCAGGAGGAGAACACCGCCGGCCGCCCGTCGGGCAGCGCGAGCCGGACGCGCGTCAGCGCGGCCGAGCTGCACCGGTGGCACCCGGGGACGACGGCGGAGTCGTCGACGACCGGGCGCGTCACCGAGCCCAGGGGCTCGTCCGCCGGCGTGCGGCGCGCACGTCCGCGACCCGTCACGGCGCCTCGCCCGGGACGATGCGCAGGTGGCCCCGGCGACGCCCGTCCGCCGGGGCGGTGGGGGCCGGCACGGGGGTCAGCGCCGGCGACGGCTCGGGCGCGCGCCGGCGCCCCGCCTCGCGGACGGCGTCCGCGAGGGCGAGCAGGTCGTCGTGGCTCGGCGCCGCGGCCTCGAGGTCGGGCAGCAGCCGCACGACCTCCCAGCCGCGCGGCGCGGTGAGCCGCTCCGCGTGCTCGACGCACAGGTCGTACGAGTGCGGCTCCGCCAGCTGGGCCAGCGGGCCCAGCACCGCGGTGGAGTCGGCGTAGACGTAGGTGAGCGTCGCGACCGCAGCGTGCGGGCACGCCGTGCGCGAGCACTGCCGGACGGATCTCACGTGCAGACGGTACCCCGTGGGCCCGCGCAGGAGGGTGCGCGCACGCCCGCCCGCCCCGCCGTGTCGCGCCGACGTACAGTGGCCGGATGAGCCCCGCCGGCCCGTCCCGTCCCGTCCCGGGGTCCCCCTCGAGCGCGACCCCGGGGGCGCCGGACCGCGTCCTGCCCGCCCGCCGCGGCCCCGACGTGCCGGCGTCGGCACCCCGCGTCGGCGCCGTCCGCCGGCGCGACCGCCGGGGCCGCGGCCTGCGCGGACCGGTGCTGCCGATGAGCACCCCCGGCTACCGCACGCGCGCCGAGCGCTTCGACGACCTGGTGCTCGACGCGGTCGAGGACCTCGAGCGCCGCTGGGCGCGCCAGCTCGAGGGCGTGGAGTTCGCGGTCGAGGACGTGCCGCCCTCCGACCCGGCGCCGTGGGAGAGCGGCGGTGTGCCGCTCGGCCGCTACTTCCCCGCCGACACGGGGCTCCCCCACCGCATCGTCGTCTACCGCCGTCCCGTCGAGGCGCGCGCCCACGACGCCGCCGACCTGCCCGACCTCGTCCGCGACGTCGTCGTCGAGCAGGTCGCCCACCTGCTCGGGCGCGCACCCGACGAGGTGGACCCCGGGTACGACGACGGCCACTAGGCTGGGTCGTCGATGAGCGCGTCCCCCGCAGTCCCCCCGGCTGCCCCCCGAGTCCGCGTCGTGTGCGTCGTCTACCACCCCGGTGACGAGCTCCGCCGCTTCACCCGCACGCTCGCAGCCGCCTCGACGCACCCCGTCGAGCTGGTCGTCGTCGACAACGGCACCGACCACGCGGTCGCCGAGGCCGTCGTCGCGGAGGCCGGCGGCCGACTCGTCGTCCCCGGCACCAACCTCGGGTACGGCGCGGGCGCGAACGCCGGTGCGCGGGGCGCGACCGCACCGTGGCTCGTCGTGGCGAACTCCGACCTCGAGTGGACGCCCGGCTCGCTCGACGAGCTCCTCGACGCCGGCGACGACCAGCCGCGCGCCGGCTCGCTCGGGCCGATGCTGCTCAACACCGACGGCACGATGTACCCGTCCGCCCGCGCCCTGCCCTCGCTGCGCCAGGGCGCCGGCCACGCCGTGTTCGCGCGCGTGTGGCCCGAGAACCCGTGGACCCGCGCGTACCACGCGCGCCAGGAGTCGGTCGGCGGCTACCTGCGCGAGGCCGGCTGGCTGTCGGGCGCGTGCCTCGTGCTGCGCCGCGAGGCGTTCGAGCAGGTCGGCGGCTTCGACGAGTCGTACTTCATGTTCTTCGAGGACGTCGACCTCGGCGAGCGGCTCGGCCGCGCCGGGTGGGAGAACCTCTACGTGCCCGACGTGCG
>JAPSIR010000270.1 GCA_031178625.1 Cellulomonas sp.
CCTCAGCCCTCGGACGCGGCCGCCGGCGCGCCGATCCGCGGGAACGGCGTCAGCGAGAACACCACCTCGACCGGCACGTCGAAGAACGCGGCGAGCCGCAGCGCGAGGTGCAGCGACGGCGCGTACTCCCCCCGCTCGAGGTAGCCGACCGTCTGGTAGTGCACGCCGAGGGCGTCGGCGAGCTCGCGGCGGCTGACGCCCCGCTCGGTGCGCAGCAGGGCGATGCGGTTGTGGACGGCCTCGCCGCCCGGCTCCGCCACGCTCAGGCCGCCCGCTGCAGGTGGGCCTGCAGGCGCGCGGCCATGGCGCCGGCGGTCTGCCGGGACGTCACACGGCGCAGCAGCACCGGGGCCACGAGCGCGCCGACGACCGCCCACACGGCGAGCACGGCCACGGCGAGGCCCGGGTGCCACGCGCCGCCGATCTCCAGGACCTCGGCACCGGCGGGCAGCGTCGTGGACCGCAGGCCGTGCGCGAGCCAGTACAGGGGGAACGCCTGCACGGCGCCCTGCGCCCACCCGGGCAGCCCGGTCGGCGGGCCGAACACGCCCGAGACGAACGCGAGCACGACGACGGGCGCCACCGCGAACGGCACCACGCGCCCGGGCCGGCCGCACAGCGCACCGGCCACCACACCCACCGGCAGCACCGCCAGCGTGCCCAGCAGCAGCCACCCGACCAGCGCCACCCAGCCGCCGGCGCCCTGGTGCATCGGGTCGCCCAGCAGGAACGGCCACGGCACGAGCAGCACCGCGAGCATCGGCAGCGTGCCGAGCACCTGCGCGGTGAGCATGCCGACGGAGTACGTCGTCGTGCCGCGCGGCGTCGCGCGCAGGCGCAGCACCGTGCCGTCCTCCACCTCGGTCGCGAGCGCGAACGCCGGTCCCATCGTCATGCCGAACATGATGGTGGCCGCGAGGATCCCCGGGAGCGCGAGCTCGGGCAGCGTGAGGCCGTCGGCCCCCGGCACCGGGGTGTCCTTCTGCGTCCACAGGTAGACGAGCAGCGCGACGCCGATGACGACGTTCCAGCCGACCTCCTCGGCGGTGCGCAGCATGTGCCCGAACTCGGTGACGCCGCGGCGCAGGCCGAGGCGGACCGCCCACGTGCGGGGGCTCGCGGTGACGGTCGGCGTGGTCATCGCAGGGCCTCCGAGGGGGTCGTGGCGGCGCGGGCGAGCGGGTCGTCGGCCTCGTGGCGGCGGACGATCTCGAGGTACGCGTCCTCGAGGCGCGCGTGGTGCACCTCGAGGTCGTCGACCGGGTCGGGGCCGGTGAGCAGGGCGCGGCTGAAGCCCACCGGGTCGTCGGTGCTGTGCACGTGCCGCACGCCGCCGGCCGACCAGCGCACCTCGCTCGGCCCCGCGACGGCGCGCGCGAGGGCGTCCGGGCTGCCGTCGGCGACGATCCGCCCGCCGGCGAGCAGGAGGATGCGGTCGGCCACGACCTCCGCCTCCGCGAGGTCGTGCGTCGTCAGCAGGACGAGCGTGCCGTCGTCGTCGACGACCTCGTGCAGCAGCTCGTGGAACTCGCGGCGCGCCGCGGGGTCGAGTCCGGCCGTCGGCTCGTCGAGGACCAGCAGGTCGGGGCGGCCGACGAGGCCGACGGCGACGTCGAGGCGGCGGCGCTGCCCGCCGGAGAGCGTCCCGATGCGCTGCGCCGCCGCGTCGGTGAGGCCGACGCGCGCGAGCAGCCGGTCGGTGGGGTGCGCGCCGCGCCCGCGCGGCGCGGCGTAGGGCGCGTAGGCCGCGGCGAGCTGGTCGAGCAGCTCGCGCACGCGCCACCGCTTGTGGTCGCGCCACGACTGCAGCACGACGCCGACGCGGGCACGCCAGGTCTCGTCGGCGCGCTGCGGGTCCGCCCCCAGGACGCGGACGGTGCCCGCGTCCCGGCGGCGGAACCCCTCGAGGATCTCGACGGTGGTCGTCTTGCCGGCGCCGTTGGGGCCGAGCAGCGCGACGACGCCGCCGTCGATCTCGAAGGAGACGCCGTCGAGGACGGTGCGCCGGCCGTACGCCATGCGCAGCCCGTCGACGTGGATCGCGGGGTCGGTCACGGTGGGCATGTAGTAGGTGTACTACATTCCGTCGTAGTGCCGCTACCCCTCGGCGCTCCGCTGCTCGACCGCCCAGTGGTGCCCGAACGGGTCGACGAACCAGCCGCGGCGCTCGTCCCCCGCGTCGGCCGGCGGGCGGTCGACGGCCGTCCCCGCCGCCACGGGTCACCCCTCCTGCGGTGCGCCGGCGATGTTCACCATCCAGTTGGTCCCGAACCGGTCCGTGAACATGCCGAACCAGTCGCCCCACGGCGCCTGGTCGAGCGGGAGCACGTTCGTCCCGCCGGCCGACAGGCCCTCGTACCAGCGCCGCAGCGTGTCGCCGTCCTCGGGGCCGCCGCTGAGCGAGATCGCGACGGACGACTCCGTCGGCAGCGGCATGTCCGGCGGCGCGTCCGACGCCATGAGCGTCAGCCCGCCCGGCACGTCGAGCTGCCCGTGCATGACGCCGTCGCCGTCCATCCCGTTCTCGCCGTACGTCGAGACGGTGGGCGTGCCGCCCAGCACCGACGCGTAGAAGTCGAGGGCCTCCCGCGCCTGCCCGCGGAAGCCGAGGTAGGGGTTGAGCACGACGGCCATGGGGCCCTCCCGGGGTCGGCGCGCACCCGGCGTGCGCGCGTACCGGGGCAGACGTCCGACGCCGCGCGAAGTCATCGGGGGCGCGGCAGGGTGGTGCGGAGGGGTCGGGGCAGACGACGACCCGGACGCACGACAGGCGGACGACGGACGACCCGGGAGGTGCGCGTGGCCACCGACGGCAAGCAGCTGTGGGCGATGGTGCGGCGGTACGGACCGATGGTGGTGGCCGCGTCGGGGCAGGTCACCGCGTACCTGAAGGCGCACCCGGAGGTCGCCGGGCCCGTGCGGCGGCGCGTCGAGACGTGGAGCGACGCGGTCGTGGCCGCGCAGAAGCGGCGCTCGCCCGAGGGCAAGGTCGCGGCGACCATCGAGCTGGTGGCGCGCCTCGCGGCCGACCGCCACGCCGCCGACCCCGTGCAGGCCGAGGCGTGGGACGGCCGCGCCGACCACCTGCGCCAGGCGCTCGACCTCGCGCTCGTCCGCAGCGGGACGGTGCGCCGCGACATGCTGGCGCGGGTGTCCGCCGAGGCGGACGCGCTCGCGGCGGAGGTGTTCGACGCGCTGGTCGGCCCGGGCGCCGACCGCGGCCCGGCGGGCGACGCCGTGCCGGGCCGGCGCATGCCGCAGGTGCAGGGGCGCCGGCTGTCGCTGCCGCCGGGGCCGCTGCGGCGACCGGGACGGGGACGCGGGGGTGCGGAGCCACGCTGAGCCGAGCCGCGTCGGCGGGTCGGTGGGCGCCGAGCGGGCGTGCGCGGCGGGGCGTCAGAACCCGGGGATGGGAGCCGTGAACGCGAGCGCGCCGGCGGCCGTCGTCGTCACGACGACGAGCGCGCGGAGCAGGAGGCCGCGAGCGCGCG
>JAPSIR010000271.1 GCA_031178625.1 Cellulomonas sp.
GCGAGCACGCGCAGCACGGTGCCGTCGGCGCGCGTGACGACGCTGCGGGCCCACGCGGGGTCGGCGCGCAGGGCGTCGATGATCTGCTGGCGGCCGTTCGCGACCAGGCGGCCCGTGGTGCGCGTCTGGCCGGACGCGCCGGTGACGCTCACGGAGTGCGGCACGGCGAACATGTCGACCTGGGAGCTGTTCAGCCACAGGCCGGCGTCGTTGTAGGTGAGCTCGCTCCAGTCGAACAGGATGTCGCGCGTCGGGTCTCCGCCGGCCCACGGCGCGGGCTGCACCAGGCCGTCCGGCGTGAGCGAGAACGGCAGCTTCTGCCCGAACGAGAAGTAGATGCGGCCCGAGAAGCCGCGCGGCACCTGCACGGTGACCGCGCCGCCGTTCGACGGGCCGGCGATGGCGCTGTCCGGCGCCGGCGACGGCGGGTTGGACCCGGCCGGCCACTGCCGGAAGGTGCCGCTCCCGTCGACCCAGCCGAGCCGGCCGGTCGCCAGGTTGGTGCCGAGCACGTGCACGTAGACCTGCTCGCCGCGGCCCGAGCTGTTCGCGACCGTGATCGGCAGCCTGTCCGGCCCGACCGCGGCCGCCGGTGCGGCCGCCCCCATGACACAGAGTGCTCCCGCGACCAGCGCGGTGAGCCACGTCCGTAGCTGACGCATCGAATGTCGTCCCTTCGCCCCCCGATGGGCCCGCGCGCCTCGCTGCACGCGGGTGCGGGCGCGCCGCACGGCGCACCCGGACGCCCGGTGCGCGACCTCTTCGCCGCACACCGCCGGGCAATTAGTAAGCGACCCTGACATATGCGCCGCACGTCGCGCGTCGCCCGAACGTGTGGTTGTTTTCGCGTTATCGCACTGGAGTCATGGGACGTCCTGCGTGGCGCCGGCAGGCCCGGGTGAGGTCGCGGAGTGGACGCGAGGTCGCGAGTCCGAGCCCGCGATCTCGCGCACATCCCGCGACCTCGCGAACTCGTCACCGGCGAACGGGTGGAACCGGTCCGAGGTCCTCCGCCTCCTCCACTAGGCTCACCGCGCCCCGCACCCCCGCCTGGAGGCCGCACGCCCGTGGACCGCAACCTCGTGTACGTCTTCGACGTCGCGGGCGCCGACGCCGGGCGCCTGGACGACGAGCCGACGGTCCGCCGCTGCCTCGACGCGGTGGTCCGCCGCGCGGGTCTGACGCCGGTCGGCGCGGAGGCCGCGCACCGGTTCACGCCGCAGGGGCTGAGCGTCGCGGTGATCCTCGCGGAGTCGCACGTCGCGGTGCACACGTGGCCCGAGCGCGGCACGGCGTACGTGACGCTGACGACGTGCCGGCGGCCCGACGGCGACGACTTCGCCGACGCCACGCGCGCCGAGCTGGCCGACGTGCTGGGCGCTGCCCGCGTCGACGTCCGCGCGCTGGTCTGAGGCGCGGCATGGCACGGCACCAGGCACGCATGAAGCTCGGCCACGCCCTCGTCGGGTCACCCCCGTGGCGGTCGATGCCGCACGGCGTCGTCGTCTACGCGGAGAAGGACCGCGAGGACGGCAGGTGGTACCACTGGGAGGAGTGGGAGCTCCTCGGCTACACGAACCTGGACTACTGGGTGGAGTACGACCACGACACCCGCAAGGTCACGCTGTACTGGCCCGAGGACGTGCCGGAGCGCCTCGACCCCGAGCAGCTGCGCACCGGCCAGCAGGTGACGGCGACGGTCGACGGCCGGCCGCAGCAGCTGCGCGTCGGCGAGGTCGGCGCGGGGACCATCCGGGATCTCGAGGGCTCGTTCACGTACGACCTGCAGAAGGGCCAGGAGGTCGCGTACGCCGAGCTGCACGGCGACGGCTTCGTGCTTTCCGTGGAGAAGTTCGACGAGCGCGTCCTCGACGTCTACCGGGGCCGTGAGCTCGACGCGAAGGCGCAGAAGGACCACTTCGGCAAGGTCGTCGCACCGCGCCGGCGCGGGGGCTGGATCGTCGGCGGGTTCGTCGCCGTCCTGCTCCTCACCAACCTCGCGGGCGCCTGCTCCCCCGACACCCGCACCGACTGCACGCCCCGCAGCCTCGCGACCGCGCCGCCCGCCGGCAGCACGGTCGTCTCGCAGGACGCGGACCAGATCTGCTACCGCCGCCCGGTCACCGGGGTCGGCGGGCTCGGCAAGTAACCACTCCACCGGACCCGGGAGACCCCATGGCCCTCGACGAGCTGCTGTCCACGATCGTCTACTCCGTGATCGGCATCGTGCTGCTGCTGATCACCGTGGTCGTCGTCAACAAGCTGTTCCGCCTCGACCTGCACCGCGAGCTCGTCGACGAGCACAACGTCGCGTTCGGCGTCGTCATCGCCGGCCTGGCGATCGCGATCGGCGTGATCGTCGCGGGGACGATCAGCTCCTGACCGTGGACGACGGCACGACCGGGGACGGCGTCGGGACGACGGTCGCCGACGCCCCCACCGACGCACCCACAGCAGCCGACGCACCAGGACCCCGCGGCGCGGGCCGCGGCGCCCGGCCGACCGTGTTCGCCGCGGCGCTGCTCGTCGCCGTCGGCGGGATCGTCTACGAGCTGATCCTGGGCACGGCCGCCTCGAGCCTGTTCGGCGACTCGGTCGTCGCATTCTCGCTGGCCACGGGCGTGACGATGTTCGGGATGGGCGTCGGCTCGCTGCTCGCGGTCCGCCTGGCGCGCTCCCCCGGGCGCGCGTTCGTGCGCAACGAGCTGCTGCTGGGCGTGCTCGGCGGTGCGTCGGTGCTGCTGCTGTTCTGGGCGTACGCCGCGACGGACCTCGCGTGGGTCGTGTTCACGCTGCTGTCGCTGCTCATCGGCGTCGGCATCGGCGTCGAGATCCCGCTGCTCGTGGCGCTGCTCAAGGAGCACGGTCGGGACGAGTCGGTGTCGCTGCTGTCGAAGGTCCTCGCGCTCGACTACCTCGGCGCACTGGCGGCGTCGCTGCTGTTCCCGTTCCTGCTGCTGCCGACGCTCGGCCTGGTGCGCACGGCGTTCGCGGTGGCGCTGCTCAACGTGCTCGTCGCGCTGTTCATGCTGGGTCGGATGGGCTGGCCGGTGCGCCTGACCTGGCCGACGGCGGCCGTGTCGGTGCTGCTCGTCGCCGGGCTCGTCACGGCGACGGCCCTCGAGGACGCGATCAACACGCGCCTGTACGTGGACCCGGTGCTGCACTACGAGCAGAGCGCCTACCAGAAGCTCGTCGTGACGTCGTACCAGGGCGACACCCGCCTCTACCTGAACGACCAGCTGCAGTTCTCGTCGGTCGACGAGGCGCGGTACCACGAGACCCTCGCGCACACGGCCCTGACGTCGGTCGCGGCGCCGGCGGCCGTCGCGGTGCTCGGCGGCGGCGACGGGCTGCTCGTGCGCGAGGTGCTGCGCTACCCGTCCGTGCGCGAGGTCGTCGTCGTCGACCTCGACCCCGCGATGACGGACCTCGGCCGGCACGACCGGCTCGTCAGCGACCTCAACGGCCACGCGTTCGACGACCCG
>JAPSIR010000272.1 GCA_031178625.1 Cellulomonas sp.
GCACCCGCGGAAGCGCTTGCGGGCCAGCCGGACGGCGAAGCGTTTAGGCCGTGGAGCGCCCCGGTCCCTGCTGGTTGTGTGACCCGCGCACCCGCCCGCCACCGGCCGGCGGACAGGCGGGCGGGTGCGCGTCAGCACCCACGTCAGCGGAACGAGGACGTCCCATGAAGCACCTGTCCACGCGCGCGGTCGCGGCCTCCGCGGCCGCGCTGCTCGCCGTCGGCGGCATCACCGCCGTCGCGACCTCGGCCACGGCGGCCGACCCGGTCGGCCTGCACATCGAGGGCACCCGGCTCGTCGAGCAGAACGGCACGCCCTTCGTGGCCCGCGGCGTCAGCCACGCCCACACCTGGTACGTCTCCGAGACGCCGCGGGCGATCCCCGCGATCCGCGCGGCGGGCGCGAACGCGCTGCGCGTCGTGCTGTCGAACGGCGTGCGGTGGACGAGGAACGACGCGACCGACGTCGCGAACGTCATCGCGCAGTGCCGGGCGAACCAGCTCGTCTGCATGCTCGAGGTGCACGACACGACCGGCTACAACGAGCAGAGCGGCGCCGCGACGCTCGCGTCGGCCGCCGAGTACTGGGTGTCGCTGCGGAGCGTCCTGCAGGGCACGGAGGACTTCATCCAGATCAACATCGGCAACGAGCCGTACGGCAACGGCGCGAGCACCGCCACGGGCTGGGCGGCCGACACCGCCGCGGCCATCCGCACCGTGCGCGCCGCCGGCCTGCGCCACAACATCGTCGTCGACGCCCCGAACTGGGGCCAGGACTGGTCCGGCACGATGCGGACCCAGGCGCCGACGGTCGCGGCGGCCGACCCTGACGGCAACACGCTCTTCTCGGTGCACATGTACGGCGTCTACGCGCAGGCCTCGACGATCACGTCGTACCTGGACGCGTTCGAGGCGAACGGCCTGCCGCTGGTCATCGGCGAGTTCGGCTTCGACCACTCGGACGGCAACCCGGACGAGGACACGATCATGGCCGAGGCGCAGCGCCGCGGCATCGGCTACTACGGCTGGTCGTGGTCCGGGAACGGCGGCGGCGTCGAGTACCTCGACATGGTGACGGCCTTCGACCCGACCCGGCTCACGCCGTGGGGCACGCGCATCTTCGCGGGCGCCAACGGCATCCGGGCCACCGCCCGCACGGCGACGTTCTTCGGCGGCGCCACCCCGACGGCGACGCCCACGCCGACCGCGACCCCGACGGCCACGCCGACGGCCACCGCCACCCCGACGCCGACGGCGACGCCCACGCAGCAGCCGGGCGGCGCCTGCACCGCGACGCTGCGCATCACCGGCGCGTGGCCGGGCGGGTTCCAGGGCTCCGTCGACGTGACCGCCGGCACCGCCGGCACGTCGGCGTGGCGGACGTCGTTCGCGCTGCCGGCCGGCGCGTCGGTGTCGCAGGGCTGGAGCGGCACGTTCGCGGCCTCCGGCGGCACGGTCACGGTGACCAACGCGGCGTGGAACGGCCGCCTCGGCGCGGGCCAGACGACCAGCTACGGCTTCATCGGCTCGGGCACGGCCCCGACCGGCACGGTCCCGGTGTCCTGCTCCTGACGCCCGGCCCCTGACCGCACGACGACGGCCTCCGCCCACCGGGCGGGGGCCGTCGCCGTGCGTGGGGCCCCGGTGTCACCAGCCCAGGGTGCGGCGCAGGCGGCGGACCGCCTCGCGGCCCGCGCGGTTCGCACCGACCGTCGACGCGCTCGGCCCGTACCCGACCAGCTGCAGGCGCGGCTCGCCGACGACCTCGGTGCCGTCCATGCGGATGCCACCGCCGGGTGCCCGCAGGCCGAGGGGCGCCAGGTGGTCGAGGGCGGCGCGGAACCCGGTGGCCCACAGGACGGTGCGCGCCGGGACGAACGGCGGGCCGTCGACCCACCCGCCCAGCTCGACGGCGACGCCGGGCAGGTCGGCGGGCACGTCGTCGTCGGCGTCGAGGGCGTCGAGCACGGGCGCACCCGGGTCCCAGGCGACGCCGTCGGGCTCCATGCGGTCGAACACCCGGCGCGCGCGCAGCACGCCCGCGGCGATGCCGGCGCGGTACGCGGGCGTGAGCGGCAGACCGGTCACGCTCACGACGGACCGCGGGGGCAGCCCGGCGCGCGTGCGCTCGTCGACCCGGGACACGGCCTCGCGCCCGAGCTCGGGCGTGAACTCCGCGTCGAGCCAGCGCGGCGGGCGGCGCGTCACCCAGGTCGTCGTCGTCACCTCCGCGAGCTGCAGCAGCAGCTGCACGGCGGACGTGCCGCCGCCGACCACGACGACGTGCCCGTCCGCGAGCTCGCGGGCGTCCCGGTAGTCGTGCGTGTGCAGCTGGCGGCCGCGGAACGTCGCACGGCCCGGGTAGGACGGCCAGAACGGGCGCTGCCAGGTGCCCGACGCCGTGACGACGGCCCGCGCCGACCACACGACCACCTCGTCGGGGTGCTCGGCGTGCCGGGTCGTCACGAGGTACCGGGGCTCCGGCCCGGCCTCGGGGGCGCGCTCGACCCGCACGACCCGCACGGGCCGCTGCACGTTGAGCCCGTAGGCCTCCTCGTACTGCGCGAAGTAGTACGGCACGGCGTCGGCGGCGGGCTCCGTGGGGTCGACGACGACGAGCGGCATGCCCGGCAGGTCGTGCACGGCGTGCGCGTCGGCCAGGGTGAGGCTGCGCCAGCGGTGCTGCCACGCGCCGCCGGCGCGCGCGTTGTCGTCGAGGACGACGAACGTGCCGGCCGCCTGCTCCCAGCCGCGCGACCCGACGGCCACCAGGCCGGTGCGCTGCAGGTGGTACGCCGTGGAGAGCCCGGCCTGCCCGGCGCCGACGACGACGACGTCGACCTCGACGGTCCGCGGTCCGCCCGCCGCCCGGCGGGCACGCCGCCCGCGGACGGCGGTGGTGGCGCTGGCGGGAGAGTCCATGGCGGCGTCCACGCTACCGGCCGACCCCGCCGCCCGTCGGGCCGTCCGGCCCTCGCACGGCGCGTCCACGAGCCCTCCACACGCCGGTGCGGAAGGACCGGACCGGACGGGAGCACACGGACGCGCCCGGGCGCGGGACCGCGCGTGGTGGGATGGCCCCATGACGTCCGACACCGACGCGCCGACGATCGTGACGGCCGTCGCGGGGCCGCTGGACCCGACGACGGCAGACGCCGTGCGGCGCCTGCACCGCGACGCGACGCGCACCGACGGGGTCGCGCCCCTGTCCGAGCAGCCGCTGCTGTGGCTGACGGAGCCCGAGGCGCCGGTGGTGCACCTGCTCGCGCACGCGGGCGACGCCGCGGATGCCGCCGCCGGGGGCGGGCTCGTGGGCTACGCGCAGCTCGACGTCGGCACGACGACGCGGGTCGGCGCGGAGCTCGTCGTCCACCCGTCCCACCGCCGGCGCGGCGTCGCGTCGGCGCTGCTCGCACGGGCGCAGACGGAGACCGCGACGGTCCCGGGCCGGCGGCTGTCGGTGTGGGCGCACGGCGACGTCCCGGC
>JAPSIR010000273.1 GCA_031178625.1 Cellulomonas sp.
CCCTGCTGAGCATCCGCGACCTGGAGGTCACCTTCCGCACCGACGCCGGGCCGACCGTCGCCGTGCGCGGCGCGTCGTTCGACGTGCACGCCGGGCAGACGGTCGCCGTGGTCGGCGAGTCCGGCTCCGGCAAGTCGACCACCGCCGCGGCGGTCATCGGGCTGCTCGCCGGGAACGGCTCCGTGACGGGCGGGCGCATCCTCCTGGAGGGGCAGGACCTCGCCGCCCTCGGCCCCGACGCGTTGCACCGCCTGCGCGGCACCCGCATCGGCATGGTCCCGCAGGACCCGATGTCGAACCTCAACCCGGTCCGCCGCGTCGGCCACCAGATCGACGAGACGCTCGTCGACAACGGCGTCGTGGGCACGCGCGCGGCACGGGCCCGCACGGTCGAGCTGCTCGAGGAGGCGGGGCTGCCCGACGCGCACCGGCGCGCCCAGCAGTACCCGCACGAGTTCTCCGGCGGCATGCGGCAGCGCGCGCTCATCGCCATGGGTCTCGCGGCACGCCCGCAGCTGCTCATCGCGGACGAGCCGACCTCGGCGCTCGACGTGACGGTCCAGCGCACCATCCTCGACGGGCTCACCGACCTCACCGACCGGCTCGGCGTCGCGGTGCTGCTCATCACGCACGACCTCGGTCTCGCGGCCGAGCGCGCCGACCGCATCGTCGTCATGTACCGCGGCGAGGTCGTCGAGCAGGGGCCGGCGCGGCAGCTGCTCACCGACCCGCAGCACGAGTACACGCGCCGCCTCATCGCCGCCGCGCCGTCGCTGGCGTCGCGGCGGGCGGAGCTGGCGCGCGCGGGCGCCGTCGTGGAGGTCGCCGCGGGCGACGACCTGCTCACGGCACCGGCGGTGCACGACGCGCCGGTGCCGGACCCGACCCCCATCGTGGAGGTCGAGCACGTCTCGAAGGTCTTCCGCCTGCGCGGCAAGGGCCTGCTGGGACGGGGCACGGACTTCACCGCGGTCGACGACGTCAGCCTCGTCGTGCCGCGCGGTCGGACGGTCGCGGTGGTGGGCGAGTCGGGGTCGGGCAAGTCGACGGTGGCCCGCATGATGCTCGGGCTGCTCGAGCCGACGTCCGGCACGATCCGGTTCGACGGCGTCGAGGTCGGCCGCAAGGACCGGGCGGCGGAGGTGGCGTTCCGGCGGCGCGTGCAGCCGATCTTCCAGGACCCGTACGCGTCGCTCGACCCCCTGTTCACCATCTACCGGACGATCGAGGAGCCGCTGCGCGCCCACGGCGTCGGTGACGGCGCGTCCCGGCGGGCACGCGTGCGCGAGCTGATGGAGCAGGTCGCGCTGCCGGCCGACCTGCTGCGCCGCTACCCGGCGGAGCTCTCGGGCGGCCAGCGGCAGCGCGTCGCGATCGCCCGTGCGCTCGCGCTCGAGCCGGAGCTCGTGGTCTGCGACGAGGCCGTCTCGGCGCTCGACGTCATCGTGCAGTCGCAGATCCTGCGGCTGCTCGTCGAGCTGCAGGAGCGGCTCGGGCTGTCGTACCTGTTCATCAGCCACGACCTCGCCGTGGTGCGGCAGGTCGCGGACGAGGTGTGCGTGATGCAGTCCGGCCGGGTCGTGGAGCAGGGGACCGTCGAGGAGGTGTTCGAGGGGCCGCGGACCGCGTACACGCGCACCCTCCTCGACGCGATCCCCGGGCGCGACCTGGACCTGGGCCGCACCGCCTGACCCGTCCCTGTCGTCACCGTCGCGGTCGTCGCGTCCCGGGTCGTCGCCGGGCGCCCGTCGCCCGAGCACGCCCGGCGCGGCGCGACCGGGACCGAAGGCGCACGTCGCGGCGGGGTGCGGTCGCTAGTCTGACCGCGGCGCGACGACGTGGCGCGCCGCCCCCACCCCCGGACGAGGAGCTCATCAGCGTGCGAGTCGGTCTGCTCACCGGCGGCGGAGACGTCCCCGGTCTCAACGCCGCCATCCGTGCCGTCGTCAAGCGTGGGGAGGGGGAGCACGGGCACTCGATCATCGGCTTCCGCAACGGCTGGAAGGGCGTCGTCGACGGCGACGTCATGCCGCTGACGCGCCAGCACATCCGCAACGTCCTGCCCGTCGGCGGCACGCTGCTCGGCACGGCGCGCTACCACCCGCACGCCGCCGACGGCGGGCTCGACGCGGCGCTGGCGACGCTCGAGGCGGAGCGCATCGAGGCGCTCATCTGCATCGGCGGGGACGGGACCCTGCACGCCGCGAGCAAGATCGCCGAGGCCGGCGTGAAGATCGTGGGCATCCCGAAGACGATCGACAACGACGTGTGGGGGACCGACGCCTCGATCGGCTTCGACACCGCGGTGAGCATCGCCACCGAGGCGATCGACCGCGTCCACACGACGGCGGAGTCGCACAACCGCGTGATGATCGTCGAGGTCATGGGCCGGCACGCGGGCTGGATCGCCGTGACGTCGGGCATCGCCGGCGGGGCCGAGCTCGTGCTGGCACCCGAGGAGCCGTTCGACATCGACCGCGTGGAGCGCTTCCTCAAGCACCGTCACCGCGCGCACGCGAGCTTCTCGATCCTCGTCGTGGCGGAGGGGGCGGTGCCGGCCGAGGGCACGTCGATGCACTACGAGACGCAGGTCGGGCAGTTCGGCGAGATCGTGGCCGGCGCCATCGGCGAGCGCCTCAAGGGCGAGCTCGAGCGGCGCACCGGCTTCGACACGCGTGTGACGGTGCTGGGCCACACGCAGCGCGGCGGCACGCCGACCGCCGCCGACCGGATCCTCGCGTCCCGGTTCGGCGTCGCGGCCATCGACGCGATCGACTCCGGCACGACGGACGTCATGACGGCCGTGCGCGGCGAGCGCGTCGAGCTGGTGCCGATCGCCGAGATCGCCGGTCGGGTCAAGCGCGTCCCGCCGGACCTGCTGCAGGTCGCGCGCGCGCTCGCCTGAGCCGCGGGGGCGTCTTTGCCTGCACCCACGTCCACCGATAGGGTGGACGGCGGTACCGCGCGCCCTCGTCCGAGTCCGCCGGGGAGCTCCTCCCCGGAACAGCCGGGCAGGGGCCGTGGTTGACCGTCACGACACCGCGCGCACGCGCGAGGTGCCACCCCTCCCATGTCCGTACTACTTCCTGTCCGCAACGGAGCCCACCACTACATGAGCATCTCCACCCCCGCGAAGCCCGCCACGCCGCAGGTCGCGGTGAACGACATCGGTTCGGCCGAGGACTTCCTGGCTGCGATCGACGCCACCATCAAGTACTTCAACGACGGTGACATCGTCGAGGGCACGATCGTCAAGGTCGACCGCGACGAGGTCCTCCTCGACATCGGCTACAAGACCGAGGGCGTCATCCCGTCCCGGGAGCTGTCGATCAAGCACGACGTCGACCCGGGCGAGGTCGTCCAGGTCGGCGACCAGGTCGAGGCCCTGGTCCTCCAGAAGGAGGACAAGGAGGGCCGGCTGATCCTGTCCAAGAAGCGGGCGCAGTACGAGCGCGCGTGGGGCACGATCGAGAAGA
>JAPSIR010000274.1 GCA_031178625.1 Cellulomonas sp.
CGGCGCTGAACGCCTCGGGCGTGGACGTGGCGGTGCTCGACTACGCGGAGCACGCGCTCTCGGCGGGCGGGGACGCCACCGCGGCGGCGTACGTGGAGTGCGCCATCGGCGACGACATCCTCTGGGGTGTCGGCATCGACCCGTCCATCACGACCGCGACGCTCAAGGCGATCGTCTCCGCCGTCAACCGCCACCAGCGCTGACGCGACCACGGCCCCGCCGCGGCGTCGCAGGCCATCCCTGCCCGGCCGCGGCGGACGCCGGGACGCGGACGACCTCCGCGCGCCGGCGTGACCCGTCGTGCCGCCGGCACCCGCACGCACGGGTGTCGGCGGCACGGCTGTCGGTGGCAACGGGCAGAATGGCCCGGTGAGCCTCTACCGCGACGAGGCGATCGTCCTGCGCACCCACAAGCTGGGGGAGGCCGACCGCATCGTCACCTTCCTCAGCCGCGAGCACGGCAAGGTCCGTGCCGTCGGCAAGGGCGTGCGGCGGACGACGTCCCGGTTCGGCTCGCGGCTGGAGCCGTTCATGCACGTCGACCTGCAGCTCAGCACGGGCCGCAACCTCGACGTCGTGACGCAGGCGGAGACCATCGGCCCGTACGGGCGCCGCATCGGCGAGGACTACACGCTGTACACGGCGGGCACGGTCATGCTCGAGACGGCGGACCGGCTCGTCGAGGCCGAGCGCGAGCCGGCGGTGCAGCAGTACTGGCTGCTCGTGGGCGCCGTCCGGGCGCTCGCGACGCGCGAGCACGCCCCCGGGCTGGTGCTCGACTCCTACCTCCTGCGCGCGCTCGCGATCGCCGGCTGGGCGCCGAGCTTCACCGACTGCGCGCGCTGCGGCGCCCCCGGCCCGCACCACGCGTTCGCGGTCGCGGTCGGCGGTGCGGTGTGCGGCGCGTGCCGGCCCCCCGGTGCCGCGGCGCCCGCGCCGGAGACGTTCGCGCTGCTGGCGGCGCTGCTGTCCGGCGACTGGCCCGTGGCCGACACGAGCGCCGAGCGGCACCGCGCCGAGGGCAACGGCCTGGTCGCGGCGTTCTGCCAGTTCCACCTCGAGCGCCGGCTGCGCTCGCTCCCGATGGTCGAGAGGGTCTGATGCCCGTCCCGCCCCCGCCGCACCCGAGCGGTGCGCGTCCTCCCGCCGTGCCCCGCGAGCTCGTGCCCCGGCACGTCGCCGTCGTCATGGACGGCAACGGCCGCTGGGCGAACGCGCGCGGCCTGCCCCGCACGGCCGGGCACGCCGCGGGGGAGGCGTCGCTGCTGGACGTCGTCGCAGGCGCCATCGAGATCGGCGTGGAGTACGTGTCGGCGTACGCGTTCTCGACGGAGAACTGGAACCGCTCGCCCGACGAGGTGCGGTTCCTCATGGGCTTCAACCGCGACGTGCTGCGCCGCCGGCGCGACCTCATGGACTCCTGGGGCGTGCGCGTGCGGTGGGCCGGCCGGCGTCCGCGGCTGTGGCGCTCGGTGATCGCCGAGCTGGAGACGGCCGAGCGGCAGACGGTCGGCAACACCACCTGCACGCTGACCATGTGCGTCAACTACGGCGGTCGGGCGGAGATCGCCGACGCGGCCAAGGCCGTCGCGCAGGAGGTGGCCGCGGGCCGGCTGAAGGCCGAGAAGGTGGACGAGAAGGTCCTCGCGCGCTACCTCGACGAGCCGGACCTGCCCGACGTGGACCTGTTCCTGCGCTCGTCCGGCGAGCAGCGGATCTCGAACTTCATGCTGTGGCAGGCGGCGTACGCCGAGATGGTCTTCCTCGACGAGCCCTGGCCCGACGTGGACCGCCGGCACCTGTGGCGGGCCGTCGAGACGTACGCGCGGCGCGACCGTCGGTACGGCGGGGCGGTCGACGCGCCGGCGGCGCCCACGGCCTGACCGCGCGCTGCCGGTGTGCGGCGCTAGCCTCGCGCCATGAGCGACGACGACGTCCCCGTCCCCTTCGTCCCGCCCGTGCCGGGCATGACCCGTGCGGTGGCGCGCGTCGGCATGGTCACGGTCGACACCCGCGACGCACGCGCGCTGGCGACCTGGTGGGCCGCCCGCACCGGGGGGCACCTGCAGGAGCACCCGGGCTTCGCGGTGGTGCAGCCCGCGGCACCCGGCGGCGTGACCCTCGCCTTCCAGGAGGTCGCGGACCCGACGCCGGGCAAGAACAGGGTCCACGTCGACCTCGCGGTCGACGACGTCGCGGAGTTCGTCGACGGGTGCCTGGCCGCGGGTGCCACGCGCGTCGGTGACCACACGCAGCCGGACGGGTTCGCGTGGACCGTCCTGGCCGACCCGGACGGCAACCAGTTCTGCGTGTCGCCGGCCCACGGCTCCTGACGGGCGGGGCAGGTCCGCCGGCCCACGCCCGCCGCGCGGCTGTCGGGGGGCCGTCGTAGCGTGGCGCCATGACGAGCGACTCCGGTGACACCTCCGTGCAGGACCCGTCCGACCCGACCGGGTCGAGCACCATCAAGGACCCCGACGACTGGACCACGGGCGACGAGCCCGCGACCGGCGCCCAGCTCAGCTACCTCGGCACGCTGGCGCGCGAGGCGGGTCGCGACGTGCCCGAGAACCTCACCAAGGCCGACGCCTCGAAGCTGATCGACGAGCTGCAGGGCGAGAGCCCCCGCGCGCAGGACGTGCCGGACGTGGACGACCAGATGAAGGAGCCGCCGGACTGACGGTCCGTCCGGCCGGCACCGCCCGACGCCGCGTCCGCGCCTCAGCGCGGGTGCGGCGTCGTCGTGCTCGCCGCGGTGCCGCCCGTGCCGGTGCCCGGCACCTGCGCCCCGGTGGCGCGGCGCCGACGCACCCGGGCCACGACGAGCGCGACGACGGCGGCCACGACCAGCAGCGCCACCACGCCCCAGGGGGACCCGGCGGCGAGTGCCACGGCGCCCCACACGGCCCCGAGGCCGACGGTGCCCCACACGGCGGCCCACGCGACGGACCCGGGCAGCGACGCGACGGTGAAGCGCAGGTACGGCATGCGGAGCAGGCCCGCGGCGGCGAACACGGCGGTCTGCACGCCGACCGTGAGGTAGCCGGCGGTCACCGCGAGCGGGCCCCACCGGTGCACGAGGGCGATCCCGGTGCGGGCGAGCGGTGTCGCGGCGAACCGGGCGAGCCGGTCGACGGTCCGCTGCCACAGGCGCGGGCCGTGGCGGTGCGTGCCCTCGTAGCGGGCGCCGCGGGCGACCGCGCGACCGGCCCAGTAGGTCGCGTGCGAGCGGGCGAGCACGGCGACGAACAGGACGAGGAGCACGACCACCAGCGGCAGGCCGTCGAGGCCGTAGGCACGCACGACCTCCGTCACGCGAGCGATCCTACGTCGGCACCGCGGGGGCCCCGCCGTGACCTGGGTCCCGCGTGCTGCGGCCCCGGACGCGGTACGTGGTGCGCGGTGCCGTGGCGCGCGGTGCCGGCGCCCCTCAGGGTCGGG
>JAPSIR010000275.1 GCA_031178625.1 Cellulomonas sp.
CCGCGAGCGCGCGACGCGGGCCGGCGGCCGGCCTCGGGGTGCACGACGGTCGGCGTCGGGACGTCGGCACGCGCGCGCACCGCCCGGCGGCGGGCCGCGCGCGAGGTGGGCTGCAGGGCCGCCGTCGTGAGCATCTGCGGGCTCTGCGTGCCGCCCAGCCGGACCCCGAGGAGCTGCACGAGGCCCGTCACCTCGGCCGGCGTCAGCCGCGGCGGCAGGCCGCGCAGGTGCGCGGGCAGCGCCGTGCGGCCGACGACCGTCGCGCCGGCCACCGTCACGGGGGCGTCGGACCGGTCGCCCAGGCACAGCGCCGCGCGGACGGCGGTGCGGTGGCGTGGGGCGAGCAGCGCGGTCACGGCGGCGGCCGCCTCGGACGCGCGCGCGACCTGCGGTGTGCGGACGTGCGCGCCGACGCGCACCTCGCCGTCGGTGACGGTGAGGTCGCCCGCCCACGACTCGGTGTGGACGACGACGACGCCGCCCGGGCCGACCACGAGGTGGTCGATGTTGGCGAGCGGCCGGCCCGGCCAGTGCACGTCGTGCACCGACGTCCAGCCCTCCGGCTCCATGCCGCGCAGCGTGGCGGCGACGAGCCGCTCGGCGGGCACCTGCGCCTGCCACGGCTGCTGCTCGACGTGGTGCCGCCGCGTGGGCGGCGCGACGGCGGTCGGCCGGTGCGCCTCCGCACACGTCGAGGCTCCGGTCGTCCCGCGTCCGTGCGTCCCGCGCTCGGGGCCACCCGTGGTCGTCATGCCCATGACCTCTTCATCGGACGAAGGGCTGTCCCTCGTGAGAGTGCCCATCGTCACGCGTGGCTGCAACCGCATACGGCGGAACGGTCCCCACCTGTGGAGGACGGCGGCGCCAGGACGGGCTGTGGTCGGTCGGGCACCGGTCGAGGACCGGTCCTGTTGGGGCCCGTGCCGACGTGTCGGTGCCCGCCCGTAGCGTCCGCCCCATGGACGTCATCCTGGTTCCCGGCTTCTGGCTCGACGCGTCGTCGTGGGACGCGGTCACACCGCCCCTCGTCGCCGCGGGGCACCGCGTGCACCCCGTGACGCCGCCGGGCCTGGAGGACGGCTCGGAGGTCGCCCGGCACGCGTCGCTCGGGCTGCGCGACTGGGTCGACGCGGTGGTCGCGCAGGTCGACGCGGTGGACGGGCCCGTGGTGCTCGTGGGCCACTCGGGCGGCGGCGCGGTCGTGCACGCGGCGGTCGACGCGCGGCCGGACCGCGTGGCGCGGGCCGTGTACGTCGACAGCTGGCCCACCGGGCAGGGCAGCGTGGTCAACGACGAGCTCCCCGCCGAGGGCGACTCGATCCCGCTGCCGCCGTGGGAGTTCTTCGAGGACCGCGACCTCGTGGGCCTGGACGACGCGCTGCGCGAGCGGTTCCGCGCCGTCGCCCGGCCCGTGCCGGCACGCGTGGCGACGGACCCGCAGGAGCTGTCGGACTCGCCGGCGCGCTATCGGGTGCCGGTCACCGTCGTGACGTGCGAGTTCCCCGCCACCGAGGTGCGCCGCCTGCTCGAGGGCGGTCTGCCGTGGCTCGTCGAGCTCGCCACGGTCGAGGACGTCACGTACGTCGACCTGCCGACCGGGCACTGGCCGCAGCTGTCGCGACCCGACGACCTGGGCGAGGTGCTGCTGGCGGAGGTGGAGCGCTCGGTGGCGTGACCCCCTCCCTTTCGTGCGCGCCAGCCCGTACCCTCCCCTGGGCGCCGCACGCAGCGGCGACGAGCAGGGGGAGCACCACATGTCGGTCACCACGACGACGTCCGCATCGTGGCGGACGCGTGCCGCCGTGGGCGCGGCGTACGCAGCGCAGGGGTTCGGCTACGCCACGGTCGTGACGTCGCTGCCGGGTCTGAAGGCACGCACGGGCATCGACGACATGACGATCTCGTTCGTCCTGCTCCTCGGCTGCCTGCTGGCGGCCGCGGGCTCGGTGACGGCGGAGAAGACCGCCACGCGCCGGTCCAGCCGCACGGCCCTCGTCGCGGGTCTGCTCGCGCAGGCCGTCGGGCTCGCGCTCGTCACGACGGCGACGTCGGTGCCGCCGCTCGTCGGCGCGTTCGCGATCTTCGCGGTCGGGCTCGGCATGGTCGACGCGTCGATCAACATGCAGGGCGTCCTGCTGCAGCGGTTCGCGGGGCGCTCCATCATGTCGACGCTGTTCGCCTGCCTCACGGCCGCGGCGATCGTCGCGGCCCTCGCGCAGGCGGCGCTCGCCAACCTCGGCACGACCACCGGTGCCGTCGTCGCGCTGCTCACGGCCGCCGTCGTGGCCGCGGCGATCGCGCTCGGCATCCGCGGCGCGCTCATCCCGCGTGCCGTCGCCGACGAGGCCGCGGCCGCTGCCGTGGCCGCACGGGCGACGACGGGTGCGGCCGCCACGGGCGCGAAGGCGCGCACGCCGCTGCCGCGCGCCGGCATCTGGCTGTTCGGCTCGATGGTCGCCGTCGCGTTCGTCGCCGACTCGGCCGTGAGCAGCTGGAGCGCGGTGTACCTGGCGGACGGCCTCGACGCGCCCGCCACCGTCGCGCCGCTCGGCTACGCCGCCTACCAGGGCGCCGTGCTCGTCTCGCGCCTCGCGGGCGACCCGCTCGTGCGCCGGTTCGGCCGCGGCAAGGTCGTCGGCGTCACGGTGCTGCTCGCCGTCGCGGGTCTCGGGATGGTGGCGCTGCTGCCGTCCACGGGGGCGGCGATCGCCGGGTTCGCGCTCACCGGCATCGGCGTCGGCGCACTCGTGCCGCAGGCGTTCTCGGTGGCCGGCGAGCTCGCGCCCGAGCGTCTCGACGAGGTCATCGCGCGCATCAACCTCTTCAACTACGTCGGCGCGCTGCTCGGCGCGGTCGCGCTCGGCCTGCTGTCGGAGGGCCCGGGCCTCGGGCCGGCGTTCCTCATCCCGGCGCTCCTGCTGCTGCCGGCCGTCGCGCTGTCGCCGCGGTTCGGCGGCGCCCCGGCGGCGGGACGGGCCGGCGAGGCCGGTGCGGCGGCGGGGTCGGTCGCGCCGCCGAGCACGCCCGTCTCGTCCACGGCGGATACCCCGCCGACGTCGCGCGACGCGGACTGACCGACCGGCGCACGGCGTCCGACGCCGGCACCTTCCCCGCCGTCCGACGGTGATCGGGTGGTCCGCGCCCGTCGCCCTCATGGTCGGCACGCCGCCCGCCGATAGGAGGGCGAGCAGGGAGGACGTCCACATGCCCGCAGGGGACTCCGCGGCGAGCGAGGCGCAGCGTCAGCTGCTGCTGGCCACCGCGCACGAGAAGGCAGCGGCCGACGCGCGCCGCACCGCCGCGAGCTACGGCCTCGCGTCGGCGACCGAGCAGCGCACGGCCCGCGCACTGGCACCGCTGGCGGCCGCCGGCTACCACCTCCTCGCGGACCGGCAGTGGCCGG
>JAPSIR010000276.1 GCA_031178625.1 Cellulomonas sp.
GGCACCTGCGGATCTTCTTCCAGATCATCCTGCCCAACCTCAAGCCCGCGATCGCGACCGTGGTGATCATCAAGGGCATCGGCATCTACAACGAGTTCTTCCTGCCGTTCCTGTACCTGCCGGACCCGGACCTGCGGCCCATCTCGACGTCGTTGTTCGCGTTCAAGGGGCCGTTCGGCTCGCAGTGGGAGGTGATCTCGGCGGGCGTGGTGATCACGATCGTGCCGATCCTCGTGCTGTTCCTGTTCCTGCAGAAGTACATCTACAACGGCTTCACCGCGGGCGCGACGAAGTAGCAGCCGCGGCGAGGGCCGGTCCGCACCCGCGGACCGGCCCTCGTCGTGCGCCCGCCGCGGCGGGCCGTCCGGGTCAGACCCGGGTCGCGCGCACCAGCACGAGCCGCTCGGACGAGAGCACCGGCGCACGGACGCCCACCCGCTCGAGCACGCGCCCGGGCAGGCGCACGCCCTCCGCCGTCCACCACGGGCACGCGAGGCCGTGCGTGACCACGTCGCCCGGCGCCTGCGGGCGCACGTGGTACGTCGCGTCGGGGTCGAGGCCGGGCAGCGGGACGTTGCCCGGCGGCAGCTGCGCGGACATCGCGGTCGCCGCGATGGCGTACAGCGCGTCGGACCCGTCCTGGGCGACGACGCCGTGCACCGCGAGCGCCGGGTCGGCGGCGTCGGCGTGCACGCTTGTGCCGGTGTGCAGCAGCTCGCGCAGGTTCTTGTAGAGGGCCACCCAGGCGGCGAGCTCCGCCCGCTGGGCGTCGTCCGCCTCGCGCAGGTCCCACTCGATGCCGAGGTGCCCGAACAGTGCGGTGCCGGCACGGAACGCCAGCTCGTGGCTGCGGCCGGTGCTGTGCGCGTGCCCGGACCCGACGTGCGCGCCGATCAGCTCGAGCGGGATCAGGAGGTTCGTCCACGGCTGGATCTGCTGCCGCTCGAGCGCGTCGATGCAGTCGGACGCCCACACGCGGTCGGTGCGCTGCAGGATCTCGAGGTCCACGCGTGCGCCGCCGGACGAGCACGACTCGATCTCGACGCCCGGGTGCCGCCGGCGCAGCTCGTCGAGCAGGCGGTAGACCGCGAGCGTCTGGCCGTGCACGCCGGGGGTGCGGTCGGCGCCCGTGCCGGCGTCCACGAGGTCGCGGTTGTGGTCCCACTTGAGGTAGGCGATGTCGTACTCGGTGAGCAGCGCGTCGAGCCGCTCCAGCACGTACGTCCACGCCTCGGGGCGCGCCAGGTCGAGCACCTGCTGCTGACGGGCCGGGAGTGGCAGCCGTCCCGGCACCTGCAGGACCCAGTCCGGGTGGGCGCGCGCGAGCTCCGAGTCCGGGTTGACCATCTCGGGCTCGACCCACAGGCCGAACTGCATGCCGAGCCCGGTGACGTGCGAGATCAGCGGGTGCAGCCCGTCCGGCCAGACCTCGTCGGACACGTACCAGTCGCCCAGGCCGGACGTGTCGTCGCGTCGGGACCCGAACCAGCCGTCGTCGAGGACGTAGCGCTCGGCGCCGACGGCCGCGGCGGCGTCGGCGAGCTCGGTCAGCCGGCCGAGCTCGTGCCGGAAGTACACGGCCTCCCACGTGTTGAGCGTGACGGGGCGCGGCGTGCGGGGGTGCTGCGGCCGTGCGCGCATCCAGCGATGGAAGCGCGACGCCAGGTCGTCGAGCCCGGCCGGGCCGTAGGAGCCGTAGACCCACGGGCTCGTGTACGACTCCCCCGGGGCCAGGCGCACCTCGCCGGGCTCGAGCAGCTCGCCGCCGCCGAGCAGCCCCTCGTGGTGGTGGTGCCGTTCCGCGAGGCTGCGGTGGTTGCCCGACCACGCGACGTGCAGCCCCCACACCTCGCCGTGCCGGTGCGCGAGGCCCGGCGTGCCGGCGACCAGCACGTAGGGGGTGTCGTACCCGGTCCGGCCGCGGCGGTTCTCGCGCAGGCGGGTGCCGTGCGTGAACGCGGTGCGCAGCGGAGTGCGCTCCCGCGCCCAGTGGCCGCCCAGGTCCAGCAGCTCGCCGGCGCGCAGCGGCACCGGCAGCGTGACCAGCAGACCCGCCACCTCGTAGGCGTCGTCGCCCGTGTTGCGCACGGTGGCCCGCTGGCGGACGAGGCCCTGCGGGGTCAGCTCCAGCCGGACGCGCAGCTCGAGGCCGGCGTGCGGGTCGGTGCCGCGCGCGTCGACGACGCCGCCCCCGGCGGGCTCGTGCGCGACCGTCACGTCCTGCGGGGTCACGCCGAACGCCACGGACCACGCGCGCCCGGCCCGGCTGCCCGTCAGGCCCGGCGTGCCGAGCCACCCGGCGGACTGCTCGGGCACGACCCCGGGTACCACCTCGCCGTCGACCGCGAACCCGCGCGGCGCCGGCCGGGACGCGGTCCGCAACGCGCGGAGGGCGGCGTCGTCCAGGTCGCCGAGCGCGCTGCCCCAGTGCAGGACGCGGGGCAGCCGGCCGCCGTCGACGTCCACGACGAGCGACACGTCGTCGGCGCGCAGGTGCACGGGGGCGGGCGATGGGGCGGTGCGAACGTCGTCGTGCTGCGGCACGGTGCTCCTGACCTGCGGCCGCGGGCCGCGGACGGCGCGGCGGCGTCGAACGGTCGACGCGCCGCACGGGCGGTGCCGCGCACCCGTCAGAGCGCGCCGGCGCGCCCGTGCGGACCGGCTGCGCGGCCGGTGACGACGCCAGCGTACGCGGTTGACTTACTTTCTTCAGTTGCTTAAGGATGTCCCAGGTGCTTCGACGACGGCTCTGCCGCCCCGGCACGCGCGACGGCGCGCGGCGCCCCGGAGCCCGGACTGCGAGGAGCGCGCCGTGACCCACATCGACCTCCACGACGGCTGGACGCTGACGGCCACGGCGGGCGACCTCCCCGACCACCTGGCCGACCGGCTGCGCACCGGGCTGCGCGTGCGCGTGCCAGGCACGTCGCACACCCACCTGCTCGACGCAGGCCTGGTCGAGGACCCGTACGTGGACGACGGCGAGGTGCGGCTCGCATGGGTGCGGCACGTCGACTGGGCGTACGAGCGTGAGCTCGTGCTCGACGTCCCCGCCGACGACGAGCGCGTCGACCTGGTGCTCGAGGGGATCGACACCGTGGGCACCGTGCTGCTCGACGGCGAGGTCGTCCTGCGCACCCGCAACATGCACCGCAGCCACCGCGTCGACCTGCGCGACCGCGTCGGCGCGACGACGCACCGTCTGCGGGTCGAGATCGCGTCCGCGCTGGCGCACGCCGAGGCCGAGGCCGAGCGCCTCGGCCCCCGCCCGGCCGCGTACACCCAGCCGTTCAACATGGTCCGCAAGATGGCGTGCTCGTTCGGCTGGGACTGGGGGCCGGACCTGCAGACCGCCG
>JAPSIR010000074.1 GCA_031178625.1 Cellulomonas sp.
TGACCCTCGAGGACCTGCTCGAGGAGCTCGTCGGCGACATCGTCGACGAGTACGACCCCGTCCCCGACACCGTCGCCGAGGGCGAGGCGGTCGACGCCGGCCTGACGCTCGAGGAGTTCGCGGACCGCACGGGCGTGACGCTGCCCGAGGGTGCGTACGAGACCGTCGCCGGCTACGTGCTGGCCGAGCTCGGCCGCATCCCGGACCCGGGGGCGTCAGTCCCGGTGCCCGAGGCCGCGGGGGAACGCCGGGACGACGACGGCGCCGAGCCGACGCGTCACCGGCTCGTCGTGGTCGAGGTGGACCGGCGCCGGATCACGCTGGTGCGGCTCGAGCGGCTGCCCGACCGCGACACGGACGGCGGGGAGGTGCGTGCCGCAGCCGCACCGGCGGCCGCGGCCGCACCGGCGGACGCCGCCGCGCCGGCGGGCACGGCCGCCGACGTGCTGCCCGAGTCGGCCGTGGCGCGGTCGGAGGCGGACGGGCGCGGCCCGGTGCGCTGACCTGGCGGCGCGGCCGTCGCGGTGTGCGCACCGTCACCGCGACTCCGGCACGCGTGGGAGCGCTCGCACCTCTACCGTGGGACCTATGGCTCAGACGTCCACTCCTGCGGTCGGCGCGGCGTCCGCGACCGGCAAGCTGATGCCGGCGCCCGAGGGCAAGCCGCGCAAGGTCCCGCGCGTCGTCGTCCTCGGCGGGGGCACGGTCGGGCTGTACTCGGCCCGCCGCCTGCGCAAGCGCCTGGGCCGGCGGGACGCCGCGATCGTCGTCGTCGACCCGCGCCCGTACATGACGTACGCGCCGTTCCTCCCGGAGGCGGCCGCCGGCTCGATCGACCCGCGCAACGTGGTCGCCCCGCACCGCCGGGCCCTCAAGGGCATCGACGTGCTGCAGGGCCACGTCACGCACGTCGAGCACGCCAACCGGCGCGTCGAGATCACGCCGGTCGAGGGCGAGCCGTACTGGGTCACGTACGACCACCTCGTCGTCGGCCTGGGCTCGGTCGCCCGCACGCTGCCCATCCCGGGCCTGGCGGAGCAGGGCATCGGCTTCAAGAACGTCGAGGAGGCCATCGCGCTGCGCAACCACGTGCTGGGCCGCATCGACGTGGCGTCGAGCACGTGGGACCCCGAGCTGCGCCGCAAGATGCTGACGTTCGTCTTCGTCGGCGGCGGGTTCGCCGGCATCGAGGCGCTCGCCGAGGTCGAGGACATGGCGCGCTACGCCGTCCGGCACTACAGGCAGATCGAGCCGGAGGAGCTGCGGTTCGTCCTCGTCGAGGGCAGCCCGCGCATCCTGCCCGAGGTGAGCGAGGAGCTCGGCGGGTACACCCTCGAGCAGCTGCGCAACCGCAACATCGAGATCTTCCTGTCGACGTTCCTCAACTCGTGCGTCGACGGGCACGTGGTGCTGTCCAACGGCACGGAGTTCGACGCCGAGACGATCGTGTGGACCGCGGGCGTCAAGGCGAACCCGGTGCTGCGCAACTCCGACCTGCCGCTGGACAAGATGGGTCGGGTCATCGCGAACGAGTACCTGCAGGTCACCGACGAGAACGGCACCGTCGTCGCCGACGCGTACGCCGCCGGCGACTGCGCGGCCGTGCCGGACCTGTACAACCCCGGCAAGTTCTGCCCGCCGAACGCCCAGCACGCGCTGCGGCAGGGCAACCACATCGGCGACAACCTCGCCGTGGTGCTCCGCTCGGGCGAGCCGACGCCGTACAAGCACAAGAACGTCGGCGCCGTCGCGTCGCTCGGCATGTACAAGGGCGTCGCGCAGATGTTCGGCAAGATCAAGGTCCGCGGGTTCCCCGCGTGGGTGCTGCACCGCACGTACCACGTGTTCGCCATGCCGACCGTGAACCGCAAGATCCGCATCATGGCCGGCTGGACGGGGTCGCTGCTGCTGCGCCGCGAGGTCGTCGCCCTCGGCTCGCTGCACGACCCGCGCGCGGAGTTCCGCAGCGCCGCCGTGCCGCCGAAGCCGAAGGTCGAGCAGACGTCGCAGGACACCCCGCCGACGGACGGCGCGAAGCCGCAGGAGTCGCTGCCGTCGTACAAGGCGGAGCCGGGCTCGCCGGCCGAGAAGCGGGACGAGCACGCGAAGAAGTGACCTCCGCCGCACGGCGGTGACCACGGCCCCGGGACCCCAGCGGTCCCGGGGCCGTGGTGCGTCCGGTGCCGGCGCGTGCCGGGCGGCGCAGGCCGCGCGCCCTGGCACGATGACGTCCGCGCCCCCGTAGCCCAACCGGCAGAGGCAACCGGCTTAAACCCGGTCCAGTCCGGGTTCGAACCCCGGCGGGGGCACCGTCACATGTCGCAGGCGCACACGAGGTTGTACTCGACCACCTGCTCGCCGTCCTCGGGGCGCGCCCACGCCTCCGCCTCGGCCCGGTCGGCGAAGTGCCGTCCGGCGAGACGCCCGTTCGCGAGCAGGACCCCGACCTCGACGTGCTCGCGCGGGTCGTCGGCCGTCTCGCCGCCGACCGGCGTGCGTGCGGTGTGTGCGGTCATCGCGGCCTCCCGGCGGGTGCGGACGTCCCGCGTCCGACGGTACGCCGCCGCGGCGAGGTCGTCAGGCGGGGGCGTCAGGCGGGGTCGCGCGGCGGTGTGGCGCCCTCCGCCGGCTCGGCTTCCTGCTCGCGCGCCCGCAGCTGGGCCTCCCAGTCGCGAAGCATCCGCTCGTGCAGCTCGTCCGAGCGGCGCTCCTCCGCGCGGCGGCGGCCCTCCTCGGCCGGGTCCTCGGTGAAGCGGCGGGGCCGCTCGTGCTCCGGGAAGCCGGCGGTCGCCGTGGACGGCCACGGCACCTCGCGCCGGGGCGTCGTGGGGCGTCCGGCCACGAGCCAGGCGATGCCGCCGGCGATCGGCAGGACGACGATCAGGACGACCCACCAGCCCTTCGACAGGTTCCGCACGCGGTCGCCGTCGGACTGGACGCAGTCGATCAGGCAGTAGACGAGCAGGGCGAGCTCGACGACGAACGGCAGGAAGCGCAGCACGGGGATCCTTCCGGCGGACGCGGGCGACGGGGGGACGCTAGCGCCGACCGGGTGCTCGGCGCGGCCGTTCCGCACCGGCGGTCCCTCAGGGATCACCCGGACGGCCGTGCGGGGTCGCCGCGCACGGGGTGGCACGCGTCACGGCGGACGTGGTTATGAGGTTAGGAGTGCCTTTGTTAGGTTCGCCTACGTGGCCGGGGCGCGCACCGGGCACGGCCTCGCCCCACCCACCCCCAGGAGACCCACGTGTCCACCCGCCTGCGCGGCACGGCCCTCGCCGTCGCCGCCGTCCTCGTCCTCGGTGCGTGCGCCGGGACGGCCGGCGCCAGCGACGACGCCACCGCCGACACCACCCCGACGACGGACGGGCCCACCACCGTCACGGTGACCCACGCGCAGGGCGAGACCGAGGTGCCGTTCCGGCCGGAGACGGTCGTGACGTTCGACCTCGCCTCGCTCGCGACCCTCGACGCGCTCGGCGTCGAGGTCGCCGGCCTGCCCAAGCAGGCCCTGCCCGGCGACCTCGCCTCCTACGCGAGCGACGAGTACACCGACGTCGGCACCCTGTTCGAGCCCGACTACGAGGTCGTCAACGCGCTCGAGCCCGACCTCGTCATCGTCGCGGGCCGCTCGTCCGAGGCCCTGCCGGAGCTCGCGAAGATCGCCCCGACCATCGACCTGTCCAACGACTGGGCGGACTTCCACGCCTCGGTGGTGGGGAACAGCGAGGTGCTCGGGCAGATCTTCGGCCTCGAGGACGAGGTCGCCGGGATGACCGCCGAGCTCGACGCGTCGATCGCCGAGGTGCGTGCCGCGGCCGCCGACGCCGGCACCGGGCTGATCCTGCTCACGTCCGGCGGCAAGGCCACCGCGTACGGGCCGGGCTCGCGGTTCGGCTTCCTGCACGACACGCTCGGCGTCGTGCCGGCCGTCGAGGACGTCGAGGCGGCGACGCACGGGGAGGCGGTCTCGTTCGAGTTCGTCGCCGAGGCGGCGCCGCAGTGGCTGTTCGTGCTCGACCGGGACGCCGCCGTCGGCGAGGAGTCGCAGGCCGCCGAGCAGGTCCTCGACAACCCGCTCGTGCACGGCACGCCCGCCTGGCAGCAGGACCACGTCGTCCAACTCGACGGCGCCGCCTGGTACGTCGTCAACGGCGGGTTGCCGACGCTGCAGGGCATGACCGACGAGATCGCCACCGCCCTCGGCGTGCGGTGACCACGACCTCGCCCGCGACGCGGCCGGCCCCCGGTGCACCCACCGGGGGCCGGCCGCGCCCTGCGTCCGCACCCGCCGCACCGGCCGCCCCGACCGCCTGCAGCGGGCGGTGGGTGCTCGTCGTGGCCGCGTGCGCCCTGCCCGTGCTCGCGGTCGTCAGCCTGTTCGTCGGCGTCGCGGACGTGCGCCCGGAGGCCCTGCTGCGGCTCGACGCCGACGCGTGGGGCCTCCTCGCCGTGAGCCGCGGCCCGCGCACGGCGGCGCTGCTGCTCGCGGGGGCGTCGACGGCCGTGGTCGGCACGATCATGCAGATGCTCGCGCGCAACCGGTTCGCCGAGCCGTCGACCACCGGCACGGTCGAGTTCGCGCTCCTCGGCCTGCTCACCGTCACGATCGTCGCCCCGGCGCTGCCGGTCGCGGGCAAGATCGTCGCCGCGACCGCCTTCGCGCTCGCGGGCACGGCCCTGTTCCTCGCGGTGCTGCGCCGCGTGCCGCTGCGCTCGCCGCTCGTCGTGCCGCTCGTCGGCATCGTGCTCGGCGGCGTCGTCGCCGCCGTGGCCACGTTCGTCGCGTACCGGACGGACCTGCTGCAGGCGCTCGGGGCCTGGTCGACCGGGGACTTCTCCGGCGTCCTCGCCGGCCGCTACGAGACCCTGTGGGTCGCAGGCGCGCTCGCCGTCGTCGCGTACGTCGCCGCCGACCGGTTCACGGTCGCCGGCCTCGGCGAGGCGTTCACCACGAACCTCGGCCTCGACCACCGGCGGACCATGACGCTCGGGCTCGTGCTCGTCTCCGTCGTGTCGGCCGTCGTGGTCGTCACGGTCGGCGTCGTCCCGTTCCTCGGCCTCGTCGTCCCGAACGTCGTGAGCCTGCTGCGCGGGGACGACGTGCGGCGCGCGCTGCCGTGGGTGGCCGCCCTCGGCGCCGGGCTCGTGCTCGCGTGCGACCTGCTCGGCCGCCTCGTCCGGTACCCCTACGAGGTGCCGGTCGGCGTCGTCGTCGGCGTGGTCGGGTCGGTGCTGTTCCTCTGGCTGCTGCTGCGCCGCGACACCGGGGCCGGCCGTGTCGGCTGACCTCGCCGCGCGCGCCGGCACCGCGCTGCCCGCGGCCGTCCGCCGCCGACCCCGTCCGGGCCTCGTGCTGGCCGTCCTGGCCGTGCTCGTCCTCGCTGCCGCGGCCGCGTTCCTCACGGTCGGGGCCACCGGGTCGTGGGCGTTCGTGCTGCCGTTCCGCGCGACGAAGCTCGCGGGCCTCGCCGTGGTCGGCACCGCCGTGGCCGTCGCGACCGTGCTCTTCCAGACCGTCACCGCGAACCGCATCCTCACGCCGTCGCTGCTCGGCATGGACGCGATGTTCGGCCTCGTCCAGACCGTGCTCGTGTTCGTCCTCGGCGGGGCCGCCCTGGCCGCGCTGCCCGCGACCGGCATGTTCCTCGCCCAGGTCGTCGTGATGGTGGGCTGCGCGCTCGCGCTGTTCGGGTGGCTGTTCGGCGGGCGGCGGCGCTCGCTGCACCTGCTGCTGCTCGTCGGCGTGGTGCTCGGCACGCTGCTGCGCAGCGTGTCCGGCATGCTGCAGCGGATCATGGACCCGAACGAGTTCGCGGTCCTCACCAACCGCCTGTTCGCGTCGTTCAACGCGGTCGACGACACGCTGCTCGGCATCACGGCCGCGCTCGTCGTCGCCGGTTGCGCCCTCGCGTGGCACCGCCGGCACGTGCTCGACGTCCTCGCGCTCGGCCGCGAGTGCGCGACCGGGCTCGGCGTGCCGTACCGGCGCGCGGTGCTCGAGGTCCTGGTCGTCGTCGCCGTGCTCGTCTCCGCGTCCACCGCGCTCGTCGGCCCGGTGACCTTCCTCGGTCTGCTCGTCGCGAACGTCGCGTACGTCGTGCTCGGCACGCACCGGCACGCGTGGGCGCTGCCCGGTGCGGCGCTCGTGTCGACGCTCCTCCTCGTCGCCGGCCAGGTCGTGCTCGAGCACGCGCTCGGCTTCGACACGAGCCTCGGCGTGGTCGTGGAGCTCGTCGGCGGGGTCCTGTTCCTCGTCCTGCTCGTCCGCGGGGCGGCGCGGTGAGCGTCCGCCCGTCCCCGTCCGTCCCACCGAAGGAGCACGCGTGATCGAGGTCCGCGGGGTCACCAAGCGCTACGGCACCACGACCGTCGTCGACGACGTCACGCTCGACGTGCCGGACGGCGGCCTGGTCGCCCTCATCGGCCCGAACGGGGCCGGCAAGTCGACGCTGCTGTCGATCATGTCCCGCCTGCTGCCCGCCGACGCCGGCACGGTGCGCGTCGACGGCATGGACGTGGCGACCACGCGCAGCGACGTGCTCGCGCGGCGCCTGGCGATCCTGCGCCAGGACGCGCACGTGGGCTCGCGCCTGACGGTCCGCGACCTCGTGACGTTCGGCCGGTACCCGCACGGCAAGGGCCGGTACACCGTCGAGGACCGCGCCCACGTCGCGCGCGCGCTCGACTTCCTCGACCTGCAGCCGTTCGCCCACCGGTTCCTCGACGAGCTGTCCGGCGGGCAGCGCCAGCGCGCCTTCGTGGCGATGGTGCTGTGCCAGGACACCGACCACGTGCTGCTCGACGAGCCGCTGAACAACCTGGACCTGCGGCACGCGGTCGGCATGATGCGACTGCTGCGGCGCGCCACCGACGAGCTCGGCAAGACCGTCGTCGTCGTGCTGCACGACATCAACGTCGCGTCCTGCTGGTCGGACCGGATCGTGGCGATGAAGGACGGCCGGGTCGCGCACGACGGCCCGCCCGCCGAGGTCGTGCGGCCGGAGGTGCTCTCCGACGTCTACGACCTGGACGTGGCGGTGCACGAGCTGGACGGCCAGCTCATCGGCACGTACTACCGCTGAGCCGCCCCCGCGCTCAGTCGAGGCCGGCCGCGGCCTCCGCCGCCTCGATCTGCGCGGCCCAGTCGCGCTTCGCGGCGCGCCAGCCCTCGTCGTCGGCGCCGAGGCGCCAGTACCCGGAGATGGACAGGTCGCCGCGCGCGACACGGCGCTCCGCGCGCAGGTAGGCGCGCAGCTCCTTCACGGCGCCCGCCTCGCCGTGCACGAACGCGCACACGCGCTCCGCGGGCCACGGCCAGGACCGGACGGCGTCCACGAGCGCGACGCCCGGCACGCCCGTGCCGGTGTGCACCCAGCGCACCTCGACCCCGGGCGGCGCGTCCAGGGGGACCTGCTCGTCGGCGTCGTGCACCTCGAGCACGGCGAGCCCGGCCGCGTCCCGGGGCAGCCGCTCGAGGGCCACGGCGATCGCGGGCAGCGCGCTCGCGTCCCCGACGAGCAGGTGCGCGGCGGCCGTCGGGTCGGGGGACCACGCGCCGCCGGGCCCGAGGACGAGGACCTCGTCGCCGGGCTGCGCGGCCACCGCCCAGGGACCGGCGAGGCCCTCGTCGCCGTGGACGACGAAGTCCATCGTGAGCTCGCGGGTGGCGGGGTCGTAGGCCCGCACCGTGTACGCGCGCAGGCGCACCTCCTCGCCGGGCGGGAGGGCCGCCCTGAGCGCCTCGCCGTCGACGCGGCCGTCCAGACCCAGCGGGCGCGGCCCGGGCGGGGCGAAGCCGAGCTTGACGTAGGAGTCGGCGTGCACCGGGGTCTCGAACGGCGCCATGCCGGGACCCCCGACGACGACGCGCGCCAGCCGCGGCGTCAGCCGCTCGGTGCGCACCACCTGCGCCAGCACGGGCGCGGGGCGGCGCCGGGCGGGCGGTGCGGCGTGGGCGGGGGCGTCAGGTGCGGCGGCGGGACCGGGGAGCGTCACATAGGTGAGCCTAACCTCCGTCGGTCGGCGGTCGGTCCGCGGCGACCGGTGCGCGCGCCCGCCCCGCCTCGCCAGGGCTGTGTGACGATGGCCACGCACCGCCCCGCGGCGGGAACCCGTCACCCGGGGCGGTCGTTCCGCGATGCGTCTGCCCGACCCCCTCGCCCGGACCGGCGCCCGCCGGCCGCCTCCCGGAGGACCCATGTCCCGGCTCGCCCGGCTGTCCCTCGCCAACCGCTCCGTCGTCGCGCTCCTGACGGTGGCGATCGCGGTCTTCGGCTGGATCAGCCTCGGATCGCTGAAGTCCGAGCTGATCCCGTCGCTGCAGATCCCCACGGCGGTCGTCGTGGCGGTCGACCCCGGGTCGTCCCCGCAGCTCGTCGAGACGCAGCTCACCGAGCCGATCGAGCAGGCGATCTCCGCGGTCGACGACGTCGAGTCGGTCACGTCGACGTCGTCCACCTCGGTGTCGACGACGACCGTCCAGCTCACGTACGGGATCGACGTCGACGCGGCCGCGCAGGACGTGCAGCGCGCGGTCGACCGCATCCGCTCGCAGCTGCCGGAGGGCGTCGAGCCGACCGTCATCACCGGGTCCATCGACGACCTGCCGGTCGTCCAGCTCGCCGTCGCGGGCACCCCCGACGACGTCGCCGCGGGCGAGGACCCCGCCGCGGCGCTCGCGCGGGCCGTGGAGGAGACGCTCGTGCCGCGGCTCGAGCAGGTCGAGGGCATCCGGGACGTGAGCGTCTCCGGCGTCGCCGAGCAGGCCGTCACGGTCACGCTCGACCTGCCGGCGCTCACCGCCGCCGGGCTGTCCCCGACCGCCGTGCAGACGGTCCTGGAGGACAACGGCCTCGTGCTGCCCACCGGCACCGTCACCGACGGCGACCTGACCCTGTCGGTGCAGGCCGGCTCGGAGATCACATCGGTCGCGGACCTGGAGGCGCTGCCGCTGCTCGGCGCCGCGACGGGCGAGCCGGTCGCGCTGGGCGACGTCGCGGACGTCGTCGTGGCCCCCGTGCCGCCGACGTCCTTCTCGCGCCTCGACGGCGCGCCCGCGCTCGCGGTCGCCCTGACCAAGACGCCGGCCGGCAACACGGTGGACGTCTCGCACGGCGCGCAGGAGGCGGTCGACGAGGTGCGCGCGCAGCTCGGCGACGGCGTCGACGTGGAGGTCGTGTTCGACCAGGCGCCGTTCATCGAGGAGTCCATCGAGGGGCTCGCCACCGAGGGCGGGCTCGGCCTCGTGTTCGCCGTGATCGTGATCCTGCTGTTCCTGCGCTCGGTCCGCTCGACGCTCGTGTCGGCGATCTCGATCCCGCTCTCGCTGCTGGTCACGTTCATCGGCCTGAACGTCGGCGGCTACTCGCTCAACATCCTGACGCTCGGCGCGATGACCATCGCGATCGGGCGCGTCGTCGACGACTCCATCGTCGTCATCGAGAACATCAAGCGGCACCTGTCGTACGGCGAGCCGAAGCGCGACGCCATCACGACGGCCGTGCGCGAGGTCGCGTCGGCGATCACCGCGGCGACGGTCGCCACGGCGGCCGTCTTCCTGCCCATCGCGCTCGTCGGCGGCATGGTCGGCGAGCTCTTCCGGCCGTTCGCGATCACGACCGCCATCGCGCTCGCCGCGTCGCTCGTCGTCTCGCTGACCATCGTCCCGGTGCTGGCCTACTGGTTCGTGAAGGCCGACGGCGGCGACGCCGCCGAGGCGGAGGCGCGCCGCACGGCAGCGGAGGAGAAGGAGCGGCGCGGCTGGATGCAGCGCGGCTACCTGGCCACCCTGCGCGGCTCGCTCGCGCACCCGGTGCTCACCGTCCTGGCGGCCGTCGCGGTGCTCGTGGGCACGGTCGGCCTGTCCACGCGGCTCGAGACGAACTTCCTCGGCGACGCCGGCCAGGACACCCTGACCGTGACCGAGACGTTCCCCGCCGGCACGTCGCTCGAGGCGCAGGACGCCGCGGCGCGCGAGACCGAGGAGCGGCTCATCGGCGTCGAGGGCGTCGAGACCGTGCAGACGACCGTCGGGTCGGCCGGCGGCGTCGAGGCGGCCTTCGGCGGCGGGGGCGGTGCGCCGCGGGCGAGCTACGCGCTGACGCTCGCAGCCGACGGCGACAACGCCGCGGTCGAGGCGGACGTGCGGGAGGCCGTCGCGGACCTCACCGACGGCACGCACGGCGAGGTCGTCGTCGCCGGCGCGGACGCCGCGTTCGGCTCGTCCACCGTCGACGTCGTCGTGCAGGCGGACGACACCGACGAGCTCGCCGACCTCGCGTCGCGCGTGCAGGAGGTCGTGGCCGGCGTCGAGGGCACCACCGACGTCACGAACAACCTCGCCGCCGACCAGCCCACCGTGCGGGTCACGGTCGACCGCGCGGCAGCCGCCGCCGCGGGCCTCACCGAGACGGCCGTCGTCGGGACCGTGGCCGGGCTGCTGAGCCCGCAGCCGGTCGGCACGGTCGACCTGGGCACCGGCCCGCTGGACGTGACGGTCGTCGCCACCGCGGCGCCCGCCACGGTCGCCGAGCTCGAGCAGCTCGTGCTGCCCACGCCGGCCGGCGTCGTGCCCCTGACGGCGGTGGCGTCGGTCGAGACCGTCGAGGTGCCCGTCTCCGTCACCCGCATCGACGGCCGGCGAGCGGCGACGGTCTCCGCGACGCCCGTCGGGCAGGACCTCGGGGCGCTCACCGCGGAGCTGCGCACGGCGCTCGAGGACGTCGAGGTGCCGGCCGGCGCGAGCGTCGAGGTCGGCGGCGTCGCGGCCGACCAGGAGGACGCGTTCGCCGACCTGGGCCTGGCGCTGCTCATCGCGATCGCCATCGTCTACGTCGTCATGGTCGCGACCTTCCGGTCGCTGCTGCAGCCGGTCGTGCTCATGGTGTCCGTGCCGTTCGCGGCGACCGGTGCGCTCGCCGGCCTGCTGCTGACCGGCACCCCGCTGGGCGTCCCGGCGCTCATCGGCGTGCTCATGCTCGTCGGCATCGTCGTGACCAACGCGATCGTCCTCATCGACCTGGTCAACCAGTACCGCGACCGCGGGCGCGACCTCGACGACGCAGTCATGGAGGGCGCGCGCAAGCGGCTGCGGCCCATCGTCATGACGGCCGCGGCGACGATCTTCGCGCTGCTGCCGATGTCGCTGGGCCTCACCGGCGGCGGGGTGTTCATCTCGCGGCCGCTCGCGATCGTCGTCATCGGCGGGCTCTTCACCTCGACGCTGCTCACGCTCGTGCTCGTGCCGGTGCTGTACACGCTGCTGGTGCGTGCACAGGACCGGGGGCGGACGCGGCGCGTCGCGCGGGCCGAGCGACGGTCGGCCCGCCGCGCGCAGCGGCACGCCGCGAAGCACGCCGCCTGAGCCACGGGCGGGGCGGCGCCGCCGTCCCGCCGCACGACGACGACGCGCCGGCACCCCCCCACCGGGGTGCCGGCGCGTCGTGCTGGTCCCGCGGGTGCCGGCCCCTCCGACCGGCCCCGCGGGCGATGTGGGGTCAGGCGTCGCGCGTGCGGAGGCGGACCGCCGCGACCGTGCCGAGGAGGACGACCCAGCCGAGCAGGATCGCGTAGCCGCCCCACGGGCTCGGCGCGAACGCCAGCCCCATGTCGGCGGCTGCCGCCGCCTGCTCCGGGGTCTGCGTGATGGTCATCCCTGCCCGCGAGGGCAGCAGGGGCCGGACCCACTCGAGCGGCTCCCACGGGAGCATCGTCAGGACGTTCTCGACGATCAGCACGAGGCCGATCACGGACGTGATGGCGGCGGCCGAGCTGCGCAGCACCGCGCCGACGGCGAGGCCGAGCAGCGCCGCCCCGACCGCGTAGAGGAGCACGCCGAGCACGACGTGCACGACGTACGGCGCCCCCCAGTCGGGCGTGGTGACGTCCGCGATGCCCCCGGCCACGAGCACGGCGACGGCGACGCCGACGGCGGTGGTCAGCGCGGCCACCACGGCCACGACGACGGCCTTCGCCAGCAGCACGGGGACGCGGGCCGGCACGGCCGCGAACGACGAGCGCGCGGCCCCGGTCGCGTACTCGCCGGTCACCGTCAGGGCGGCGAGGACCAGCAGCGGCAGCTGGCCCAGGAGCAGACCGGGCATGAGGACCTGCTGCACGATCGGCACGGACCCCGCGGCCGCGTCGCCGACCAGCTCGGGGACCTGCGCGATGGAGACGGCGCTCAGCGCGGACCCGCCCACGAAGAGCAGCAGCGTGACCGCGAGGGTCCAGTAGGTGGAACGCAGGCTCCAGAGCTTGATCCACTCGGCGCGGACGGTGTGCGGGAACGTCACGCGGACGCCGGGCTGGGCCGGCCGGGCGGGCGCCGGCGACCCGGCGGCGGGCGCCGAGGCGGGAGCGGTCGTGGCGGTCATCGGGCCACCTCCGTGGCGGTCGGGGCGGACTCGGTCGCACCGTCGGCGCCGCCGCCCGAGCGGTACTCGACGAGGTCCGAGGTGAGGGACATGTACGCGTCCTCGAGCGAGCCCGTGACGGGCGTCAGCTCGTGCAGGACGAGGCGCGCGGCGGCGGCGACCTCGCCGACGGCGGCCGCGGTGGGGCCGTGCACGTCGAGCACCCCGGGCTCGACCGCGTCGACCGTGACGTCAGGCCCGGCGAGCAGCGCGGCCAGCTCGGTGGCGTGCGGCGAGCGCACGCGCACGGTGGTGCGTGTCGCCCGGTCGATGACCTCCCGCACCGGTCCGTCGGCGACGATCCTGCCGCGCCCGATGACGAGCAGGTGGTCGGCCGTCACGGCCATCTCGCTCATCAGGTGCGAGGACAGGAAGATGGTCCGGCCGTCGCGGGCGAGGTGCTTGACCAGGCCGCGCACCCACAGCACGCCCTCGGGGTCGAGCCCGTTGACGGGCTCGTCGAGGATGAGCGTGTGCGGGTCGCCGAGCAGCGCGGCCGCGATGCCGAGGCGCTGCCCCATGCCGAGCGAGAAGCCCTTGACCCGCTTGTTCGCGACGGACCCGAGACCGGCCAGGTCGATGACCTCGTTCACGCGCTTGTCGCCGATGCCGTGCGTGGCGGCGAGCGTGCGCAGGTGCTGGCGCGCCGTGCGGCCCGGGTGGGCGGCCTTCGCGTCGAGCAGGGCGCCGACCTCGGTCAGCGGTGCGCGCATCCGGCCGTACGGCGTGCCGGACACGGTGACGGACCCGTGGCTGGGGCGGTCGAGGCCGACGACCATGCGCATCGTCGTGGACTTGCCGGCCCCGTTCGGGCCCAGGAACCCCGTGACGGCGCCGGGACGGACGGTGAAGGAGATGTCGTCCACGGCCGTGGTGCGGCCGTAGCGCTTCGTGAGTGACTGCGCCTCGATCATGGCGCCGGGCTCCCCTGGTCGACGGTCGTGCGGACGTCTCGAACGTAGGCCCGGGCGCGGCGCGCCCGGCACCGTCCGGGGGACCATTCGGGGGGCCCGGACTCATCCCCGGGGACGACCCGCGACTCAGGGTGGGATGAGGGAACGCGACGGGCACCGCCGGCGTTGGTTACGTTGTCGACCAGCACGTCCCCGGCCGATCACGACCAGGAGCCCTCATGGCGAATCCCGTCTTCAACAGCAGTCCCGTCTTCGCGGACCCGCGCCAGCAGCGCCGCGGCGGCCGCCCC